>JANLHZ010000301.1 GCA_024653775.1 Planctomycetota bacterium | reverse complement strand
ATCACTCTCAATAATGGCGTAGACGTGTCTGGAACCACGGACGACACCGGGAATGTTTCGTTCCAGTCAATAATGTACCTGACGTAATTTGCCCTTCGCGACTTCAAATGATATTTTAATAAAAATGGAATAAAAATGCCAGGAAACAACCTCGAAGATTCTTATAACTGGCTCATGGAGCAGCGCAGACTTCACGCGGCGGAGGAAAAAGCGCGTATGGAGTCGGAAAGGTCATCGTCAAACGGCTCGCTCGATATTACGAGGCCTATAAGCAACCTCGAAGATTCCTACAACTGGCTTATGGAACGCCGCCGCAAGCTCGGCTTGATTCCAAACAATAGTAATTGCGAATGCCGCGAAAAAAATAACGTATTAAAAAACGATAACAATATTGCTGAATACCATTTGCCGTTTGTTACTAAAGCCGAACAATCCCGACGCTCTCCATGGCGTGAAAATGAATTAAGCAACGAAAATGAGCTAACATCGCGGAGTTCAACTGACCGAAATTTGCAGATCCGAGAAAATGGTCTTGACAAAGTAAATGTCGATGAAAGAGAGGCAAAGGCGACTGCTCTACCGGATCGTACTCGGAGATCATCACAAGAAGTGATGAGACCAATTGATCGAGACTCGCAATTGTTGAGACTAGAAGATGATCTTCAGGAATTCAGGCAGAGAGCTTTACCTGAGATTTCATCGTTGGATATCATGCCAATTAAAATTGGAGATTTGCGTCGAGAAGATTTTAATACCAGGTTCATTGCGGAACTATTCGGGTTACTAAGAAACAACTTGTTACTAAACAGTCGTGGGGAGCCGTCTATTACCGAGAGCAGTGTAAAAACAAAATTAAATGGAAAAGGAGGAAAAACGGATTCGATTTCTGAGGTTATCACCCTGCTTCGATCTTACCCGCAATCTCTGGCAATTAAGTTGCCGATACGAGTCAATGGAAAAGTTGTGTGTGTTAATGTATTTAAAAAAGCAGATGGAAAAGATGGGGATCCGGGAAGATTTATGGATTCTAGACCTGATGCCATTAATGGTTTTTCTGGTGTAAATGGCGTAGGTGGCTGCGGAGTTGGTCTTCCTGAAAATGGTGAAGATGGAATGCAAGGTGAAGAGGCATCGCAGGATCAAACGTTTTTAATGGATATTAATTTTGAAGGCAAAGCAGGTGAAGATGGAGGTGATCTTAATATAGAAGCTAAGGAAGATAATTGTGTATATATTCTTATCGGTGGCAATGGTGGAAACGGTGGATTCGGAGCTAATGGGGGTAACGGTGGAAGTGGAGGAAATGGTGGTGATGGCGGTAATGGTGGAGTTGCCGACTTCGACGCATTAAATAATCAATTCTTGTGTGCAGGTGGTAACGGCGGTGCTCCAGGCAATGGAGGTAACGGTGGAAGCGCGTGGGATGGAGGTAATGGAGGAGATGCTGGCAGGGGAGGAATAATTTCAATCTCCGGGTCTGCTAATAATTGTTTCTTTTTGCTCGTTGGCGGAGATGCGGGAAGAGGGGGGGGAGGAGGAAATGGCGGTTTTGGCGGCGCTGGCGGAATGTCTGGCAACGTTGGTCTCGGAGGCGCAGGAAATCCTATAGGATTTGATGGTCTAGTCAATGGCGCAACCTCCCTTGGCGGACTAGGAGGACAGGGCGGCGAAGGTGGTTGGGGCGGACGAGGTGGATGGGGAGGAAGTGTTGTAATTTCGGCTTCACTATTTGACAACCCCTCAAATTATTTTGTCATACAAACTGGTGCGGGTGGAAAAGGCGGAGGCGCAGGCATAGGCGGAGAAGGAGGAAAATCTGGCGTTGGATGGGCGCGAGATAGAGGTGGGAAGCTAAATCGAATAGATAGCGTCTACCCGCTACACACCCGTGGAGCGCCGCCAGGTAGCGACGGTGGTGGGGCAATCAGAAGAACTTTCAGTAGAGATGATCCTAATCGCAATGCTGGACAACCTATAAACGACGAAAATACAGGATCGGATCAATTTCCTGGGGATCCTCAATCTCCAGTAGGGACTACGCCGGAAAATGCCGGTCAGACCAGGCGTTCGGGCGCAGCAGGAGTAGGTGGAAATTCTGGTTTCTGGCAGGTAAGATAGTACAAGTGATAATTTTGAAGTGTAATATAGTTTAGAAATTAATTATGCATACTCTTCGCAATTCCATATTTTTTGTTGTTTTCGCGCTACTATTATTTACATGTTTATTTTTTTCGGGGCATATACGAGCAGAAGACGATCCTTTCTTAAATGAAAATCCCAGTTTGATTGAAGACGAGCGCGCCAGTTTATTTTACGACCCAAAATCGGAAACCCATTCATCTTTAATTGCAACACTGTTCCTCAGAGATTATAGGGCATCTGGATATACTTTTGGCAGAGAGTGGTCGCGAGAAGATTCTCTCCGAACAAGAAATATAATATCTAGAAACTATCGTCCTGTAAGCCCTGGTTATCCAGTTTATATGAATGAACCCCCTCCACGAGGAGATCAAGGTATCGACGCGCCTTTCGACTGCGCTGATATCATTATGTGCATAGACCCTGAAACTGGTAAGGATTCATTTAGTTCAGTTCATAAATTCGTACTTGACGCTGAAGGTACGTCTTCCAACACAGGCAAACCTTGTTATGAAACGTTAATTCACAAGTATGACTTTTTATTTTTATCTGAAAAATATCATCTCAATGGCAGGTACCCACGATCAATGGAATGTGACTTATTCTGGCTTATTAGAAACGATTCAGCAGATTCTGATGACGCGCCGATTTTTAATGTCTCTTTAGCAAATCAAAGCAGGGCTGGGCAGCGGTTTGACGAAGCATATGATGTATTCAATGAAGAGTTGCATCTAAGCAGAAGAAACGACGGCAAACGTACCTGCGTGCCAATTATCCTCGACGATATATATATTCTTAAAGTTCCGGTTTGCCCGCAGAATATAAAGAGTGGCGCGTTATTGATAAAAATTGTAATGATTGTTATTCTCGAGTATCGAGAAGGAGAATCGGTTACTTTCCGCTGGCGTGAACTCTGGTCGAATAGAATCACATAATAGAGCTTCGTTGAATTATGTCCTCCACAATCCGAAACTTCTTTTTTGACCTGTCAAAACCTCCAGGAGCAACGACGTTAGCCAAGTTGCAGTTTTTGAACTTGCTTTTTAAACTTGGCGTTGGCAACGACGAGCTTAATCGAATCGCAAATAAGTATCAGGATACAACTAAATCTACCCAAGCGGAAGGAGCGGCCACCGAACTATTAGATGCCGCAGGTCCACAAAACGTATCTCCATCGGAGCGCACGGCAATTTACACTTTTATGGTAGCGTTCCTCAAAACAGGACGTACCAAGTAAGCACTATAGAGTCAATCGTTAATGGTGAGCTATGAAATTTTTTATTCAAAATATTCTTTTGCTGATTTTCATTGCGCCTCTATTCGCGTCTTGTAGCGAACCGAGCGATTTGGAAAAACAACTGCAAGTCTGGCGTATTGAGAAAATTCTCCAAGAAGATGATACTAAATTCTTCCTTTCTCTCTCTGAATACGATACTGAGCCGGGCAGACTTCTGGCGCAGAACAATGCCCATTTCCTTTCCGAACTGAAGCACCTTGAAAATTTTACCGTTACGGACAATTTTTCAAATGCTGCATTGAACGATTCAGTATATTCGTCTCTGGCTAAGCTACAAAACTTGAAATCCATAACTATAACTGGATCATTTATAGGTGATAGTGGCCTGGAAGTGATAGCGAAACTGCCGAAGCTCGATGATCTCCATTTGCTATATGAAATCGGGAAGATATCGAATGAGGGTATCGCGTGTTTGAAGGATAATAAAACATTGCGCTCTTTAAGGCTGCGCGCTTGTGATGGTGATGGCGATGATGTTTTCTCCATCGACGGCGAAGCAATTAAGATTATTTCAACCATATCAAACTTGGAGTCGTTGAGTATAGGTTGTAAAAATATTTCATCGCAATCGATTTTGGACATAGTTAAACTGGCAAAACTTGAAACACTGGACATTTCTGGTAGCGCTTTGGAAAATGTGGATTACTCTCCCATAGCATTGCTTAAGGAACTGAAATATCTATTCTTAAATACTTCTGTTTCAGCATCTACGAAGGATCAACTCAGGCAAATGCTTCTGGAGAATAATTCCGATCTGCTTATTTCATTTGGGACGTATGAGGAACTGTTAGAATTTGGCCGTCGTCTGTCTAATGAAATCAGGCGAGAGTAAAGAATGCCTGAATCCATTCGAAACTTCTTTTTCGATTTATCCCAGGGAGCGGTGAGCTCGCAGTTCTACGTGGATGCGAATAACATCGTTTTCGAGGTCGGAGGAGGGGGGCCGTTTCCATCGGGGGGATACATTCAGGTCGATAGCAATTCACCAACGAGGATCGATGGCGCATTCAAGTTGAATATCGGGTTCGTGAAAAAGGTCAGGTGGATTCATATCGTGCTGCCGCAAGCTGCGGGGTGGGGAGCGGGGATAACGATTTCGAATCTTTCGGAAGTCTCCGCGCCATTAAATTAACAATTAATAATTAAGAATTAATAATTGGAATTAAACGCGGACGGGGACGTCCGCGGTCCCAGGAATAGCCCTCATCCGTCCTTCGGGCACCTTCTCCCGGAGGGAGAATTAAATCAAGGAGAAAATCATGGCTGCGAATCTGAGACAATTCATGTTCGATCTATCCAAGGGACCCGTCAATACGAACGTGTATATCCGCGGGACCACGCTTCAGTTCGAAGTAATGTATAACGGAGTGCCGCCCGCGCCGCTGCTGAGTCCATTCGGATACCTCCAGTTCGACAGCAACCCTCCTGTGACGATTGCGGGCGCGATTCGTCTGAATCTCGGATTTCTGCAGGACGTGCGTTATGTGCAGGTCGTTCTGCCTCAGCAGGCCGATTACACCGCCACGCTCACGGTGAGCACCGCTGCGGAGGTTGTGGGAGTTTGAAGTCTCGCCAGGAGACGCAGGTGCTCCAGCAGCTTGCGAGAAGGTAGAAGCGGCGGATCAGGTTTTGATCAGGCGTTGCGCTCCGGTTTCTAATTTCTGATTTCTGGTTCCAGGAGAGCGCGGACGGTATGTTAGAATCCGCCTGCATATCACGTTTCGATACCGACACATTCCAGACTCAAAATGACGAACATCAAATTTTCGCTCATCGCGACCCTTCTCGTCTTCGCGTTCGCGGCGTCCGCGTTTTCGCAGGGAATTCCGTCCGACGGGGAATCCTCTTTCGGTCACAGGTACGGAAGGCCGACCTGGCGACTCGCCGCACCGAAGCCGGTGATGATGGACGAGGACGCCCAGGGTATGACGGGTTTCGGCGCTCCATCGGATTATCTCGCGCGGGATCAGTTCAAACGCATCGACCATCTTGCCCTGGCTCCGTTCGAAGTCACGCACACGAAGGGAATCGACAGCCTGACGCTGGTTCCGGAGTTCGAAAGCGTCGTCACCGTCAAAAAGCAGCGCTATCAGTTCCGTCTTGGCACCGAGTTCGCATTCGAGGACGAGGAGGTCCAGTTCGACGGTTTCAAGGCCGATTTCGACAACATGGTCGCGAAGAGCTACGCCAGAATGCGCTACGGCATGCTGGATTACTTCGAGATGCGTTTGTCCGTGTTTGCGATCTCCCGCCCGAGCGGAGCGGACACGATCCTTGAAAACAAGTTCAAGCAGCCGCAGACGGAACTGACTGAGAAAGTGTGGTTCGCTCCGTCGGAGATGAGGCTGAGTTTCAAGTACTGGTTTCTGTCTTACGGGACGAAGGGCAGCGGGCTTGCGTTGATAACGACTGCCCAGCGTCAGCTTGGAAACCCGCGAAAATACACCGCCGCAGGGACTTGGGGCGCTTCCGCGACCCTGAACGGCACAATGCAGTACGGCTGGGGCGCGCTTCACGCGATGGGGGGATATTCTTTCGCCAGCGATATTCGGATCGCGAACATGGATTACGACGCCAAGCCGATATTCGTGTACGGATTCGGGATGGCGGTTCCGTGGTCGAGGCGCACGCCGACGGTGGTGTTTCCGCTACAGTTCGAGGGATTCAGCCGCGCGTACCGGAGGCTTGCGGAAGATCAGGAGCACGCGCTTACCGTCACTTCGGGTGTGAGGTTCGTAGGATCGAGCTACACCGTCGATCTCGGCGTCAGCGCCGGGCTTACGGAGTCCGCGCCGAAGGTGGTGGGCGTGCTGAGTTTCAGCTACCTGTTCTGAGCAGTAGGCGGAAAATTAGGATCGAGGATCGAGGGAATAGTTGCCGGTAGTGAATGGTGAGAAAATGCAGAAGTCGGAAGTTAGAATGCAGAAGTTCAATCTGCAATCTGAAATCTCGATAACCTTGACGCCCTATCGGGCGCGTGGCTGAAATCTCGATAACCTTGGCGCCCTATCGGGCGCGTGGCTGAAATCTCGATAACCTTGACGCCCTATCGGGCGCGTGGCTGAAATCTCTATTCTCCCTCGTTCGTCACGATCTCGATTTCCTCTCCGTTGATGTTGAGCCACCGCGGTTTTGCGCCGTCGCGAAGTTCGAGGGTTCCGTGGAAGGTTAGCTCCCGCGAGCTTTCGTCGTAGGCGAACGCGGACTTCGGAATGTAGAGGTTTATCGTCGTTTCGTCGTAATTCGCCCTTACTCTCAAATACTCTCTTCCTCCCCACGTGTAATACGGATTCGAATCGAAGTATGCGTTTCTATCTGCTCTGTGCGGGTTGACGTTTTCGAACCTGCACGTAGTCTCTATCAGTTTTCTACCCTCGTACACGAAATCCGTGTTATCCACGGTCTGCGTCGCTTCGTACAGTTCCGGGTGCGCGGGACCGATGCTCGCGTCAAGAAAGTGTCTGCCGAATTCGTCTTCAGAGTGCCTTTCGAGAAGGTCGACCGATGCGACGAATTCGAGATGGCAGGAGACGGAATCATACGATCCATGCTCCGCTTCGATCTTAAGATACGAGCGCGTCCAGACGGTAGCGATCCAAAGTATCGCGCACAGTATCGACGCTAATACGAACGGCCCCCAGTTTCGCTTTTTCGTTTTCTCCCGCATTCGTTATCGTTTCTTTTTCTTCTTGCCGAATTTGCCGCTGGAAATTCCTTTCGCCTGGGAGGACTTCTTCCCCATCTTGCCGGACGACCCGCCTGATTTGTCTGACTTCTTCGAAAGCCCACCCTTCGACTTGAATCTGTTTTTCACGTCCAGGGTCTTCCTCGTGCCCGGATCGTCCTCGAACAGATCGTCAAGCTCCGGATCGAAATCCTCCTTCCCGGCGATCTTGCTGGTGATTCCCCTCTGGTCGCGCTTCTTTCCACCGGGGCCGCCACGCTCTGATTTTTTGAGCACCTTCCGGGACTTAGGCTGTGTGTAATCGCCCACGCGGACCGTTTCCTTATATGCGACGTCGTCCTGCGCGTCATCTTCGTCGTCGAACATTTCATCCAGGTCTTCATCGTCCGCGACCTCAAGCTGTTCCGTGGAAAAATCCTCGTCTTCGCTTTCCTCGTCGTCCTCGTCCTCGTGGAGAAGTCTCTGATCGACGATCGTCTCGTCGAACGCGATGTTTTCGTCGTCTTCGCGAACGCCGTGGCCCCGAACTACGGGTTCCGCCCCGAGCTTTGGCGCCGGTCTCGCCTTTATTTCTCTGATCGGCTCGATGCTCTCGATGCCCTCCTCGTCGTCATCGTGATGCTGGTTTCTTTTCGGCGCCATTCTCCGCGACTCGCCGCGCTGAATGTCGCCAACATCGACCCCCCGGCCTTCCATCAGGTCCGAAATGTCGAATTCGTTCGATTCGAAGCCGAAGAAATCCGCCTCCGACGTCGACGGCAGGAACGAAGGCCTTCCGTCGATAAGTATCGCGGAGATTGCGCAGGGGTTCTCCTCCTCGTCTAAAGGCTCGGTGTCTATCGGGATTCCGCCGTCGCTTTTTGCGGGAACAGTGGAAGAAACCGCCTTCGGCTCGGGGCTGACAGGTTCCTCGTTCGGATTCGCGTGGGCGCGTGGGCTTCTTCCTGCGGACCCCGGTTTCGTATCGCCGGGCGGCCTGACGTTCTGCGGAGTATGCCCGAAGTCGAAATCCATCACTTTCTTGCCGGGGCCGCTTTTTCTAGTGCTTTCGACCGTTTTTCGAAGCTCGCTGATGAAGCTTTCCTTCCCGAGTTCGCCTTTCTGGGCCTTCTCGAACAGTTTGGTCACGAGTGCGTCCACCTTCGTTTTCTGCTCCTTCGTGATCGCCCCCTGCGCTTTCAGGATTTCCGAAAGCGATGGCGTGCTTTCCTTCCGGTGGGCGAACAGCTTCTGCTGGGTTCGTTTCGCGTGCTCGATCTGTTCGTCGCTCGAGTAACCGTTCTTTTTGATGACCTTCTCGTAAAGAAGTCCTTCGTCGCGGATTCGCGCCTCCCATTTCCTTCGTTCGATGTCTTTCGCGTCCTGACGGGACAAGTACCCGCGGGAAACGCAGATTTCCGCTATCTCCCCGCCGTCGCGTTCGATGACGTCGATCGTCGCCACAAGCGCGGCCTGGGAGATCAGCCCGTTGCGGATTGCGATTTTCGCGAACATTTCGGTATCGTAGTCCATCGCGGCCATGGTTTCGTTTTACGGTCTAAATGTCAAGATTGTTGTTAGTGGATAGTTGTTAGAAACTATCTCAAGCAAGCGACATCGATAATTCGGAGCCGTCAAACGAGACGTTTGACGGCTTTTGCGGACATAGACGACCGCGGTCCCAAGTGCCTACGTTAGTTGCTTAGTAGGTAGCTGCGGGTGTTCGGCTGGAAGATCATAAAAAATTGTCGCGCGGATGGTTATTCGCTTTCCGCGATGTTTATTATGTTGTCATCCGAGCAAATCACATCCGGAACTAGCCACAAGCATCAACCACTACAAGTAACCAACAATGTTCGATTTCAACTCGTCATTCCTGCTTTCGCTTTTCACCTTTATCCCGGTACTCGGGATGCTGTTCATACTCCTCCTTCCAAATAAGGACTCTCGAAACAGCGATATAGTGAAAAGCATCGCCGCCGCGGCGTCGTTCGCGTCGCTTTGCGTCAGCGTCATCATCGTGTGGACGTTCTACAAGGCCGGTTCGCCCGCGGGGATCTACTTCGAGGAAAGCTACAACTGGATTCCCAAATTCGGCATCAAATACCACCTCGGCGTCGACGGATTCAGCGTGCCTCTGGTGCTGCTTTCAGGGCTGGTGAGCTTCGTAAGCGTAATCGCGTCGTGGGGGATCGACAAACAGGTTAAAGGCTACTTCGCGCTGATGCTGCTGCTAATCACCGGAATGAACGGCGTGTTCGTCAGCCTCGATTTCTTCCTGTTCTTCGTTTTCTGGGAAGTGATGCTGCTTCCTATGTACTTCCTCATCGGAATCTGGGGCGGGCCGAAGAGAGTTTACGCGGCGATCAAGTTCTTCCTGTACACGATGGCGGGCAGCGTTCTGATGCTCGTCGCGCTGCTTATCATGTTCTTCGCGAGCGACGATGCGCCCGTGCAGGTCGATCGCATCGAAGAAGGCACGGTCTATTCCGCCCACGGCAAAGCTATATTCCGCCAGGGATCGTACGTCACAGACGAAAACACAGGCGTGGCGAAATTTTTTGCGCTCGCAGACCTCGATGAATCCGAACGCGAAAACCTCGGGGTCACAGACCAGGGCGCGCAGTTCATCCGCGCGCACGCAACCTTCGACCTCGTGCAGTACCGCGCAATCGCAAAGAGCTACCAGAGCGGACTATATCCGATACTCGGCTGGACTCCTACGCTAGGGCAACTGTTGTTCATCCTGCTTTTCATCGGGTTCGCGATCAAGGTGCCGCTGTTCCCGTTCCATACTTGGCTTCCGTGGGCGCACGTCGAGGCGCCGACCGCGATCAGCGTCATCCTCGCGGGCCTGCTGCTGAAGATGGGGACGTACGCGTTCCTCCGCGTCAGCTACCCGATCTTCCCTGAAGCGGCGATTTCAATGGCGATCCCGATAGCGATAATCGCGGTGATCAACATCATCTATGGCGCGATGTGCGCGATGGCGCAGAGCGATATGAAGAAACTCGTCGCGTATTCGAGCGTCAGCCACATGGGTTTCTGCCTGCTCGGACTCGCGGCCTGTACGCACATGGGAGTCTTGGGCGGCGCGTTGCAACAGTTCAACCACGGGACGAGCACGGCGATGATGTTCCTTCTGGTCGGCGTGATCTACGATCGCGCGCACCATCGTCAGATCGGCGGCTTCGGCGGAATCGCGAAAGTTATGCCCACGTACACAACCATCATGACAATCGCGTTGTTCGCGAGTATGGGCCTTCCGGGACTTTCGGGCTTTGTCAGCGAGGTTCTCGTTTTCCTCGGCAGTTTTTCGTCCGGAGCGCACCTGTCGACCGCGCCGCAGTTTATGGCGGGAGCGGTGACGTTCCAGACGCTTACGGTGATCTCCGTTCTCGGCGTGATCCTCACCGCGGCGTATCTGCTTTGGATGATGCAGCGCATCTTCTTCGGACCGCTGAACCAGAACTACCTCGGCCTCACGGACTTGACTCCGCGGGAGACGTTCACGCTGGTTCCGCTCGCGCTCGTGATAATTTTCCTCGGAGTGTATCCTTCGCCTATAATCGAGGTGATGGACAGCACCGTCACCGAGTTCACCGGGTTCTTTCACGGATTGATACCTGAGGGCGCGCTGACCACGGTTGCGCAGGCCGCGCCGTAAGCCTTTTACCCGCGAAACTCTTTACGGGATCCCGTGTTTCGTGCCGAGCGAAGAAATGCCTTGTTCGAAATCCGCTCCGGGTTATACTTCCTCTGACGCCCGATATTTTCCTGATCGCAAGGAATCCCGTGAAGCAAAGCGAAACCCTCTTCGGCGAAGTTGCCATCGCGCTCGGGCTTATTTCGAGCGGAGCGCGTGACGACGCCCTCAGAGCGCAGAAATCAAGCCTTGGATCGCCACTCGGACGAATTCTAGTGGATAAGGGCGCGCTCGAACGAGCCGGCATAAAGCGGATTCTCCACCAGCAGAGCTATCTTCGAATGCTGCGGGATTGTCAGCGTTTCGCGGAAGCGGCAGTTGCTGCGAAACTGATGACGTCCGCTGAAGCGCTCGAGTGCGCGGAAATACAGCGCACCAGCTTCGATGAGTGGAGCCAGATAAGAAGGATTCGCGACGTCGCGGTCGAACGCGGTTTTCTTAAGGAGAACGACGCGCGATACATCGAAAGCGTACTATCGAATATCCCTGAGAATGAGAGCAGTTCCACTTCGACGCAGAACCTTGTCATCGTGACGGACGTGGAGGTGCTCGATCCGAGCGCCCCGATGCGATCGCGGGCGAATGCGAGCGCCAGATTGCCTATGGCGATTTCAGAGCAGCCCGCGATTCGAGTGATCGAAATCGTTGCGCCGCCCACGCCGGTGAAACGCGCGCTCCGCGGAGGCCTCGTAACGCTGATTGTGCTAGGCAGCATCGCGGGTCTCGCGTCCCTTTTTCTCATCTGGAACGTGTACGGAATAGTCGATGAAATTCGGTCGGATCGGAACGCAACCGTTGGGGCGAATCAAGGCGCCGACGAAAAGTTGGCTTATGAAGATAGCGACATCGGAACCGAAGTCATGATCGACGATTCTTTGCCACAATATGGCGCTGAATCGGAAATATCTTCCAACTTCGCATTACGAGCGAGCGAGCGATTCGTGCCGGGTTGGGATGACGTAGGGCATTGGGAAGAGATCGCGGATGAAGAAATTATAGTGCCTTTTACCCTCGAAACCTGGGATCTCGATTTCAACAGGCACTGGATGAAGCACACTGTCCCAGGCTATCTATGCGCAATCGGTATTGCGGTTCGCGTCAACAGTCTGGAATCGATTCTGAAGTTAATGGACGTTGTGAGCGGAGATATCCCGATTTCAAAATCCAACGAGGAATCGGGGATCGAAGCACTGGAACGTTTGCAGATGGAAATGCGATGGAATTCCTCCTACGAAGAAACGCAGGAAAGACTGATGGAATTGAGAAGTCTTCATAATGATTGTGCGAGAAAGGACCTGATCAAAATCCGAGCCGCAGAAGCGATGAAAGAATTCACGGATGAAGTCGCTATAAGGTATCTTTCCGGAGAGGCGCTAGGTTCATCTTCGGTTGACGTGCTGATCGCAGTTCTTGACGCGATTGAACATCACGGTTGGATGATCCATCGAGACGCAGTGGCGAATCTGCGTCGGATGTTAGGCGTTATCGATCCGAGGGTGAGGACTGGAGTGTTGCGCGCTCTCGCCAGGATTGGCAGTTCGGCTTCGATTTCGGAGATCGAAGGAGTTATGTTCGGGACGAATAGCCGCCAGGTGCGTATGGCTGCGCTGGACGGATTGGTTGCAATGGGCTCGGTGTCGTCGATTCCGAAAATAATAGAAGTAATGAAAAATCAAACAGGTAGAATGCTCTTCGAATTCGAAAAACGACTTTGGAAACTGACGGGTCAAACATTTTATCCGCAGATCGAGCTTTGGGGTGATTGGCTCGCGATAAATTTCGATTCTATTCAAAGTGAAAAATACGTTCGCGCCGACGAACCGGCTCCTGAAATAGACATTGTAGGGCTTCCAACTTTTTTCGGCATTCCCGTAGCCTCGACCGCGGCGGTTTTTGCTATCGATTCTTCCTTTTCCAGGAGCGAGCGACTTCGACCTCGAGAAACAGACCCGATTAGCTCAAACAATCTTCCAGAAATCTCGTATTTGTCTGAAGCTAAACGTGAGACGATCAGCGCTATCAGGAACATGGATGGAAATTCCCTCATAGGGTGCGTGTTCTTCGACGATGAACAGCACTTTCCATTTCCGGGCACCTTGATGAAAAGAAACGTCGCCGCTACGCGTTTGGATTTGTTTGGTTGGATGCGATCGGTTAGCGAAAGTACTGACCAGTCAGCGCTTTTCGAAGCGCTCGATACGATTTTCCATTACTATTCATCCGGACATCGCTTTGGAGCGCCTGCGTTCCACGACGCGGTCGCAATGGATTTCGAAAGCGTCCCGGATACGATCTATCTCGTAACAAATGGCGACTTGGACGGCGGAAGTATCACCGACGTGGAAATAATCTATAAACACGTTACAGACTGGGCTGAACTTTACGACGTCGAGATCAACGTGATTGAAGTCGGCGGTCAGGGTAGGCAAATGATTGCCGATCGGGACAACGGCGGTCGACACAAAATCCGTCTGATGGAAGCGCTCGCGCTTAAAACCGGCGGAACATGGAAGATGGTTGAATAACAACTTTACGGCGTTGACATTCCCGCGCGCGCGATTATTCTGTAATCATCAATCAGGGAGAGCGCAACTGGCCACCTAACCAGGCTATTCTGGTACTGATCTTTTACAGATTGGAGTCTCTTATGATCCGTGCGCAGCGCACGGTGAGGAGAAAGGTTTTCTCGGAGCGATCCGCCCCGCGCCTGTGGGGACGTAGCCTGACGCCGCCATTGCACGGCGCAGGCGGCCCCAGGACGGTTCGGGTAGCAGACCATCGAGGATAGGGCGAACGTTCGGGGCTGTACAGCCTCAGCGTGGCCTTGTCCGTCTACTACTCGATCAGGGACTCTCATCGGGCGGGGTCCACGGAAAGCGCGCAGTAACGAGTTCTCTCTCAGGGCTGGAAGGGGCTGCCCCGACCAGCGCATTTTTTCAATGACCCACAAAAAATTTCAAGTAGTCTGCCCGTCGTGTTCCATGGTGTTCGAAGGTTCGAACGTGCCCGGAACCCGTCTTCGGTGCCCGAAATGTTCCGCGATTCTCATCGTCGCGGCGCTCGCGGATGGCGGTAGCGCTATTCCGGATTCGAATCCTCTCGCGGACTCGAAACGACGGCGCGTGAAAGGCGAGGAGCAAAGCGAGCCGTTCTATCCTTCGAATTTCAATATTCCGCACAAGCAGCGAGCGATCGAATTCCTTGCGAACTGGCTCGACGTCGATCCACTCGCCATCGAAATGAGCCTGATGAAGCTCGAAACTGGAAGCGCGTACGACTCCTGGCAGATTCCAAAGGGCGACACCGGGAAGTTCCGGAACATCGATTCTCCCTGCGAGGAACTGAAACTCGTGCAGCGACGGATTCTGGATCGACTTCTGTACCATATTCCAGTATCGAACGCGTGCCACGGATTCATGCCGGCGCGGAGCATCGTCACGGGCGCGAAGTACCACCTCGAAAGCGCAAGCGAGATGCTGAACCTCGACCTGAAGGACGCGTTCCCGAGCGTGAAGGCGATCCGCGTCAAGCACAGCCTCGTGCGCTACCTCAAAACTCCAATGCGTCGGCTCGGCGAGTACGTCCCGTATCACGTCCTCGACGACGTCATTCGCGTGCTCATTCACCTCGTTACCCTGAACGGCTGCCTTCCGCAGGGCGGTCCGTGTTCGGGCTGGCTTCTCAACGTTGCGTGTATCAAGATGGACAAACACATCTACGCGCTGCTTTCCGGTTTCGATCTGAAGCTCAGGTATACGCGCTACGCCGACGATCTCACTATTTCGTCGCCTTTCGAGATTCCAGAAGACCTCCGGCAGAAAATCCAGAAGGTCATCGCAAAATCCGGGTTCAGAGTCAATCCGGAGAAGGTGAGCTATCTTCGCAAAAGCGCGGGCGACACGCTGGAGGTCACTGGTCTCATACTGGAGAAGGGGATGGTACGCATTCCCCGCGCGAAGCTCGACGTGTATCGTGCCGCGCTGCACAACGCGGCTAAGATTCCGAAGGACGAACTCGCGCAGGAAAAGAAGCGCGAGATTCAGTCCATGGTCGCGTTCGTCTCGATGGTTTACGGAGACCTCCCGCGAAAGATATACGTTCCCTACTGCGAATACCTCGCGGCCCACGATCTCGAATTCATCGGTAACAAGAAGAAGATGCAACTCGATCTGTATCCGCATTGAAGTAGGGAGTAGGGAGTAGGGAGTAGGGAGTAGGGAGTCGAAAAAATCCCCCAACGCCCAGCACAACCGCACTCCGCGAGAGTAATTCTCAGCGCCGGTTTGCGAAAACGAAGCCGAGTACCGCGAAGAGCGGAAGCAGCATTCCGAGCGTTTCGAGCGGATTCGAATTCCCGGAGCGAGCGCTTGTCATCCCGCAGCCGCCCGAACCGGAGCCGGAGATCGCAGCCACCGGAACCGCCGCCGGAATCGGAGGAGTCGCCCCCGAAGCGGTCACGGTGACGATGACCTGGTCCGGCGCGGACGTATCGCTTCCCGCGGTTACGACCAGCGAGAATACGTACGTCCCCGCGCTGGTCGCCTCGAATGTGGGCATGGCGATCGACGCGCCGACAAGGCTCGTCGAAGGTCCGGAGACCTGCGTCCACAGGTAACTCGTTATCGTCCCGCCCGCGGGGTCCCGCGACGTCGATCCGTTCAGCGTCACCGTGCCCGTCTGCACGTCCTGATCCGGACCCGCGTCCGCGATGACTCCGTCGTTCGTGACGAAGCTTATCGATCCCGTGCTCTCTATCGCGCCCGACGCAACGAAGAGTTTGTAGCTCCCCGCCGCGAGGCCTGACGGCACATTCGCGCTGATCTGACTATCGCTGACCACCACGAAATTCGTAAGCGCCACGCCGTTCATGCCGCCCAGACTTGCGCCTGTCGCGCCGCTGAATCCACTGCCCGAAATCGTCACGGAGATCGCGCTGGTGTTTCGTCCGGAGGAAGGCGAGACGCTCGTAGTAACCGGAGCGCTGACGATTTGAATTGTCTGCGTCACAGCCGCGCTCGATCCGGTGGAGTTCGTTACGAGCACGTTGTAGGTCCCTGGTATGACGCCCGCGGGAACGATGGCCTGAACTTCGGTGTCGCTCACGATGACGACGTTCGAAAGCGCGGTCGAGGCGCCGTCCGAGAGCCGGGCGCCCGTCGTTCCGATGAAACTCGTGCCCGTGATCGTGACGAAGGTGTTCGACGAATCGCTCGCGAGGGACGGACTCACCGACGTCACCGTCGGCAGCGGCTCGACAACCGTCAGAGCCGGAGAAGTCATGCTCGTCCCGGTCGGAGTGGCGACGCTGAACTGATAACCTGTGCCCGGATACATGCCTGCGGGAATGTCGACGCTTATCGACGTCGCCGACGCGATCTGGAGGTTCGTGCAGGTGTAGAGGTGCGCGCCGTTTTTAACGGTGACCGCCTGCGTGAGATCGAGCGCGGTCCCTGTAAGCGTGATGGTCCGGGCTTGATCGTTCAGCACGCTCTGCGGGTTCACGCTCGTCACGGTCGGCGTGATTCCCGGAGTTCCGACGTAGACCCAGATCGGGTTCGAGTAGCCGTTATGGGCGAGGCCGCGGGAGTTCTGCGTCTGAATGTGCGCGCGGTAGTAGACCCAGCCGTCGATGGAGGGAAGAAGGCTCAGAGCGGTGCTTGTCTGGAAAGTATCCATGTTCACTCCGCTGAAGCTGCCCGCGTTCGACGTGACTTGCCCGCCCATCCAGCTCGAAAGCAGCAGCGGTGAGTTTCCGGTAGCGACGTCGCCGCGGTACAGATCGACGTTCGTTACGGATCCCCACTCGAGAGAGTTCAGATAGTCGATCGCGATCGTCGCGCCGTCGCCACGGACGACGACGGTGTTCCCCGCCATCTGCGCGATCTGCCCGCGCCCGTTGTCGATCTCCATCCGTACGAGTGGGCCGTCGGTCGCTACCGCCACGCCTTCGCGAAGCGCGCGATACATCTCGATTTTCGGCGGCAGGTTCGATTCATCCCACTGGCTCTGCGGGTCCGGAATGTAAACAAGCGTCCGAGCCTTCGAAAGCGCGTTGTCGTCCGCGTCTTCGCTGCCGCTCGAAGTGAGGTCGGCGCCGAAGTTGTAATCGCCGTGCGCGTCCGACCCGGCGATGAACCTCAGTTTGCGCGGCACGCCTCCGACAAGGTTCGACATCTGCGCGCTGACGTTCTCGTCCCAGTGACGGACCTCGTTATAAAGCGCGTTCGGATACGTTCCCGGCGTATTCCCAGAGTCGAAATCCGCCCACGGGTTGTCCTGGTTGGAGCTTTTGAACGTAACGCGCTCGTTGAAGCCCTGGAAACCGCGGAATACCTCAGCCGCTATGCCCGCGGCGACGTCCGAGCTCGTCCACGTCCCGCCGTTGACCATCGAGCTTAGCATATCCTTCGGGTGCGCCGCGTAACTGAACCCGGGCGCCGGGATCAGCGAAAGCGCATTTGAAAGATTGGGAGACGCGGGACCGTCGAAGGATACCCCCGCAACCTGCATTCCCGACTTCGGACTGTTAATGTACGGGCTGCCAAAAACGAGCATGTGAATCGTCTTGTCTTTCAGCGACGGGTCGAGACTCCCGGCGTTCAATTCCGTGTTTCTGACTACCTGGAAGGCCGCGTCGGAGTGCATCGTCTCTTCGTAGCCGAGCGCGTCCCAGGTCGTGCCTGCGCCGATGGTGCGGTTATCCTGAATGGTCGTTACCGCCTGGCCTCCGGTCCATTCTGTGTACTCGTAAATGTCGGTGCGATACGAAATCTGACCGTCGCTCAGCTCGTCGAGATCGCAGCTATGGTCCGTCATGCAGAGGAAGTGCATCCCGATCGCCCGCGCCGCGGCGCTCGCCGTGAAAGGCGACCCGCCCCATTCGGCGATGTTGTTCGTGTACATAGTGTGGAAGTGCGTATCGACGTAGTACCAGTCGTTCCACAGAGGGAGCTTTTCGTCGCCGATGTGGACGCGCACGTGCTTCGTGTAATGCTCGTCGTATCCGAGGGTCGACGCGAGATTGTCGCGGCTAGTCACCCTTATCTCGAAATCTATGTCGGTGCCTACGCTGTAGCCGAGGTTTGCCGCGGTGAGCGGCGTGCCGCTGGCAAGCGAAGCCGCGCCGAACGCTTCTTTCGTCTCGAAAATCCAGTACTCCTTTTCCTGCGCGTTGTCGCCGATGCGTTCCGCGTTGAAGCTCAGATCGAAAATCACGTTGCTCGCGCCGCCCGTGATGTCTTTGATTCTGATGCTTCGAAGCTGATCGAGTTCGTCGTCGCCGCAGTCCTTCAGCGTCACGGAGAACGGAATCGCGGTCTGATCGTCCTCGACCCGCCAGGGCGCGTCGGACCACATATCCTTGTTCAGCGAATTCGCGTGGCAGATGCGGTAGACGGTTCCGGAAGTTTCAAGCTCGTCGAACTCCCGCAGGAAGGTGATGCCGCGCTCGTTGTTGTCGTAGCGGAGTTCGTCCGGAAGTTTCGTCACGCTGACGGAGAGCGCGTTGCCCCAGTTCGTAGTGTGATCGCGGCCAGTGAACACCGGCAGGCAGTCCAGAATCTCCATCGGAACTTCGACGCGCTCGACCTCGCCCGCACGCAGGGTCTCGATGGTTTTATCGAGCACGATTCTTCCGAAAACGTTTCGCGCGGTGACGCGGATGTTCGTTTCCGCGAACGTTCCCGCGTTTTCGACGTCGATTGCGTAAACGCTTCCCTGCCCGAGAGAAAGGAACGAATCCTCGATACGCGCGCTCCGGATCGCAACGTCGTGGAAGCTGAATGCCGCGGTGGAAAGCGCTCCGGATGCGGAGATCGCGCCGAATCCGGTGGCGTAATCTCTTCCCGGTTCGCCAGTGTCGAAGATTCCTTTCAGCATCTGCGCGATCGCGGCGTTCGTCGACATTCCCGGATTTTTCGACCTGACTAGCGCGACCACCGCGCTTGCGATTCCCGCCGCAACGGAAGTGCCAGTGTCGCGCGCGACTTCGCCATACAGACCTGTAACGGGGACGTCGACTCCCGGCGCGCTCGCGATGATTTTCGGATGGATGTTCCCGAGTTTATACGTCTCGAAGTTCTCGTCGATGGCGCCGATCGCGATGACGCTTTCGAAACACGCGGGGTACGTCGGGACTTTCGTGAGTCCATCGTTTCCGATCGCTCCGACGAGGGTGACGTTTTCCGCGAGAAGCGAATCGCAGACGCTTTCGAGAATGTTCGATTTGTCCCGCGACGCGAAGCTCAGGTTCACGACGTTCGCGCCCGAGTCCCGCGCGAAGAGAAGCCCGCGAAGAAGATCGAAATTCGTCCCGACGCCGGTTTTGCCGAAGACGCGCACGGGGATCACGCCGCATTCTGGCGCAACTCCCACGACTTCGTCTCCGTCGTCCGATAGAATCAGCGACGCGATTCGCGTTCCGTGGCCGTTTTCGTCGGAGGCATCGTTCTCTTCGCGCACGAAATCGTATCCCGGAAGCAGCTCCCTTGCGAATCCACGCTGCTTAGTCACCCCCGTGTCGATGACGGCGATCTTCACGTCCATAGACCCGCGGCTGATTTTGTGCGCCGGAGCGAGTCCGAGGGCGAAGGCGACCCAGCTTTCTTCGGGTTTCGATGCCCCGGATTTCGAAGTCCTTTGCACGCTTTCGGATTCGCTTGCGCCGGGAATCGAATATGCGAAATTCGGTTCCGCACCCAGAAGGTACGGGTGGCGGAGAAGTCTTTCGGAAGTCGCGATCACGTCTATCTTCCGGGAGTAATCGAGCAGCGCGACTCGAAGCTCCGGAATCGTCGCAACCGCCTCGCAGTTTTCGGCGGCGGTAAGGACTTCGAGTGCATCCGCTGGAGCGTCCGATCTGAACCAGACAACTATCTGTCCGTCTGCGAACGTTGCTCCGAAAGCGCGGTCGACGTCATATCTTTTCTCTCCGGCAGTCTGGACTATATTGTCGAGAGCGATGAACTTACCGTCGTTTTCGACTCGCTCGGAGTCGCTGCTGGAAAATTTCTCCGCGATTACTCCAAAAGATATGAGTATCAGCGCAAAGGCGAAAAACAACCACGTAGACCTGCCATTCGCAGGGCGATCCCAAATCTGTCTATTCATCGGATGGCTCCACGCTCCAACCAGCTTACGTTAAGAACAGATTAACAAAACATTAAGTCAGCACAGCCTAAAAAGTTAAGAACAAATTAATTTTCTGTAAACCATGCGGACGACGGCGCTTTTTTTGGATAAATGATCGAAATTCAGTGAATGTTCGGTGAACAACGTTGCGTGGCACGGTCATCCTGACCGTGAAAACACGGACGAGACGTCCGTGCCACGTGTTTCACCGAACGCTCACGAAATTCATGCTCTTGTCGATGGTCGATTACGAAAGCCGCCCATTATGCGATATATTCTATTTTTATTGGTCATTTCGATGCTTATTTCGGAAATCTCAGCCGGGGAAATTCGATGGAATTCCTGGTACCAGCGTCCGGAGGGAAGTTACGACACGCGCCGGGAGGCTCTTATCGATGCCGCGGCGGCCAAGAGCGGCGATCTGATGCGGGTGATGGCGCGGGTTTTCAGTGAACAGAGGGCAGAGGACAGCGGACAGCCGGTTTTGACCTCTTTCGACGAAGATTCAATCAGGGTGGCGCTTGACGAACTTCGCGCGAGACCGGACTGCGCGGATTTTCGCGCGTGCGGCGTAGTTCGTCTGCTCGCGCAGTTCGCTGACGTGATGTCCCCGGAGTTCCGGGCCGAAGTCGAGGACGCGCTCAGCGGTTTCCGCTACGACGCCCACGATCCTGGCGACGACATGATGATCTTCTGGACCGAAAACCACGATATCCTTTTCTGTTCGTCGGAATACATTGCTGGAAGTCTGATGCCGGACCACGTCTTCTCCGCGACTGGACAAACCGGCGCGTGGCATAAAGCGCGCGGTCGAAAGCGCATCGAGAAGTGGATCGACTTCCGCAGCCGGTTCGGTCACGCGGAGTGGGATTCGAACGTGTACTTTCCTCTGCAGCTCGCTGGAATTATAAACGTCGCGGACCTTGCGCCGGACGAGGAGCTGCGCGCACGCGCTGCGCGGATGACGGACGTCATGCTTGCGGATATGGCGTCGGATTCGTTCCACGGGCTGCTTGCGACGAGCCATGGTCGTTCATATCCGGACAGAGTTCAGTCCCACCGCGGCGAGTCGAACTCGAACATTCACTGGCTGCTCTATGGCACCGGCTGGCGCGGCGGAGTTGGAAACGCGGCTGAGACGTTCCTGATGATCGCGGAGAATTATCGTCCGCACGAAGCCGTGCTCGCGCTGCACGATGACGAGCCGGAGCCGTTCGTCAGCCGCGAACGGCATTCGATTGTGGTCGAAAAAGGCGCGGAGCTTGGTTTCGATCCGGCAGATCCGGAAAACACGGTGCTTTACTGGTCCCTCGGCGCGACTGCGCATCCTCTTGTTATGGATCAGTCGAGCGCGCTGATAAATAACAACCGACTCTGGCGGTACGCGGAGTTCAAGCCTTTTGAAGCGGCGCTCCGGCTTGTCGATCGTTTTCCCGCGGTTCTACGGAACGTGATGGTGAACCGCTCGCCCGCTGTGCGTCCATATATGACAGAGGTGAACAAGATCACCTGGCGGACGCGGAACGCGCAGCTTTCGAGCGCGGTGGACTACCGCAAGGGAGAATACGGCCTCCAGCATCATCTTATGGAGGCGTGTCTCGGTCCGGACGCGCTGGTGTTCGTCACTCATCCCGCCGCGAAGAACGAGGCGCTTCCGGAGCCGAACGAGTGGGTCGGCGGGCACACGTTCCCGCGGATAGTTCAGGACGGCCCGACGCTGATCGCGGTGTTCGAGATCGCGCGGTTCGGACTGCTTGCGGAACCCGCGCCGCTCGAGTACACGCACGCGTGGTTCCCGCGGGACGAGTTCGATGAAGTCCGCGAGCAGGACGGCTGGGTTTTCGCGCGGAAGGACGACGGGTTCATCGCGATCACAGCGAAGAACGGACTTTCAGAGGTCCCGGACCAGGACGGGCATCCGACGCTGCGTTCGGACGGCAAATCTAACGTGTGGATTCTGAAAGTAGGGGACGGAGGTCAGGGGACTGGAGACAGTTTTGACGAGTTCGTTTCATCAGTTGTTTCAACCCCGCTCGAATATTCGGATCAGGGCGCAATCTTCGGCGGACTCTCCGCGTCGTGGTCGGGAATACCCACCGTTGAGGGCGAGGAACTGACTCTTCACGATTTCGGTCGCATCGATAATCCCCGCGTGCTCCACAAGTACGGCGTGCCGCGCGTAACGTTCTTCTCGAACGAAGGCGACTATGTTTTGGATATAGATTCGGGCGAGGTCAATATGACAAGGGAAGACCTGGACGAAGACTTCTGACTTCTGATATCAGAACAGGAACCCGAGATTGAAGTGGATGTGCTGAAGGTCGTCCTGATCCTTCTTCCGGATTGCGCGGGCGAAATCGAGCGCGAGCGGGTACGGCCCGAACACGGGGATGTAGAACCTGAATCCGAAGCCGTAGGCGCTTCGGTAGTCCCCCCATTCGAACTTGGCGGAAGTCTCTGACAGTGATGCGACATCGTAGAAGGTAACAACGTGAAGCAGGTTCGTCGCGAGCGGAAAATTGATTTCCGCGCTCGCGGTGGTTTTGAACTTGCCGCCGGTGGCGTAGCCGTCGTCGCGAGGTCCGATGCCGCGATAATCGAAACCGCGGAGCGAGCCGTATTCGCCCACGTAGAACTTCTTGAAGTACGGGACATCGTTCTCGACGCGTTTCACTGTGGTTACGTTTCCATTTTCATCCGTGACCTGAACGAGAGTCGTCTTCGTGTTGTACGCGTCCATCCATCCGGCCGTAGTCAGAATGCTTCCGACGATGTTCCTTGTAGGTGTGAAACTGACGATCGGATAGTAGTAGCTCATCTTCGGCTCGATCATCCAGTATTCGAGGTCCGACCCGAGATAGCCTCCGGCGACGCGGTTCACGATTTCTGCGTGGAATCCTTCGATCGGGGAGTAGGGGTTGTCGCGCTTATCGAGGCCGTAGGTGAACGTGAACGCGCTCTCCCGCGTATTGCCTTCGAGGCTCTTTATCACCGGCGGCGCAAACGCCGGAGTGTTCTTAACGCCTATGACCTGATAGCTGTACGTTCCGTTGACGAAGAAATCCTCGAGCAGGCCGAACGTCCAGTACTTGCCTAGTCCGACGCTGAATCCGAGCGACTCTTCGTCCGCGATCGGGGAAGTTTTGTCGAAGCGTTTGTACACCGACATATCGAAGGTCAGATCCCTTTCGAGGAAGTACGGGTCTGAGAACGAAATCGAGTACAGACTCGTCCTGAGTCCGGGCTGGAGTTTGAAGCGAAGGATCTGCCCGCCGCCGCGGAACGCGTTGTTCGAAAAGAGGTCGGAGAAGAAGTGGGGGACGCTGTCGGTCCGCGGGAAGTCGAATATGTCGAAGTTTCGGAATTCGACGCTCAGATTCGCGGCGAAGCTGTCGACGCTGCTGAACGTCCCTCCGGCGAGAATCTTCCCCGTATCGCCCTCGACTACGCCTATCCGGAGATCGACCACCTTGCGGTCGTCCTCCCGCGGGCTGGGCGTGAACTCGATCTCCTCCTTCCGGAAGTATTCGCTGTAGCGGATGCGATTCTGGGTGTTGCGCTGCCACTCGATGAAGTTGAAGCTCTCGCCCGGATAAACCGAAACCCACCGGCGGATAATGTCCTCCTGCGTCCTGGTGTTTCCCTCGATGGTGATGTTTCCAACGGTGGTCGGCTCGCCCTGCTCGATCTCGATTTCTATTACGGTCTTCGGCGCGAACCTCGTTTCGTCGTCCTCGCGGGTCTCCGGCAGGCGGTGATGAAGCTCGACCTTCGAGTAGTAGTACCCCGCCTGAAGGAAGGCGTCGTGGATCGCGCCGATTTCGCC
Source organism: Planctomycetota bacterium (assembly GCA_024653775.1). Lineage (GTDB taxonomy): Bacteria > Planctomycetota > UBA8742 > JACQVU01 > JANLHZ01 > JANLHZ01. The sequence continues at coordinate 24,080 of JANLHZ010000301.1, read as the reverse complement.
GGTAACGATTCCGCCGTCGCCTTCGAGCACTCCGAGCCTCGCGAAATCCCCCGGCTTCAGGCTGATGAAGTCCGAGATGGTCTCGTCCTCACCAAGTCCGAGGATGTCGCGAACGACCTCGATGTCGTATCCGGTGCCTATCGCGTTGACGACGATGCTGTCGATCGTATACCGCTGACCCGGAAAGGCCCGGACGTGTACGGTCGCGGTCTCGCCGTCGTCTGAAAACTCGACGTCGACGACCTTGACTTCCGCGTCGAGCCAGCCGTTCCTGACGAGGATGTTCTTGCATACTTCCATGTCCTCGCTGACCGAGTACATATCGAGTTCTTCCCGCGAATACCAGCGAAACCCGAGGTTCGTCGCGGCCCCGAAGTCGTCGATATCCGTCTTGTACGGAACCGTGCCTGTAACCTTCCGATAAAGCCAGCGGAATATCTTTCTCGAAAGACTCGGCTGCTCGAAGAACTCCCGCACGATGCGGTGCGCCTCGAACCGCTGCTCGAATCCGCCGTCCGGCTCGGGCACGCCCTCCGGTACGTCTCCCGCCATCCAGTCCGCGGCGTCGAGGGGATCGCGCGGGAGACCGTCCGTGCTGTACGTCACGTTCTCGTACTCGATTCTCGGTCCCTCGTAAATCCGGATCGTGACCTCGAGCAAACCCGGCTCGATTTCGCGAAGTAGTTCATCGGGCCTCGTCCACGGGTTAGTCACGGAGGCGAACGCGTAACCCTTCTTCACGTACTCGCGGGTTATCGCCATCGCTATGTGTTCGAACGTCGCGCGGTTCAGGTATCTCGAAAGCGACCTTCCGGTCATGTTTTCCAGCTCTACCTCGTCGAAGACGTGGTTGCCTTCGAAAATCACGTCCGACACCGCGGGCGCGATCGAAAGCGTGTAGACAAGGACGACGCCGTTTTCGATCTCGTCCGCGCGATCACGAAGTTCAGCCGCGAAACGAATGTCCCGCCAGCTTTCGAGTTTCAGCCATTTGTCCTCCGCGATCCCGCGCCTCGCCATTTCCTGAAGCTTGGCGAAAACAAGGGTCAGGCCTTCTTCGTCGTCCACCGAATACTTTTCCTCCTCCGTGCTCGGAAGAAACAATCCGAGGCGGTCCAGGTTTTCGATGTCGCGGGTGGTCTTCTCGAAGCTGAATTTCTCCCCGATCTGGGTTTCGATGGTAGAATAGAACAGCGCGCTTTCGATCGGCGTTTTGATGAACCCGTCGTAAAGCGGAATAATGTTCGTCACCGTCTCGACGCCGAGAACGCGCTGGAGCGGGCTGAGGTCTTCCTGCGCCTCGGATTCATCCGTCTCGTTGCCCGCGGGTTCCTCATTTTCGTCCGGATTTTCGTTCTCCTCGGAGCGAGCGCCCGGCGCGAAAATCAGGGCTGCTGCGATCGTCAGAATGACAACCGTGAAAAATGTTGGCGAACATCGCATCTATCTGGAAATTCCGGCAGGAATGGACGTCTTTTACAAGCACCAAACATTATCCGCGATGCCCTCGCGCAGACAAGTGTTTCTTTTAATTCATCCTCTTCGTCAGCGTTAAACGACACTCCGAAAACTAAAGGACGCAACATCCTCCGGTTTTTTAGCTATAATGTTGTTGGTTCGGTAATTCACGTATTCTGCCATCTCCGCAGGATCAGTTTGCCATCTTGAATTTAATTCCTTTGCGCCTTCGTACCTTGGCGTCTTTGCGCGAAACGATCCCATAATCTCCGGTTTCGAAAAATATTTCGCGCAAAGATGCAAAGGTGCGAAGGCGCAAAGGAATTAAATTCAAGATGGCGAACTGATCCTGCGGGGATGGCAGAATACGTGAATTACCTAACCAACACGGAAAATCTTTAGATCTGAAACAATCCACGCGACATATTCGTTGAATGATTTAAAATTACCGCGTATTACCAGATCATCAAGGTTCCGCGGGACTCCGAGAATTTTTGAGAAATTATGAGCAGAGCATTCATTTTCATTGCGTCGATCTTTCTGATAATCGCGCCTTCGGTCTTTGCGGAAATCAAGTCGATCTACAAGTCCGACAAGTTCGAGGTTTCCGCTGAAATGGGGATACTCGGGCACATCCGGGTGTTCAAGACGATGCCGGTGACGATCATGATCGCGGGAAAGACCGACTCTGGCGCGAACAGCTTCCTCGTCGAACTTCGGATCACCAGAAAAGGACTCCCGGACGAAATCCAGCAAAGGCCGATCACCATTCTCGGCAAAGAGGAGAAGTCGGTCCAGTTCCCGGTGTATCTTATGGAAGACGCGCGGGAGCAACTCGTACAGGTTATTATCCGCGACCCGAAGACCGAAGAGCAACTTCTCTCGGACCTTCTGGTTTTCGCGGACGTCCGCGACCCGCTCGACGCGCACAAACTGAAACCTGCGTCGACTCTCGGGCTGATCGCGGTAATTTCGCCGCATATCAGCGGGTATCTGCCGGGGATGACGATGGAGAATCCGCTTCCGGCGCTCGTCATGCCGCCGGCGTCGATTACCGAGACCGCTTCTATGATGAGCGCGCTCGATATGATCGTCTGGCCCGACGCGGACCCGGATTCCCTCGACAGCGACGTCCGTCGAAAGGCTTTGACGAACTGGATTTCTCTCGGCGGACATCTCGTCGTTCCGCTCGGAGGAAAGATCTCAGGCCTACAGACGAACTTCTTCTCTTCGCTCGGAATCGATAACTCGATTTTCAGGAATCTCGATCCTAACGCGCGGGCAGTAATCCCGGCGGAAAAATTCTCCGACTACCTTTTCCACGCGTTCGAGATAGACACCAAGGCGTGGAACACGTTCGGCGCGGTGATGGCGTACGAGTTCGTGGATCAGAAAATCGCTCCCGATCTTTTCAGCGCGATGCGGGAGCGCTTCGAACTCAGCGCGGAAGCAGCGAGTCAAAGCAGTTCTTCCGATATGGGGATGGAGCCATTGCGAAACCAAAATCCGGGTCGATCGCGGGAGGACGCTGCTAGCGCGGATCAGTTCCCACGCTCTCCCGCGGACTGGCGGAGGATCGATTATCTGAAGATTCTGAAAGACCTCGAAGCCGAGGGGCGCGGCGGGCAGCAGCTCGACTGGAACAAGGTCATGGCGGACGTAGATCATTCCCTTTACTTCATGCCGGCATCGGGGGATTTCCATGTTGACGGATTCAAGCTCACCTACGACGTCCCCGTCGGACTCGGGATGGTGACGTTCGTCGCGTTCTCGCCGTTCGAGACGGAGAACCCGTTTTCGTCCGAATGGAGCGCATTCTGGCAGGCGCTTTTCGAAGTGAAGAACGGTTATCGGCACGCGAGCAAAAAGGTTCCTTCCGGCGTCTCATACGACGACTGGGGAATGGACTGGGAGGACGGTCGCGACACGGGAAGTCTGAACAACGTGAACGCGCCATCGATCTCGGGATCGCTCGAAAGGTTCAAGGCGGAGGGACCGCCTTTGGTGACGTTCTCGATCTGGTTCGTGCTTTACCTTCTCGCGGTGGGGCCGATCGATTACATCGTGCGAAGACTTTTCAAACTCAAAAAGATAGCGTTCTTCCTTTTCCCGGTATGGGTGATCGGGTTCTCCGCGTTCGTTCTGATTTCGTACTCCGGACTCGCGACCAGCCCTCCCGAGCTTGCGCGGCTGAATTTCGTCGATTCCCTCGCGGACTCGAGCTACATCCGCGAGACGTCGTTCATCTCTGCGTTCGGCGAAAGGTCCGAAGAGATCGAAATCAAGCTGCCCGAAGGCACGCAAAGCGTCACGACCTGCGACGACTGGCCATGGTTCACAAGCAGCTACGGACAGTACGAAAGAATGGTCCGGGCCGAGGTGAGGTGGGGCGAAACCAGGATTACAGACGAAAGCGTGAGCGTGCCGTCCCTTGCCGCGACGACACTGACTTACGAGATCAGGAGCCACGAGATAAGAACGCCTCCGATCGAAGTGAAGCTGATCGAGGACGAGCGCGGCCAACCTGTAGTGAACGTCAAAAACAATACCGAGTACGATTTCCCGGAACTGTTTTTCGTCCACAGGAACGGCTACAACCGCAGTTTCGACGGCGTCGAAGCCCTCGGAACAAAGGAGATTACGCTTGCCGAAATCAGAACCGGCCAGACCCAGAACTGGAACGACTACACCCCGCCACGATACGTCGAGTCGAGTATGATGTCCGCGTCCCAGGGACGAGGCCTGCTTTCGTTCTGCATCGGGTACACGAGGCCGGAACTGTTCGGGCTGATGAACTCGAACTTCTTCGGCACGTACCGCGATTACGGCTACGGCAGGCAATTTTCGGCGTCGAAGCTCGAAGTCGTCCGTGCGAGCGACCTCCTTCTCGACAGAACCCGCGTCCGGATGTTTAGTCCGCACCGGGATCTCGTCCTGATCGCGATCCAGCCCAGGCACAGGGAAAGTCTCGAAACTCTCGATTCCGGACCGTTGAACGTCGATACGATCAACGTGTACCGCGTGCTGATCAACTTTTGAATATGGCTGAATCGGACCACGGAAGAACCAGAAACGTCGCGCTAGGCGCGGGCTGCATTTTCATGCTCGTGGCTCTAACGGGCGGCCTGATCTACGCAGCGAACCGGATGGATCTTTTCGGGCGAAAGACGGTCCTGAACCCCCGTGACGACGCCAAAGTTGTCGAGGCGGTCTACTCGGACGTCGAGTTCCTTTTAGCGATAGCATCGATAGGCGTAATACTCGCGGGGCTGTTGATGGCCGTGGGCTACATTTTTTCCGGCGGACGACGCGCGTCCCAGAGTCCGGAAGACGAATAGTTATGCGCCACGCAAGCGATTCCTGACGCGACCTCCGCGGCTAGAAATCCTCCCCGTCGTCAGCGTCGTCCCGACTCCCTGAAGGCGCGGATGACGCGGAACGGTAGAGCCGGATCGCTTCGCCTTCATCGAGCACGATGACCTGCTCGCTTTTGCGGAGCTGATAGTGGAAGCCGGAGCCGCCGCGGGTTATGAGAGTTGTTGGCACGCCGAGGGTCGGATTCGTGACGCAGCCGGTTTCGCAGATTTCGTTTACGATGAACTTCGAAGGCCACGACGTGTCCGCTTCGAGAAGCACTGGAACGACGCCTTTCATACAGCGCAGTTCGAGCCACTGGGTGCGCTCGCCGGCGCTGCGTGCGTCCGACTGCGCGGTGGATTCCGTCACGTACGCTAGGACTTGTAGTTCCGCCTCGCCATCGCGGGTGAACACCTTCAGCGGCGCGATCTTCAGCGCCTCCCAGATATTAGGAAGCGCGGGCCGCCAGACGATAAAATCCTCCTCGTGGTTTATTCCGGAGAGATATTGAAGCGCCGCATCTGCGACTATGCCACCCTCCCACGGACGATACCTGGCGGCGAGATCGCCCGTCTGACCGCGGGAATCGTACACCGGATGGAACGCGCTTCCGCCCGACGCGAGATGCGCTTCGCCCAGCTCCCCCGTGGGGGATACGAATTTGCGGATGGACTCGAACGCCTCCTTCGCGCGGGGATCGCCGACGCTGCAAAGGGACGAGAGCGCGTAGCCGGGGTTCATCCCGGTGACGAGTCCTTCGCTGAGGTCGCCGCGGAGCATCGGTATGAACGGCCTCGTCCGCGGCGTAGTGCGGACGGTTCCGTCTTCGTGAAACAGCGCATCCACGAGTTTCGCGTATTCTTCCCGCGCGAATGGAATCCGCGCGTCCTCGCGAGCGAGCGGCCACACGAGTTGCAGGCCAGCGTCCTCGAATGCTTTGCCACGAGAACGATCGTCCTTTCGAACATAGCTCGCAAGCGGAAGTTCGCTTCTGTAGAACCTCATTCCATCGAGAACCTTTTCGAATCGGAGTTGGAACTCGGTTTTGTCGGAGCCGCGGTCGTCAAGACGCCAGCGCTCCGGATCGAGATCGTTCAGCGCGATCGAAGACGCGAGGTAGAGAAGCGACGAGTTCGACGACAGGGTCTCGTCCTCGAGTTTGTAATTCAGGCCCAGACTTAGATTCGCGCGCAGGATGTCGCGAAACGTCTCGTCCCCGGACCACGGCTGGAGTCCGTCCTCGTCGATCTGCTGCTTCATCAGCGCGTGCTCGAGAAACCCCTCCCTGCCTTCCAGGATCGAACGATCTCCGGAAAAACGAACGTAGCGCTCGTACTGCAGCGGAATGTAGCTCGGACCCTCCGCTGAGAGTCGTCCGGTGAAAGTATCGCGGGAAAGGAAATCCACTTCGGGCATTACCTCCGGAAAAATGATCGACGCATTATTCGCGTTTGCGATACCCCCTCGCTGGAGGGCGTTTTTGTAGTAATAGTCGATCATCGCGCGCGCGGACTCGTAATCTCCTGCGCGGGTCAGATAGTACACCGGCCCCGTGATGTCGCGGGTCCACGTCCCGCCGTAGCGGTGCATCGGACATGTCGCACCCTGCGCGCTCTGCTGGACCTTGATGAGCACGTTAGTAGCGTCGAAGAAGTCGTTCCAGCGTTCGTCCGGGGTCTCGACTACACTCAGCCCCGATAGCAATTCGCGCCAGCTTCTGACAACTGCTTGCATCGAGAGTATCGCCCACTCGACTCCGGATCTTCCGCGGACTCCCATCGGAGAGTTTTCGGATTCGAATTCGAACACCGCCGCCGCGCAATAAAACCTTTCGCCGCGGAGGCCGCGCTCTTCGAAGGCCGACCTCGTGACGGACAGCGACCTGCCGGTTACCTCTGCGCGCATTCCCGGTTCCAGCGGCTCGCTCGGATCGATATCGAAGACGGCAAGCGCTTCGGCTTCCTCAGCCGATGAAACGCCTTCAACCACGAAAAGCTGATAGATGTAATTTATCGGGACGTACGCCCGCGAAAGGTGCTCGGAGTCTATCTGCGCGAACGTGATCGTGCGAAGCGTCCCGGCTCCGGTCTTTTCGTATGTCACGTTGACGGCGGTGCCTTTGATTCGAAACAATCCTTCTTCTTCCGCAAGCTGCGTCGGACCGAGAACGACGTCCGGAAAGAAACCGTCCTCCTTGTCGTAGCCGGGACCGCAGAGGTTGTGGAGCAGCCGGAACGGTCGTTTGTACCCCTGGAGTCCGAAGACTACGCCGTTTCCGACGCCGAGTCCGCCGAGGGTTCCGCGATCCGGCTGCGCGGTTCCGGTGGCGTAATTGTAGAGACTCGAAAGCGTCGCCTCCGGAAGGAACTCCCTGAAAAACGGGGAATCGAGCACCTTCGTGCGAACGTCGTCCTGCGCGAACGCGCCTTGCGTCGCGAACAAGATCGCCGCGAAAGCTTGTAACGTAAATCTGATCGTCATTTGCATCTCCTCTGGTGGAACGACTCTGACTGTCTCGTCCTGTTGTGTCAAGCGGGGAGCGCGAGGAACTTCGCTTAGCGGGCAGTTTGTGCGCGAACTCCGCAGGAACCCCGGAGGGGTGATATGTTTGTAGAAAAACAAAATAAATCCTCCACACAAACCACATCGGGGCGGTATGTTTTTTCCTATGTTTCAAGCCATGGCGAACACATACACCCAGCTATACATTCACATCGTCTTCGCAGTCGCGGAACGTCAGCATCTTCTTCAAAAAACAAACCACGAAGAGATTCAAAAGTTCATCACAGGCATCGTCCAAAACCACGATCACAAAATGCTCGCGGTCGGATGCGCCACCGACCACATGTATTTATTCGTTGGTCTTAACCCGGCGCAATCGATTTCGGACCTCGTTCGAGATGTAAAAGCGAATACATCCAGATTCATAAACGAAAAAAGATGGTTCTACGGCAAGTTCTCGTGGCAATCCGGGTACGGCGCATTTTCTTATTCTCGCAGCCATATAGATAACGTGTCGAAATATGTGCTCAACCAGGAAGAACATCATCGAAAAAAGACATTCAAAGAAGAGTATCTCGAGATGCTTGAAAAATTCGGAGTTGAGTTTAACAGAGAATATTTGTTCGAGTTTTTTGAATAGCTGTTCCTGCTACAAACATCCCGCCGCTACGCGGCTCACGCGGAGTTCGCGTCGAAGCTACAAACATCCCGCCGCTACGCGGCTAATCGGCATCACTGCGCAGGTGCTCGAAAATCGTCTTCGCGAGGGTCTTCGGGATGCCGTCTATGGATTCGAGTTCACCGAGAGAAAGCGCCTTGATTTTGTCGAGCGTAGCGTATTTGTCGAGCAGGACCTTTCTTCGTTTCTCGCCGAGGCCGGGGATGCCTTCGAGGCCGGTTTCGAAGACGATGTTCTTGCGCTTCTTTCTGTGATACGTGATCGCGAATCGGTGCGCCTCGTCGCGGATGCGCGCGATAAGCAGCAGTTCCGCGCTGCTCTGACCGAGGACAATCGGCAAGGCGCGATCCGGTTTATAGACGCGCTCGTCGGTGCGAAGCGACACGCCCTTCTTCGTCCGCAGACGGCTTTTTGCGAGGCTGATGAGTCCCACGTCCTTGTACGCCTGTACGCCGAGGCGTTCGAAAACGCTCTGCACCCGCGAGAGCTGGCCTTTGCCGCCGTCGATGATTATGAGGTCGGGGAGGTTTTCCTCGCGGATGCCGCGCTCGAGCCTGCGCGTTAGCACTTCCTCCATGCTCGCGAAGTCGTCGTTCGTGTCGTGGCTTTTGATAGAGTACATCCGGTATTCCTTCTTCGCGGGCTGCGCGCCTTCGAATACGACCATACTTCCGACAGTCGCGCTACCCTGGAAATGCGAAATGTCGAAGCATTCGATCCGCTCCGGAAGCGCAGACAGGTATAGCGCGCTGCGTAGACTCTCGAGCAGTTTTTCGTTCTGGAGCTTCCTGTCGTTCTTCTTTCTAAGGCTTTCCTTCGCGTTCTCGAAGGCGAGTTCGAGCATCTTCTTGCGCTCGCCCCGGGTGGGGACGACGAGCGCGACCTTGAGCCGTTTCTGCCCGCTCGTAAGCTGCGCTTTCCTGCGCTGCATCAGCCACGTCTCGATGATGCTTTTATCTTCGAGCTCCCACGGCACGACGATCTCAGGAGGGACGTACGCGCCGCGCTCGTAATACTGCTGGATGAACTGGCTCGCGACGTCCTCCTCCGACAGCGGGTTCTGGATGGTGAAGTCGAAGGCGCCCGCGAGAACTCCCTTGCGCACGCTGATGATGCTGAACTCTGTCACGTCCGACAGCCGGAAGAAGCCGACCGCGTCGAAATCGACGTATTTCCGCGCGACGACTTTCTGCTCGCTGACGGTGCGCTCCACCGCGGTGATCTGATCGCGATACCTGCTCGCCTCCTCGAAGCGCAGGTTCCTCGCGGCTTCGCGCATCCGCGCCTTCAGATCGTCGACGAGCTTCTTGTCCTTCCCCTGCAGGAACAGCACCACGGAATCGACTTGCCGCGCGTACTCCGCCTGATCGACGTAGCCGACGCAGGGCGCGCTGCAAGCGCCTATGTGGTAGTAAAGGCAAGGCTTCTCGGTCGTTTCCAGCTCGTGGTCGCTGCACCGGCGCAGTTTGAAAATCCCGCCGATGGTGCGGAGCGTATCGCGAAGCGCGGTCGCGGACGAGTACGGCCCGAAGTACATCGAGCCGTCGGGTTTGTAGTCGCGTTCCTCGTGGATTCGCGGGAACGGGTGGTTCACGGTGAGCTTCAGCGAAATGTAGGTCTTGTCGTCGCGCAGGCGAACGTTGTACTTCGGCTTTTCCTTCTTTATGAGGTTATTTTCGAGGATCAGCGCGTCGAACTCGTTTTTCGTGACGATCCAGTCAATATCTTCCGTCTGCGCGCGCAGGTACGGTATGCTAGGCCTCGAATCGCTGAAGCCGACGAAGTATTGCCGGACGCGGCTTGCGAGCGAAGTCGCCTTCCCGACGTAGATAGTGTCTCCCTTGCCGTCCTTGAGGAGGTACACGCCGGGTTCCTTCGGAAGGCGCGCGAGCTTTTCCTTTATCTTCTCCGAATGCGTGTAGACGATAGTATCGCTCATTTTTTTATGAGAGCAGAATCGGATGGCGACGTACAATGTAATATTCCGCCGCTCTGAACTTTGGAGCGCTATTTCGATATGCGAAAAGAAATGACAGGCAATACCTTCGCCACGACAGCATCGAAGTTTTCTTTGCACTTCTTATGTTCTAAGCTATACTTTGGAAGATAGCGATAGAAATTAGCGGAGAAGAGATTCAGTCAAATCTCGTTCGTAAACCTCGGAGGTAAAGTGCCTACAACAAAAAGCAAGAGAGATCAACTTCTCGAAACTCTCGCGAAGAGGAATGTAAACTTCAAGTGTGAATGTTGTGGCAAAAACAACTGGGCGGTTTTTGACCAGGAAGTATCGCTAAATGTAACTAATAGCGATGCCTTCATTCGGGCGACAATTGGACAAGCACGTTGTTTTGCCATGGTGTGCAACAATTGTGGTAACATCCGCCTTTTTTCGGTCGGCACTATTGAATCGGATTCGGTTGACTGACGCAGCGTGGAAATCTCAACAAATTCAGCGAAACAGTATATTCACTACGATCCAGATCGCATTGATTTTGCGGCCTCGGAAGATGAATTGAATCAAATTGAGAATGCTGGAGCTAATCTGTGGAAGGATGTCTGTATTACGTCTTTCGGCGTTGGTGTGCCCACTTTGATAAACGCAATCAGCAGCACCTCCACGACAGACTTCAGGTGGACTTTAGCTTTATTCCTAAACTATTTGCTGGGATGTGTCGGACTATCATTCGCCGTAATTTTTGGGATCGCTTGGTACCGAACACGCGGCGAACTCAAGAAACTCATCCTTAAAATCAAAGGCAAGCCCAAGCAAACAATCGTTGTCGTTACTCCAACAAGCATTGGGGAAATCTCGCCGGAAACAGGCCTGAGTTCTGAAGATGATTCCTGAGGAGGCGCGCGAGCTTTTCCTTTATCTTCTCCGAGTGCGTGTAGACGATAGTATCGCTCATGGCTTCATGAAAACAGCGAATCTCGTCCGCGCGCAATAAAATCCCGCGCGCAACAAAATATTGTGCGAGTTAGCGGGCTTTCAGATCACGCCCTGGAAAAGCGTGCCGATCCTCGTATCCGGCGCGATCCCGACCGTCGTGCGGTGGGCGCTCAGCGCTGGGGAAAGCGTCTCGTACAGATCGACCGCGCCGTTCACGGGAGGTATCGGTCCCGGACGGTAGGTGTAAAGCGTTACGATGGTCGCGCCCTTATCGACGTCGCCTCGGCCTCCGGAGAATTCCTCCTGGGCGGCATCGTTCTCCTCGGACGGAACATAGAACGTCCGGCGGAAACGCTGGTTCGACTTGGTCGCAGATTCGACCTTTACGAGATTGCTGACTTCGACAGTATCCATATCCGCACCGATGAAAATAGAAAGGTGTGGATTTCATTTATCAAATGCCGTGCCATAGCGACAGACTATCGAAACGGGCGATTCCAGGCCTTTCCCGGAAAGCATGGAAGAAAATACTTCCGCCCCGGGAAAATTATTCTCCGGACCCGGACCTTCAATCCGTCGCGGGAGATATTTCTTCTTCAGAGCCGGCGTTCCTGAATAGGAAGGAAACAGTCACGCCGACGCTCACCGAGAAAAGCCCCGGCGCAAGGGTCGTCGAGGAGTCCGGCGGAGTGCTGGAGCTTACATAGGTCCCCGAGTTCTGAGACGGCATACCTCTGCTTCCGCTTCCGCCGCTGGAAGAATAGAAACCGCTGTTGTTGTTCCATGGATCCCAGGAGAAATAAGGCGAGTTGAAGCGGTAACTGTCTTCGCGAATCGAAACCACGTCGCCGAGGGTGCATCCGAGAGCCTCCGTGAAGAGTTTCGCCTTGTCGCGTACTGCTACGAGAGCCATTGTTCTCGCCTCATCCCGAAGTTTCCTGAGCTGCGTTGTTCGGAACTCGATGTTGTGAACGTTGTTTATTCCCAGCTTGATCGCTCCCTTGAGAAGCGAGTCGAACTTTGTGACGTCGCGAAGGACTATCGTCACGTTCCTTCTGACGAAATATCCGAGAAACACGGGTGTGTTTCGACGGTTGATTACCTCCCAGGTGGAGCGCGGTTCGACCATCAGGTAGTTCGTAGTCGCGGAGGACCGCGGAATTTGAAGTTCATCCAGCAGACCGAGAAGCTTCTCGAGTACTTCATCGTTCTTCGATGTGGCGATGTCGATGTCGAGGCTGTCGTTCGCAATTCCGAGATCGATAAGAACCTCGTCCGGAGTAATATTCACCTGCGCGTCGGCGTACATCGAGAACGTCCGCGAGCCGGCTTGAAACTCGTTGTAGTAAACCCGGCGGGGCTGGTTTTCGTTCTCGTCTTCCTTTTTCGTCTCGGGCAAGTTGATCGTTATCGGAGGCGATTCGCCCTGATAACACCCCGCGGTAGGAATAAGGCAGAAAAGTATCAGAGCAGATAGATTCAAGCGTTTCATATGGTCTCCTTCTGTTTTCGTGATTGCACTAATGACGACGGAGACCCGGCAAACGTTGCATGCTGGCAAAAAAGCGCGGATAGGACTTTAAAGATCATTGCCAAGCAGCCTGAACCAAAATCTATCCGCAGATTACGCCGATTTCGCAGATTCACATGTTGGTCCACAGATTCGCACAGCCAAGCGCAGCCTGAATCAAAATTCTTAAGCGCGGAGTCGTGGAGTGCGCAGAGAACTTGTAACACTGTTTACCGGGCGATCGAGAGCGCTTTGCGGGGTCGGCAAATTTGAATTTCTATTCTCCGCGAGTCTCCGCGTTCTCTGCGCCTCCGCGCTGAGGAAGCAAAGAAAATCGTCTCGTTTTGCTGATGTTTTCGTTGATAAGGGACTAATTCCGGATCACGAGTTTCCGGAGTTCCGAGAATCCTTCGACCTCGGGATTGTAGTATTCCCAGACCCTCGCCATTGGCGTCTGGATTTCCGCGGGAATCCGCGCGACGACCTCGAATTCGAACTCGAAGCTCCCGCCCGCGGGAAGGCCCTCGGTGTAGAGCACGTAACGATCGCCCTGGTTTTCGAATCTCGTGATCTTCCCGCTCGTTACGAGCGCTTCGAATGGTTCGCCCAAGACCTCGAATCCCGGCGCCACCGGGACATCGAGCATGACCATGTGCGAGTACCTTTCCTGCACGTTCCTCGCGAGAACGCGGACCGTGGTCGTCTCGCCCGGCGCGAGTTCGTCCTTCCCGTATTCGACGTCGATGTCGAGCGGGTTCGTCTGATTGCGCGCCGGAATCGCGTACCGCGTGACTATCTGATACGCGGGCTTCGCGGTTCCGACCATCTCGATGCGAAGGTTATTACCCGCGTGCTCGACGTCCTCCGGCATGAAAAGCACCTGGTGCATCATGTCGTAGTTGTCCGCGTTCAGCCGGAAGCTTTGACGCGCTTCGCCAAGGGAAACGGTGATTCGCGCGCTGGCGTCCCGGCTCGAAGACTCAAGCCCCGCGAGCAGCGCCTTGAACGTCAGAACCGTGGCCATCGTCCCGCCGAAGCCGCCGGAGGGATCGCGCTTCGAGACGAGCCAGTCGAGCGCGCCTTGATACACTTCGCGGCTGAACGCGCGGTTCGATCTCGCTTTCGCGAGTCCTAGCACGTTCATCGCGGTGGTTTCGATCGACGCGGAGTTTCCATGGGCGAAAGTCGCGGTCGGCATTTCCGGATCGAAGTACCGCAGTTCGCCTTCGGATTTCGCGCTGCCGTTGACGGTGCGGACGAGCGCGTCCACGGGAAGTCCCCTGCGCTGCGCGTTCACCGCGACGTCGAGAACGAAGCCGCGGGTGTAGGCGTTGTCGACCTCGTCGAGATGATCCTCCAAATACGTGAACCCCTTCCGCATGACCGCCTCGTTTGCGTAACCGGACGCGATCAGCGAGCGCATCACGTACGCGGTGACGAGAAGGTTCGAGTTCTGGATTTTCTGCCAGTTCTCGCTGTGGAGGTAGCTCTGGTCCGGAGACCAGCTTCCGTCCTCGCTTTGCTCTGACGCGAGGAAGTTCTGGACCCTTCGAATCAGGTCCGGATCGACTGCGTCGTAGACCTTCGCCATATCCGCGAACTCGTGCAGTCCGTACGCGGTGAGGATTTTGTTCGCGGGGGCTTCTCCAAACCAACTGAATCCTCCCGAGCGTCCATCTACCTCGAATGACAGAAGGCGCTGATACCCCGCGCCGATATAATCGAGCGCGCGCTTCTCGATGTCCGGCGATTCCTGCTCAGTCGTGCGGAGGTAATCGAGCACCAGAATGTTCGGATACGTGCTCGACGACGTCTGCTCGAAGCATCCTCCGGGCTGGCGGAGCAGACCTTCCGCGCCCTCGATAACCTGGCTCAGCACTCCGGGATAGAATCTCGCGATTACGCGTTCGCTTCCTTCGATCGCGTTTTCGGGAACGTCGATCACTGTGCTGAAATTTTCGCCAAGAGTCCCGCTGACGCTCGTTACGATCATATCGCCGCCTGGATCGACGCGGACCTTCTGCCGCACCGCGTCGGCGTAGTTCGCGCCGTGGGCTTCGATGGTGACGTCGTGCTCGCCGACGCGGAGCGCGCGAATCCTGAAATCGACAACGCTCCGCGAGAATCCCGCGCCGAGATCGAGTCGGACGTCCTTCTCTGCGCTGTCATCGACTAGTTCGAACCATGGCGCCTGATGGAGTTTCAGGTGCACCGTCTGCGCCACCGGGGCCTGCTGGTTCACGCTGACGATCACGCGGAGGTTTATGACGTCATTCCGCGTCAGCGCCACCGGAAGGTCCGGCTCGCAGAAGAAATCCTGGAACACGACTACTCGCTCGTGAGCGCTCCCGAGACCTCCGCTGCGCGCGTTCGCGGTGATCATCAGTTCCCACGTCGTGATGCTGTCCGCGAGCGGCACCGTGAAGTTCGCCATGCCGTTTTCGTCGGTGATCAGATTCGGCTCGAAAAGCAGAGTCTCGGGGAAGTAGTCGCGGACGCGAACCCTCTGCGGCGCGTTCTGCCCCGTGAGCAGCAAACCTCCAGAGTGGGAGCCTTGCTCCTGCTCGTCGCCCGTCGCTTCGGCGTCTTCGAGAAATCCGCGCAACCTCTCCTCCTCCGGCATTTCTCCTCCTGGAGCGTTCGCGACTGGCGGCATCGCTCCGCCGCCGCCTATGCCGCCCGCTCTACCGGGACGTGGCGCGCCGTCCGCGCGCCTGTCTAAATCGTCCGCGCCCCAGACGGCGCCTTCGTCCTCCACGGGTTCGTTTTCGAAACGCTCACCGCCGCGAAGCTCCGGCCTGCGATAGTTTCGTCTGAGCGCGTTCGCGGTGACGAAGGCTTTCTGGATTCCGGGATAAATCTCTGCAAGGCCGAGGGTCTGAAGCTCGTCGAGGGCGGACTGGTCGAGGCTTTTAAGGCGCTCGATGACCTGCGTGAGATTTAGCGAGGCGAGGTCCGGAGCGCCGCGGTTGCGGGCTTCCGCGCGACTTGCGCGATAGAGGAAGATGTCGCTTCTCCTTGGCGCGAAAGTGAGGTACTGGACGTTCGCGCGGGTGACGTCGTCGGAGGTGCCCGTCATCCCGTCCGGACCCGCGCTGCGAAGTTCCCACATTCCGAGGCCCAGGAAATCCACGCCCGGCGTGAATGAATCCGGCTTCCAGAGTTCGAACGGCTTGCCCCACGCGTCCTTCAGAGTCTCAGAGTCGATACCGTCGCTGGACTCGTCTAACAGCGCGAGGAAGTTCGCGGGAAGTTCGACCTGCCGCGTCTCGGAATTCAGCAGTTCCGCGGAGTGCTTGCCATAATACTTCGTCGCGGCGTCCGCGATAGTCGCGAGTCTCGCGTTCGTCGTCGCCATCGCGATCAGGTTCGCGGAGAACAGCGGAACGTGCGCGAGGTCCAGGGCGGACATCCGGTGGCCGAACGCGTCCGTCGCGGCATCCGCGGTGAGCGCGTTCGAAGCGATCATATTGTCGATCAGCTCGGAGTCGAGCGTAACCGTCCCGGAAACTATATTCACCGTACTGCTGGTCGCGCAGAAATTCGTCACCATCGAACAGTAGACGTTCTCCATCGCGTAGTAGACGCTTCGCTGCTTTCTTATCATTCCGCTGATCTGATTATCGAACGCGACCGCGGGCTTCGCTTCGGAAAGGAGCACCCTTGCCGCGAGCTGCTCCGCGTCTTCGAGCGCTTCCCTGCGGAGCGCGAGCTCGTCTATGGACACGTTCGGCGCGGTTTTTCCGGCGTTCTCGTCGCGCTCGAAAAGTTCCTTCACGAGCGAGAAGTAGATTTCTTCGATACCGGGGCGGATTTCGGTGCCGCCACGCATGAAGACCGCGGTATCGACCATTATTATCCCGAGCGCGGCCTGCACTGGTGAGCCGTCATACGCGCGGACGCTGACTCCGAAGTTCGCGATCTCGCCTGGCTGGTAGGAATCCTCCTGATCCGCGCTAAGCTCGACCTGAAGGTTGTTCTGCGCCTGGACGTAGACGACCCGCGTGTCGGAAAGGACGTCGCCTTCCTGGTTCAGCGCGTACGCGTGGACGACGATAGTTCCAAGCACGTCCGGCCTCGGCTGGATGCTGATCTTCGCTTCGCCTGCCATGATCCGCGCGGAGGTGCTTTGCACGACCTGTTCGCCCTTCAGGAGGTCGATGTACGCGACGCAATCCTTCATCGTCGATTGCAGCGAAAGCGTCAGCGACTCGCCGCCCAGGAGCACTCCCTGCGACGGTCTGATGACGAGCGCGCCCGCCGAAATCTTCTTCGCGCGGAAGCTTTCCTCGTGCCGGACTTTCGCGCCGGTCTGGTCCGTGACCTCGATCCTGACGGGCACCTCGAAGTTCCCGCCGCCCTGGTCGGTGAGTTTAGCGGAGTCCGCAAAAAACGGCACTTCCGCGATGCCGCTCTGTTTCGTGTTCGCGATGATTTCGCCCACGAAAGGCAGCGTCACCTTCACGATCTTGTCCCGCGCGGGCGCGCCGCCCGGAGTCTGGACGACCACGTACAGCACGTTCGTCACGTCCGCGGTGAGAGTACCGCCGTCGATGAGCACGCCGACCTTGAGCGGTTCCCGCGAGAGCGTAAGACTTTGCGACGCGCCTTCCTCGTGGTCGGTTTCGTCTGTAACTTTCGCGCTGAGAACGAGTCTGTTCGAAGCCGCTTCGAGCCGCGCGTCGGTGGTGTGCGAGTCGTCCGGAATCAGCAACTCGAACTTGCAGTCGCCGCTTTCGTCGGTCGTTCCGTGGAACTGCGCGACAGAATCCCCCGCGAGAATCGCTTCGACGATAACGTCCGCGTTCTTCACCTTCTGCCCGAATCGATAAACGCTCGAAAGCGAGCCGCTTACCGTTTCGCCCGGACGGAAGTCCCGAACCCTGCCGATGTCGAGCGTCACCCCGAACGGCGGGAGCGTGTACCTTTCCACGCGGACGGTCTTGCCCGCGCTCAGGTCCTCATTGTCCGCGCTCTGAACCTGAACCGAATACGGTCCTTCGTTCACTTCCTCCGCGAGGCGGAACGACGCGCTCACGACGCCGAAGTCGCTGGTAATCTGTTTTCTCCGGAAAACGATGTTCTGCTCGGAGTCGCGAACCTCGAAAGTGAGTTCTGCGCCCGACACCGGGCGAAGCGTCGCGGGGGAAAGCGCCAGCCCGCGGAAGTGCATCGTCTGCCCTGGCTGGTACAGGGGCTTATCCGTCGTGAGCATCAGCTTCGCGTCCTTGACGACGAAAATGTTCTGCTCGTTCATCTCGGAACCGTAGCGCGACGACGTGATCACGGTGAGCTGATACGCTCCGAGCTGCGCGAGCGGTACGTCGAAGATCGCGTTAACGGTGCCGTTCGCGTCGGTTAAGCCTTCGAACACGAGTCCCGGATTCCGAAGCGAGTAAACGCCACTCTGCGGAGAGAGATTCGAATTCGCGTAGTTGTGCGCCTCGCTTTCGTTCGAGGAAGGCACCGCGTCCGCGTTCGCCACGGGGTTCTGCTCCGGCGCGGTGGGCTGGTTTCGTGGAAGTCCACCGCCTGGGACATTGACTACCGCCGGAGGACTCATCTCCCGCACACCCTGACTTTCGGTCTGGCTTTCGACTGCTCGCGCTCCCGACATCTGCGAATGCGGATTCGCCACCGCCTCCGGAGTCTGGAGCAGAATCCTAACCGCCGCGCCGGGGAGTGGAACCGATTTCGCAACGCTTTCCGCAACCTCGACCATCACGCGCATCCCCGCCTTGCTTCCCGCGTGGAACGTGTCGTGCGCGAAGACGCTCGTAAGCTGCACCCCGGACTCGGGCAGTTTCACGGTGGCGATGGAGACTGCGCGTTCCTCCGCTTCCATAGTCATCGCGCCGTTAAGCGAAATATCCTCCGAGAACTTCTCGTCCCGATTCGGGGACTTCAGGAAGTCCGTGAAGAACGTCAGCATCCCGAGGCAGATTATGAGACTCGCCGCGAGCGGCGCCATCCACGCGAGCGGGTTCCGCGGCGGACGACCGATTCTCGATTTCCGATTTCCGATTTTTGAAACTTCCTGCGCCCGGGTCTCCTCTTCGATCTTTGGCTTTTCATCATTCGTAATTCGTGATTCGTGACTCGTGATTTCTTTCATAATCATCTTTTTCGTCTCCGTGGTAAGCGGGAAGGCCAGCCGACCTTCCGCGAACGCCTGCCGGAGTTTCGGAGCCGCGTTCAGAAGCTCCAGAAGTTCCGGGTCCGACAATACTTCCGGATCGGATGCGATCGCAGACAGCGCGCTGTCATCGACCTTCCCGGCGATATAATCGTGAATGGCGTTCTCGAAATGTTCGTTGTTCATTTGCGTCTCCAGCGCGACGTGCGCGCATTAAAACCAAGCGCTTAGGAGTCTGAAACTAATAAGTTGTACAAAATCGCGCTCAGATTTGCGTCAGATTCGTTTTGCACGAGGAAGCCAAACCGGAGTCGTAGCAATAGTTCCGTCGAGGATTTGGCGACTGAGTGCGAAGCGAAGATGGCGTGAAGATGAGATGCGAGATGTATCACTTATTAGTTTCAGACTCCTTATCATGATGACGATGATAAAGGCTCCAGCGTTGCATGCAACACGAGATTCACGGAATTAAGAATTCGCCACCGCGCTGCCCCCAGTGAGCCGAAAGAAAAGCGAAACATCCGCAGATTACGCGGAATTGGCTTCGCTCCGCTCAGCCGTCTCCGGCTCGCGGATTCATTTTTTGTCCACAGATTAACACCGATGAACACAGATTTTTAATGTGGCATCGGCGTCCCACCGATGTTCCACGGGCAGGGTGCCCGTGCCACGATTCATCAGATTTTTTCACAATCGGGGTATCGATAAAGTTAACCCCGTCAGATGTGAAATGTTTGTAGCTTCGAGCGCGAACTAAAATCTGAAATCTGCATTCTGAAATATAGAATCTAGATTCCCCTCTCACGCTTCGAACATAACGCCTTCGATACCTTCGCGGATCTCGCCGACGATCCACGCCTTGACCTTCAGTTTTTTCAGGTGGCCGAGAATCGCGTCCGCGAAATGCGGCGAAACCACCAGCATGAATCCGAGGCCCATATTGAAAACGCGGAACATCTCCTCCCGTTCCACCGGCCCGAGTTTCTGGATGAGCCTGAAAATCCCCGGCACCTGCCACGAAGCGCCCGAGTTGTCCTCCGCTTCGCCCCGTCGAATCGACGCGCCGAGTCCCTTCGGGATCACCCGCGGAAGGTTTTCGACGATGCCGCCTCCCGTTATGTGCGCCATCCCGTGCACAGGACGCTTCCTTCGGTAGTTCGAAAGAATCGACAGCACTGGTTTCACGTAGATCGCGGTCGGTTTCAGAAGCTCCTCCGCGAGTGCGCAGTCAAGAAACTCCGGCGTTTCGTCCAGCGAAAGTTTCGCGTCATCGAGCAGCACTCTCCGCGCGAGACTGAAGCCGTTCGAGTGCAGGCCGCTCGCAGCGAGACCGATGATTTTGTCCCCCGCGCACACGGCCTTTCCGTCGATGATCTTGTGCTTCTCGACCACCCCCACAGCGAACCCCGCGAGGTCGTATTCGTCGTCGTGATAGAAACCCGGAAGCTCCGCCGTTTCGCCGCCCAGAAGCGCGCAGTCGGCCATTCTGCATCCCGCAGCCACCCCACGCACGACCGCCACGGCCTGATCCTTCCGAAGTTTACTCGTGGCGAAGTAGTCGAGAAAGAACAGCGGTTCCGCGCCCTGGGTCAGAATGTCGTTGACGCTCATCGCGACGAGATCGATTCCCACGGTGTCGTGTTTGCCCGTCAGGAACGCGACCCGAAGCTTCGTCCCGACTCCGTCGGTCCCCGCGACAAGCACGGGCTTACGATACTTCTTTTTGAACACGGGCTGCTCGTAATCTAGCATGAACAGTCCGCCGAAACCGTCCGGATTGTCGATTACGCGCTTCGTCCTCGCCTTCGCGATCAGAGCGAGATACGAATCCGCGGAAGCGTTACCCTCGTCGATATTCACGCCGGAATCGCTGTACGTGACGAATTTGTTTTTGTCTTGCGCCAAATGTGCCTCGAATGAACTTGCATTTTCTTAAGGTTTATCACCTCGAATGGCGTCAAACAACACCGACGAAACTCAGAATTCACTCCGCGGAATCTGAAAACCCGCGCGTCCACGGTTGATCCGACGAAATAGTACTGTTAGTCTTGTTAATTAGAAACGGTTGCGTCAAAACCGAAATTGCACATTTTCGGGACAGAATACCCCGTCAGGCGGAAGTCCACAAATCCATGTCCACCAAGGACTTCAGCGGCTTCAAGATTACATGGCGACGACAAATGGACAAATATGCCTAGTTGTGGAAAAGCGGTGAAACTCTTTCACTAAAACTTAAGCGGAAATTGGTCGAATCGAAAGCAGATGCTGTAAACCACTGCGGCCCATCGAGTTACGGATTTTGAAAAAAAGTAGGATTTTTAGCTTGTAACAAAACCCGGTAAATTTTAGAACTATCTTTACCACCATATCTTGTGTGGTGGAGCACTCAAAAAGGATATTAACATACTACGGAATGTGGTGGCCACCTACATCCGCACGTTAGTTACCAACCAATCGTAAAAAATCACTATCAGTCTATCTTTCTACAGCATTAGTCGCCAGATGGTGCTGTAGTTTGAATTCGATCAGTTTGGGGCAAATAATTTGTTACAGCAGGAGAGTAAATATCTATGGTGACAAGAATGGACAAGTCTGTAGAAGTACAAACCGTCACACCGCAGGATGAGCTTATGGAGCTTGGTCCGAACACGCTTTGCGTCCTCGAGAAGCGCTATCTCGCGAAGGACGACCAAGGCGATGTGGTCGAGACGCCTAAGGAGCTGTTTATGCGCGTCGCTCGCATCGTCGGCGAGGCGGAACAGTTTTATGAAGGCGTTCATCCCACCTTCGTTCAGGACATGACCAACAAGTTCTACAACCTGATGGCGAGCGGCAGATTCATGCCGAACAGCCCGACGCTTATGAACGCGGGTCGCTCGATGGGGATGCTGAGCGCGTGCTTCGTGCTTCCGGTCGAAGATTCGATCAACGGTATTTTCGACAGCATCAAACACACCGCGCTGATCCAGAAGGCCGGCGGCGGCACCGGGTTCGATTTCAGCCGGCTGCGCCCGGAGGGAGACATCGTCAAAAGTTCTGGTGGACGCACTTCCGGCCCGCTCAGCTTCATAAAGGTCTTCAGCGAAGCGACCCAGAGCATCCAGCAGGGCGCATTCCGTCGCGGCGCGAATATGGGGATGATGCGCATCGATCATCCGGACGTTCTGAAGTTCATCACTGTGAAGGACGACCTCGTCTCCCTTACGAACTACAACATTTCGATCAGCGTCACCGACAGCTTCATGGAGCGTCTGCGCGAGGATCCGGGCAACTGGCACTTCGTAACGAACCCGCGCACCAAGCAGAGCTTCCCGCTGAAAAAGGAGGGCGTAACCGAGAAGACTCCGGAGAAGGAGCGCTACTGGAAGGTCGGCGAACTGTGGGATCTAATCGTCCAGCACGCGCACAGAACCGGAGAGCCGGGGCTGATCTTCATCGATCGCGTCAATCAGCACAATCCTACGCCGCACGTCGGTCCGATCGAGGCGACGAATCCCTGCGGCGAGCAGCCTCTGCTTCCGTACGAGGCCTGTAACCTCGGAAGCATCAACGTCGCGCTGTTCGTGGAGAACATCGCCGGCGAGCCGCGGATGAACTGGGACTCTCTCCGCGAGACGATCCACATTTCGACCCGATACCTCGACAACGTGGTCGACGCCAATCGCTATCCGCTTCCAGAAATCGAGAAGATGTGCCTCGGCAACCGCAAGATCGGCCTCGGGATAATGGGATTCGCGGACGCGCTCTTCAGGCTCGGCATCAAGTACGACAGCCACGAGGGCGTGGAGTTCGGACGGAAACTCGCGAAGTTCCTGAACGACGAGGCGCACGACGCGTCCCACGATCTCGCCCGCGAACGCGGTAGCTTTCCGAACTGGGAAGGCTCCATCTGGGACACGAAGTATGAGCGCCCGATGCGAAACGCCGCTACGACGACAATCGCGCCCACCGGCACGATAAGCATCATCGCGGGCTGCACGAGCGGCATCGAGCCGGCGTTCAGCGTCGTCTTCCAGCGGAACGTCCTGAACGGCGAGAAGCTCCTCGAAGTCAATCCGATCTTCAAGCAGATCGCGATCAAACGCGGCTTCTACTCCGAAGAACTGATGGAGAAGATCCTGAACGAGATCAGCCTCCAGAAGTTCGACGAGATTCCGGAAGACGTGAAGCAGGTGTTCCGATGCGCCCACGACATCGCGCCAGAGTGGCACGTCCGGATGCAGGCCGCGTTCCAGGACCACAACGACTCGAGCATCTCGAAGACCACGAACTTCCACTTCGAGGCGACCACGAAGGAAGTCGAGGAGGCGTACAACCTCGCCTACGACCTCGGATGCAAGGGAATCACCGTCTATCGCGACGGCTGCCGCGGGAACCAGCCCATGTCGGGAGGAAAGAGCGCGGGTAAAACCCACCTCGACATCGCGGCGAAGGCGCCGGCGAATCCGAACCTCCTTCCCGACGTGATCAAGCCGATCCCGATGCCCGACATCAGCGTGTGCGTGTCGATCAAGCAGATCACGCCGCACGGGAAGATGCACGTCAAGATCAGCGTCGAGCCGAAATCTGGCAGAGAGCGCGAAGTGTTCGCTCAGCTCGGAAAAGGCGGAGACGTCGCGAGCTGCGACCTCGAAGCGATCTGCCGGATGGTCTCGCTGTTCCTTCGTTGCAACGGAAGCATCGAGCTGGTCGAAAAGCAGCTTGAAGGCATCGGATCGAGCCTCAGCGTGCTTGGCCGCGAAGGCAGGGTGATGAGCCTAGCGGACGGACTCGCCAAGGCGATCTCCAAGTACCTGCGCGTGAAGAACAAATACGGCCTCAAGGCGATCCTCCTCGGCGAACTCGACGAGAAGGTCTTCGAGGACACCGCGGAAGAGGTCCGTCTCGAAGGCCACGGCATCGCGGGCGAGAAGCGCACGACCGACGTCTACAAAATCCGCTGCCCGGAAGAGGGTTGCGGCGGCGTCCTGATGTTCCAGGAGAACTGCCAGAAGTGCGTGAGCTGCGGCTACACGAAGTGCTGAGCGAACCTTTCCGCATTGCCGGAGAGTAATTTGGGGCAGGCGGGGAGCTTCACGGCTCCCCGTCTTTTTTGTTGTAGCGCAGCCGTCCCAGTTGCAAACGGGGCGGGTGGCTGGTGCCGATCACTTTCGGAGTGCCCGGCACATGTAGTTTCCGGCCAATAGTATTCGGCACGATAAGCGCTGAACGCATTGAGACGTGTAACGGGGATCGCCTCAATCTTCGAAAATGATCGAGACAGTGTCGGTATCGGTGATGCACGTCGAATCGGAACGCCCAGGCACTTTCGCGCCGTCCGAGAAGTAATTCAGCGCAAAAATGTGACTTCCGGAGAATAGGTAAGCGCCTGAGAGGTGGTTTACCGAACGCCCCGCAATAATATTACGTATATCAACTAATTGCACTTAAATAGCATTTAAATTGGGTATCTAACTTAGAAATTCGATGCGAATTGCGAAAACATTATCTTACATCAAATTCATCAAGCTCATCTTTTTTGAAAATCAACGCAACATGGACGCAAAAG
>JANLHZ010000295.1 GCA_024653775.1 Planctomycetota bacterium | reverse complement strand
TCAGAGGAGCTTTGACGAAGCATATCGCGCTTGCAGCCAGTCGCAGACCGAATGATCTGCCGAGAGAGGCTCCGAAAGAAAGCAATCCGCTCCGATTGTCTTTCATTGAATGCACAAACCTACCACGTTTGTTGATCACCACGAATGGAGCAGTTCCGGGGCGGCGTCCTTTTTTGGGCGCTGCTCTAAGCTCGTGGTGAGGTCTGTGGTAGGACCTGTGCATTCGGCTTTGGGTATGCGCCCTCCGTTTGGACGCGTGCCACCTGTCGCAAACCTTCGTCTTCGGAGGTTCAAATGGTGTGGGTAAAAACGAAGTCGGTTTCTATGGCGTACAGAGTAAGGGATTGCATAACCTTGCTATCGCTCCTGGTAGCGTTGTCATCGTGCGGAAGCGGGAATCCGGTCACGACCGTAGTAGACAACACAAATAAAACTTCCCAGAGCGTCGTCAATACCGTTTCGCCAGAAGGGACGACAGTAAACGCGGCAAACGCGACGTCTAATTCGCTTCCGCTTTCCTGGAACAAGGCGAACGACGATGTCACTGCTCAGAGCCAGATCGTTTACCGGATATATCTGAGCACATCCAATTTTACTTCGATCGCAGGGACGACGCCGCAGGCAACAAGTTCTCCGGGCACAACCGAATACACGATATCCGGGCTTTCGCCAAATACGACCTACTTCGTCGCGGTGTTGGCGGTCGATGCGTCTGGAAACGAAGAAAGCCTGACGTCGAATAATAGGGCTTCATTTTCTACGGGGGCGCCAACGACAGGAGATACAACCGCGCCGTCAGGCACGTCCGTCGTTATTGATAACTCTTCCACGAATTCGTTTCAGATTTCCTGGGCCGCCGCTACAGACGATACTAGCGCGCGAAGTTCTCTTTTTTACCGCGTGTACGTCGAATCCGCCGATTTCTCCGGTTTGTCTGGGCTTACACCGAGGACGACGACTTCCGCAAGCGCCACGAGCGCGAATATATCGTCCCTTTCATCGAACACATCCTACTTTGTAGCCGTTTTGGCTGTGGATGAAGCTGGGAACGTCGAATCAATAACAGGAATGAACAAAACATCAGGTGCAACCACTGTCGCGTTGGATACGACATCGCCATTTGGAACTGTCGTTTCAACCGGAACGGTGACAAGCTCAAGCATCGCTGTTTCCTGGACTCCAGCGACCGACAACCAGAGCGCTCAGAGCGCGCTTGTTTACAAAGTCTATGCTCAAACGAGCGATTTTTCTTCGATCAGCGGACTAGTGGAAGTTGGAACCACGTCAGCAGGCGCGACGACGTATTCCCTTACCGGACTTTCACCAAGCGCCACGTATTTCATTGCAGTAATCGCAGTGGATGAGTCCTCTAACGAAGAAACATTGACTTCGTCAAACAAGATTTCTGTAGCGACATCTTCGCTCGATGGCGTGTCGGTAATCATCGACGGCGTAACGTCGAAGTACCCGCTTACAAGTTGGTCAGGCAACGGCAGCGGCAGTTTCAGCGTTTCGGTGGCGTCCGGCCAGCTTACGATGTCAGCCGGGAGTTCTTACGGCACGATCTCAAAAAAAATCACATCTACCCTTACGAACCGCCCAAGAACGATTTCCGTAGGGATTTCCAACTTTACGTTTTCCGGCTCCGGCCATTCTGAAATTAGAATCAAGCTTTACAACGGAACAACTTTCGTAGCGCAATACTATCAACATCTTGGAGCAGACAATGGGCCTTATCATCCAAACGAACAGACTTCGCAGGACACTTATCGAATCAACACAAATCCTACCGGTTCCTACAATGTAGATTTCGATTTCGACAGCGAAATTCCTTCCGGAGTCACAACCGCTGACATCGACAACGTCGATGGTATCGAAATTAGCATCCAGGCGGACACTTGGGTTAGCGGGAGCAGCGTCAGTTTCCAGGCGGGTCCGATGACCATTACTACCGGCACGCCAGGCACACAAGTTTTTCAACCTGACGCGAACACCATCGGTCTTTGGCACTTCGACGAAGGAAGCGGAAGCACCACCGCGGATGCAAGCTCGAACGGTTTCAATGGAACCCTTTCCGGCGGCGCATCATGGACGAGCGCGGGATACTCGGGAAACGCAATCAGCTTTCAGGCGAATCGCCAGTACGTTCAGTTGCCGGATTCGCCGATATGGGATTCGCTCACACAATTCACCATCGAGGCGCGTATTTACCCAATTAATATTGACACAACTTCGACGATGGGCATAACGATACTCGGCAGACATAACTCATTCGGCAGCGACAATTGGGAGATGGGACTTTTACAACAAACTAATGTCAACGGCCCATCAGGCGCTGTTTACGTTAGCCTGACAGGACAAGGACAACAGGGCGTTCCTATGTATAGCACGACAACTTTAGCTATAAACAACTGGTATCACGTTGCCTTGACGTGGGATGGATCGACCGTCAAGCTTTTTATTGATGGAAATCTCGAAGCCAGCGCCTCGACTCCGTTTTCTACTCTCGATGATCTTTCTCACGGTCCGCGCATCGGATGGTACAATTCGAATTTCGACAACTCATTCAAGGGAATTATCGACGAAGTCAGGATTTCGAACATCGTCAGATATTGACTTTGTTTCCAACCTGTAATTCACGCGCAGCAGATACAGTCCCTGCGGAGGAAGGTTCGGCCCGGCTTTCGTTCGGTCCTTCGATTCGAGGATGCGTTTCGCGTCTGAAACCTCGAAGTACCCGCGGCCGATTTCGTGAAGCGTGCCAACCATCGTGCGGACCTGGTTCCAGAGGAATCCCTTGCCGTAGACGAAGAACGCGAAGTATTCGCCGCGCTGGAATATCTTGATGCCGTAGACGGTGCGCTCGGTGTTTTCGGTCTCGCCTTTCTTCGTGGCGAACGCGACGAAATCGTGGGTGCCGACGAGCGAATCCTTCGCGGCACGCATGCGCGCAAGATCGAGCTTGCTTCCCGTGTGATAAACGCGGTCGCGATCGAACACGGGCTCTTCGCGCGAGCTTTTCACGAGGTACATATAAATCTTCGACTTCGCGTCATACCGCGCGTGGAACTCCTCAGGAACTTCGACGCATTTCCGCACGCGAATATCCGCGGGAAGCTTCGTGTTGAGCGCGAGATGGACCCTGTCCGCCGGGATCGCGGCATTCGTTTTG
The DNA here is from genome assembly GCA_024653775.1 of Planctomycetota bacterium. Classification (GTDB taxonomy): domain Bacteria; phylum Planctomycetota; class UBA8742; order JACQVU01; family JANLHZ01; genus JANLHZ01. The sequence goes on along the minus strand of JANLHZ010000295.1, from coordinate 626 downwards.
AAGTTGGCGATCTGTCCGTACGCGTGGACTCCGCGGTCGGTCCGGCTCGCGCCCGTGACCGCCATGTCACCGCCGAAGATTTCGCTTACCGCGCGCTCGATCTCGCCCTGAACAGTGGGACGATCCGCCTGACGCTGCCAGCCGAAGTAATTCGTGCCGTCGTATTCGATCGTGATTAGAAGGTTCCGCACCTCGGAATTCTATCCGAGGATCGCGTCGATTGCATTACTGACCGAAGAGATCGCAGCTATGCGTCGCGTGAACCGAATTATCCATCCGCAGATTACGCCGATTTCGCGGATTCATTTTTTGTAACTGTTCACGTGGTAGATCGCAGTCTATAGAGGAATTCTGTTCGTAGTGTGCTCGTGAGAGCATATTTTCTAGTGTGCTGTAAAGTATCGGTTCGGTGATACACGTCGAATCGGAACGCCCAGGCACTTTCGAGGCGTCTGAGAAGTAATTCAGCGCAAAAAAGTGACTTCTGGAGAATAGGTAAGCGCCGGAGACGTGGTCTATCGAACGCTCAACAATAATATTACGTATATCAACTAATTGCACTTAAATAGCATTTAAATTGGATCTATAACTTAGAAATTCGATGCGAATTGCGAAAACATCATCTT
>JANLHZ010000285.1 GCA_024653775.1 Planctomycetota bacterium | reverse complement strand
CACACCGCGAAAATATGCTCTCACGAGCACACTACGAACAGAATCCCGCTATAGACTGCGATCTACCCCGTGAACACTTACCATTTTTTTTGTCCACAGATTAACACCGATGAACACAGATTTTTAAAGATCGACTTTGAAGCACTGCCGAGATTCGTCGTTCCGGAAATCGAGAAGTTCAAAATCTTGTTAATCTCGTTAATCCTGTCTATTTTCTTTGCTTCCTTGCGCCAATAGGGGATCGCCGAGAATTTTTGATAATACATGCTCTTAAAGATCTTCGAGATGAATCGTCTTTTCACTTATGACATCAATCATAAACGAATGGGATCAGTTCAATCTGAAATCTAAAATCAAAAATCAGAATTCAAAAATCTACTCACTCGCCGGGGTTGGTGCCGGAAGCGGGGGGATTCGGGTAGCGCTCGCGGACGCTGCGCTGCATGCGGTGCTCGGTTACGAGGTGCCGGAGACGGAGCGCCCATTCGTTCGTTTCGTCGATCGCGAGGGCCATGTTCACGTAGCGGTGGGCCTCGTCGATGTTCTTGTCCCCCGCGTAGAGGTTCGCGAGGCTCAGATACACGTTCACGAGCCTTCGTTCCGCGGAATCGCCTAGCGTATTCGCGCGGTCGATGCTGGCGGTCTCGGCGGTCGTGGCGATTCTGAGCACCCTTGAGCAGCCCTGGATCACAACCTGAAGCGCCTGCTCCGCCTCGCGGTACGACGCAACCGCCCTGCTGGTCTGGGTTTCCGCGTCGAAGAGCAGTCCTTCGCGGTACTTCTGCCTGGAGAGCTCGATGAGTTCATCGCAGCGTTCCAGCGTCGTCTGGATTTCCGCGACGCGTGAGTCTTCCTCGCGCTGCTCTCGTGCGGACCTCGGTCTCGCGGCGTTCTGATCCTGAGGGGTCTGGTTCTGCGCGCCTGCGGGAGCCTGCGCCTGCGCGGCCGGTGGATTCTGCCCGGCTGCCGGGTTCTGCTGAGCGCCGACGACTCCCTGCCTGCGGTCGATCATCGTCATCACGCTACGCGCGTCTGCCGCTGTGCTCGTGTCCGGAAACTCGGCGAGCAGCGTCTCTAGCAGAATCCGCGCGGACGCAAGGTCTCCGTCCTCGACCTTCGCCATCGCGAGTCCGAACCGTTCCTTCGCCTGCTCTTCAGACATTTCCGCGAGTCTGTTGTCGATAAGCGGCGACATTTCCGGATCGAGGTTTCTCGCGGCGCGGAACTCCCTCCGGGCGAGGTAGTAGAGATCGTTTTCGAAGCAGAACAGTCCGAGGTTGTACCTTTCGAGCGCGTTTGCGGGATCGACGAAGTGCAGACGGACGAGGTAGACCGACTCCTTCGCGAGGGCGGTGAAGTCGATTTCGATGTCCTCGCCCTCGACCCGGAGGACGACGGTGTCGTCGTCGAGCATCGTTATTATATCCGCGTCGAACTTGTTGCCGTCTGCGGTGTATAGTTCCTCCGCGCGGACTTCAGTAAAGAAAATGGACGCCAGAAGTACGAGCGCCTGTAAAAACGGTTTACAGAAACTTGAAATCGAGTTCATAACCAATCTCCTGGCACGGGCCTGAAATTTGCGCAACTTTACGGCATCTATATGATAACATAGTTCCAGTATAAAGCCACACGGAACGAAACGCCCGCAATTAAAGGCGACGAAATGACGGTACGATCGAAACCAATTGCATGCTCATTACTGTTGATCCTGCTGTTTGCGGGAAACGCTTTCGCGAGAGATCTCGCAAATTTGATACCACAAACGTCGCTTGTTTACCTTTGTATCTCGGACCCAGCGTCGTCCATCGAATCCCTGAAGTCCTGGCGTGGCTTCACTAACACGGAGGCAGTTTCGAAGGAGATACAGACGCTGCTCGATTCGCTGATGTCGGAGTTCCTCACCGACGCCAATTACCAGAAGGAGAATTTCGAGAATCTGCTCAAGGCGACTAAAAAGATTCACCTTGCGATGCTCGACGCGGACGAAAACATGCTCCACGCGCTTTTCGAGTGCCGGGTGCCCGACGTGGTGAGTCTGGTGACGCAGAACGTTCTTATAGTGTTCGAGTTCGACGACGGGAAAACGATGACGGACAACGGTTTTAGTCCCGGCTCCGCCACGCTTTCGTACGAACAGCCCCGAACCTGCGGAGCGTTCGCGCAGCGCTGGTCCCTCTGCCCTGTGGAAAACTATCTCCTTGTTTTCAACCGTCACGAAACCCGCGGAATGCTTTCGCGAGCGATCGCGAGTCCGGACGAAGCGAACCATTCGCAGGAGTTCAGGGATCTCGCACTGGAAATCGAAGCGTCCTCCGCGCCGGGAACGTTCGCGCACATATTCATCCCGAACATTCTGAGCAAGTTCCGGAGGGCGTGGGCGTACTCGAACGACAGGGACCGTAGCTTCGCGGCTGACAGTCTGCGCAACCGCCTCGAGCTTGACCGCCTGGAAATCGTCGAAAATTCGCGGGACTTCAGATTCGTAAGCGTGCGTTCGATTTCGGGCGAAGCAGGCGACGCGACGACGAGCGTCCGGATTGAAAAGCAGCCGGCGGCGTTTTTCCCGAAAGTCTCCGGACTTCCGGAACTGGCGGTTCTCGGCGCGATTCCGCGTCGAGTGCATTTCGCGTTCTGCGGAAAAATCGACGGACTGAAGCAATGGTGGGAAAACGTCCTCAGCGAATCGCTTCGCCTCGATTCGACCCTCGACGAGACGTACTTCCAGAACATCGCCTCGGGCATGGAGTTCTTCTTCGGGATGAAGAAGACCGAAATTCTGGATCGCGCGATCGACACCGTCGCGGTGTACGGTCCGGTGCGGGAGGACATCGTGAATACGGAGCTTTCCTCGAGTCAGTTCAGGTTCACGCGGGACTCGTCGCAGCGGTTTTCCAGGCCCGCGCTTTTCCAGAGACTAGGCGGAGAAGCGTACAACCAGCGCCTCGGCTTCAATCCGATGAACCTCGTTTACGTGTTCAAAGCGAAGTCCGAGGCGGACGCGAACTTCGTTTTCGACGCGCTTGTTGCTATCTACGGCGACTCCGGCGCGAATCATTCGATCGAGCAGGATACGCCGGAAGGGTACAGACTCATCTATCCCGGCGACGTCAGCGACAGGCCGGTGCTGCTTTCGATGGACGGCTTCCTCGTTTTCGGGAGAGAGAAGGATTCGGTGCTTCTTGCGTCGAAGTCGATTCGGGAGGTGGAGAGCAGGCTGATTTCGAATCCGGAAGTCGCGGAGCTGCCGGGGCCGGACAGGGATCATCCCGCGTTCATTTACATAAACGAGCGCGAACGGGACAACGTCCCTTCGATGGAATACTATTTCGACGCGTTCATGCATCCGGAGTTCGGATTCTCGGGCTACTGCGGAAGGGACGAAACCGGAGCGACTATCCTGAGCAAAACTCCAGTGCTTCCGTTCTTTGCCGCGACGCTTCCACGCGAGAACGCCCGCCGCGAGGCGAGGTTCAAGGAAGAGTGCTTCAACAATCTCCGGAGGCTTGCACAGAACTGCGGCTTCATCGCGCAGCAGAACGGCAAGTATCCTTCGACCTTCAGCGAGGTCTACGGCAGCGGTTTCATGGCGGTTCCTTTCACATGCCCCCACACTCCGGTGCAGACCCAGAACCGCGGCGGTCGGGCCGTGATCAATCCCGACGACATAAAGAATTCCCGGATTTTCGGCGGCTTCGTCATTGCGGACGGCGACTACACCCCGCGTAACGTCGCAGAGATGCAGGGCAGGCCTTACCTATGGGATTCGGAACCGCGGCATGGCAACAAACGCAACGTGGCGGTATTCAGGATGCAGCGCGGCGAGTTCGAAGTGAATCTGATGGGCGATACGGAATTCAGGGCCTTGCTCGATGAATGGAAACTCGAAGTCGACGGTTCGAGCAAACGATGACGACTTGGAAACTATCGAAGGCTCTGAAAAGACGAAAATCTTATCTTGAGATAGTTTCTTACTTCTGGCTCGAACGTATGCAGGACTCTCCTTCCATGGTAGTATTGCAGCGCGAAGGTCTTCGGTGGCGCCAGAGGATATATGGAACCGAGGACACATTACCAGCGTGGACTGGGCCAGCGCGGACTGGACGATCGCACCACCGGAAATCAGTGTTGAACTATGGATAAGGAACGGATCAAAAGTTTTTACAGGGCGCTGAAGGCGAGGGCGGACCTCTATTCACGGCTGGTGGAGGTCGCGAGCGAGCAGAACGCCCTCGCGGATTCCGAGATCGACTCTCTGTTCAAGCTGCGTGAGGAACAGAACACTCTCGTCGAGAGTCTCGACAACCTCGAGTCGGTTGACGATTACGCCGCACAGTGGGAGGAGGTCCGCGACGAAATGCCGGACGAACTGAGGACGATGCTGTTCGCGGAGAAGGAGCGCGCGCGGGAAGCGCTCGAGACTTTCATCAAGCTCGAGCAGGAGAATTCAAAAAAAATTTCGAGGCTGCGGGACGAGCGAAAAAACAAAATGGTTCACCTCAGCACGGGAAAGCAGATCAACAAAGCGTATTCGAGGATGCCCGGCAAGGCGGAATCGAGGTTCATCGACGACAAGATGTGATGAACCAGGGAGTAGGGAGTAGGGAGTAGGGAGTAGGGAGTAGGGAGTAGGGAGTAGGGAGTAGGGAGTAGGGAGTAGGGAGTAGGGAGTAGGGAGTAGGGGTTAGAAATCTGAAATCTCTATCACATTCAGCGGCTAACGCCGCGAGCTGAAATCCGAAATGACGCAACCCTCGCCAGAAAATCCTCCCCCGACACACCCGTTCGATGGAATCTCCCAGGACGCGTCGATCCAGGAACTCACCGAGGTCTTCAAGGAGTTCAACACCTTCGCCACGAGCATGGAGGAGACCTACAGGAAGTTTGCCGACAAGGTCGAGGCGCTCGAGAGCCAGATCAAGGAGAAGGACGAGCAGCTCGAACGCAAAAGCAGGCTGGAGGCGCTAGGCGAGATGGCCGCGGGGATCGCGCACGAGATCAAGAATCCCCTGGGCGGACTTCTGATGCACGCGGGAATGCTCGAGCGCGACATCGCGAAGGATTCGCAGGAGCACAGGTTCATAACCCGTATTCTCACCGCGGCGAAGCACATCGACGACATCATCAAGAACATGCTCAGCTTTACTCGCGAGGAAGCGCCCAGGATGGTGAGCACTGACCTCGCGGACATTCTGGCCCAGGTACGGATGGACGCGGCCCACGTCGCGGAGGAGAAGAACGTCGCGCTGGATTTCAGTTTCGAGTCGACTCCGATCTACGCGGATAAGGCGCAGCTTCGCCAGATGATCCTCAATATCGTAATCAACGGCATTCAGGCGGCAGGGAAAGGAGGGAAAGTCGAACTCGCGCTGCGGAGCGAAGCGGCATCGGCGGAAATCGAAATCCACGATACAGGCGAGGGGATTCCGCAGGACGCGCTTTCGAAAATCTTCAATCCGTTTTTCACGCTGAAGGAGAAGGGTACAGGTCTCGGACTCGCGATCGTCCACCGTATCGTCACCGCACACAAGGGCACAATCAAAGCCTCGAATCACGATAACGGCGGCGCGGTGTTTTCGATTACGCTTCCGCTCGAGAGCAGGTAGCAGGGAGCAGGGAGTGGAGCGGACAGATTCGATTTTTCGCACCTCGGCGTTCATCGCGCTCGCGATCTTCGTATCCGCCTGCGGCTTTACGGAAGTACCGCTGGATCGACTGACACCTGGAAGCAGGATCGCGGTGACTGCCCCGGTCAACGGAACTTCGAAATCGATGCAGATGAAAACCAGCACCATCGAATCGATGCTCGACCTCAGCTTCGATCCGAGGGAAGGGCCTTTCGACGATCCGGAGGGAATTCCGCTGCTCGAACTCTTACGAAACGTCTTCGCGGACGCGCTGTACGCGAGGGGATTCGACGCGTGGCCCGTAAGCAGCTTTGGCGAGGACGTCCCGCGGGCGTCGCTTTCCGGGGACGAAGGATTCCAGGAGTTCGTCCGAGGACTCGCGGACGAAGGTTACGACTACGTGCTGCTTTCCGCAGTGACGGACTACGAAAGATTCGAAGACGAACTTAGGCTCGACTCGATCCGGATCGGAGCTTACTTCGTGTTCGTCGACGCGAATACTCGCGAGCCGGTAATCGAATCGAACATCGAAGCGATGGAGTATCACTTCTCCGCTCTGGACGTGGAAGACTTCGCGTACTGGGGTCTGAACGAGATCGAATGGTTTTTCAGGAAGTTCGCGGCGGATTCCTTCGGCGTGGGCGTCTCCCGCAGCGAAAGGAAGCTCGGAAATGCGGACTGAGAAACTTCTGCAGGAGAGCGACTGTCCGCGCAGGTTCGTAGTGACGCCGTCAGGCGTTTGATACCGACCTTACTTGGCAGGCATGCTTTGAGGGCGTAGCGAACGCGCGTCAGGCTAATCGCCGCGAAGCAGGAATATTGGTAGATATGGCGATGCAGCGGCAAATTGCATGTCACGTGTGCAGTAGCAAGCAAGGGATGGATGTCAATTGGGGTTGGTATGAATGCCATCACGGGCACACTATAAACGTAACGCGAACTCGCTTCGCTCTGGAGTTCGGTATGGCGAGCGTGATATAATCCCACGATATGAGAACGCTCGCTTTTTCGGATCTGCACAACATTTTGAAGGTGGCGATAAAGTACCAGGCAAGGTATCTGAACCTTCGCGCAGGCGCATCGGCGGAGATTCTTTACCAGGGTCAGCCGCGGACGATCGACCTCGAAAAGACTCCGGACAGCGAATACGTGCGCGAGGTTCTGAAAGCGACCCTCTCTCCCGAGGAAGCCGCGGCGTTCGATTCCGGAAGGGACGTTACCGGCGAAATACTTGTCACCTCCGGACTTTCGATCATGGTCAGAGCGTACCGCTATCGCGGCGCCCTTAGCCTTCGGGCGGATTTCCATGCGATCCCGGCGAACGTCGCAGGGGTTAGCGCGGTCGGGCGACCACTTACCTACTGAGAAACTACCCCTTATAGCACCTGGGACCGCGGATGTCCTCGTCCGCAAAAGCCGTAAAACGTCTCGTTTGACGGCTCCGAATTATCGATGTCGCTTGCTATAGATAGTTTCTAAGAAACTTCTTTTGGCTCTTGCAGCGCTTCCTGCATCGTCTGCGCAAAACCTTCTGCCGACTCGCTCGAAATGCCATTGCCTGCGAACTTGTTTATCCTTGACTTCCGCCGCGGCTCGCGCATAATGCTTGTAAGCGATTTCTAGTGCCGAATTTCGGCGGTGTGTGGTACACTTCCATGAAATTCGCATTTTCATTCTTCATTCCCGAATCGACGCGATGGAACAAGAAAAAGACATTCATAAGCTGTTCAAGCTGATGCACAAATACAACGCGAGCGACCTCCACCTGAAAGTCGGCTCTCAGCCTCTGATGCGCATCAAAGGTTTGATTCGCGAGGTCGAACTTACGACGCTATCGGGCGAGGACATCCAGCGGCTCGTTTACGACATCCTTACCGAAAAGCAGATTCACGAGTTCGAGACCAGCCACGATCTCGATTTCGCGTACAGTCTCCCCGGAGTAGGCCGTTTTCGTCTGAACGTGTTCAAGCAGCGCGGAACCCTCAGCGTCGCGGCAAGAAAAGTCAACGTGCGCATCCCGTCGTTCTTGGAGTTGAACCTGCCTCCCGTGCTCGAAGCGATCGCGAAGCTCCAGCAGGGACTCGTACTCGTCTGCGGCATCACCGGCTCGGGTAAATCGACGACGCTCGCTTCGATGATCGAGTACATCAACATGACCCGGCGCGCGCACATTATCACCATCGAAGACCCGATCGAGTATCTCTACCGCGACAAGAAGAGCTTCGTCAACCAGCGCGAAATCGGCATCGACTGCACCGACTTCAAGCGCGCGCTGAAGTACGTCGTGCGTCAGGACCCGGATGTCATTCTCGTGGGCGAAATGCGCGACGAGGAGACCTTCCAGACGGGACTCACCGCCGCGGAGACGGGGCACCTCGTTTTCGGGACGATGCACAGTTCGAACGTCTCGCAGACGATCGGGCGTATTCTCGACCTGTTCGAGCCGACGAGGCATTCGCTCCTCCGCCAGACGCTCGGCTTCAACCTGAAGGCGATCGTGTGCCAGAAGCTGCTTCCCGCGATCCAGGAGGGGATGGACCGCGTGCCCTGCGTAGAAGTGATGGTCAACAACCCGACGATCGGAAAGCTGCTCAACGCCGGCGAGGACGGCAAGATTTCTGACGTCATGGCCCAGGGCGGCGAAGAAGGAATGATTGATTTCAACCAGAGCATCGAGCAGCTTATCCGGAAGCAGCTCATATCTCAGAAGGTTGGGTTCGCCCACGCGCCGAATCCGCAGAGACTCAGGATGTCCCTCGAAGGAATCCGCACCGGCGACGACAGGCGCATTCTTGGCGCAATCGGGTAGGATTCGCGCGTCCGCGCGGGGCGGGTAGGAATTCGCGCGTCCGCGCGGGGCGGGCAGGAATTCGCGCGGGCGGCGCGGACGTGGTACAATTGCAAAAACCGACGGAATAATCCGATGTTCTGCAGATTCGCCATTTTTATCGCGCCCGCTTTGCTCCTTTCCGCTTGCGGCGGAAGCCCGGAACCGGGGGACCGTCACACTGGCGATTTCTCCGAGGTCGCGCCTTTGACTCGCGAGCCGAGGTCTGTTTACGAGCTTCTGTACGGCGAAATCCCGCTCGACTTCGAGTTTCCGGAGGCGCCGCGGGAGGAGCGGGAGGTCTCCGCCATCGGAGGCGGAAGCATAGTCGCGTCGAACACAGGGAGGCTCGTTTTCACGATCGACGCGCTCGAAAAGCCGCAGGTCGGATCGGCGTTCGAAGTCTCGGTGAACGTGCTTTCGTACGTGGGCGCGCCGAAACTCGCGTACCGCACGGTCTGCTCGCCAAGGCTCCGGCTGCTGAAAGGCGAACCTTCGGGCGAAATGCCGCTCGCGCCGGGCGCTTCGTACAAACTTTCGTTTTCGCTGCTTAGCGAGACGATTCAGGATCAGGTCTTCACCATTCATTTCGAGGAAGAAACCGAAGAGGGCTACAAACTTCGGAGCGCGCTGCTTCTCAAAATCGAGTTCCAGCGCGCTTATGGGATTTATGACGGAAGGTGAGCAGTGATACAAAATCCAGAACTTGTCGAGCGCTTCGAAATCGAACGAATGAAAGCGGAGCCGGCGGATTATCTGAAGGCGGTGAAGATCGTCGAGGCGATGATCGAGGAGGCAAAAGCGTTCGGCGTCTGGCCTCCGAAGAATCCGCTCGAAGGCATCGAAGTGAAGATCGAGATGAAAAGGAAGTTCAATGTTCTTGAAGCTTATCGCAAGAGTCGCCGCGAAGCTCGATGAGCTTGGAATCGACTATATGATTATCGGCGGCCAGGCGGTTATGAAACACGGCGAACCCCGTGTTACGAAGGATATAGATATTACTCTCGCTTTAGACGTTTCGGAGGCAAATAGAATCTACGCCGCGATGGAGTCGCTGAGACTGACAAGTCTCGCGGGAAATGAAGACTTCGTGAGGAAAACTATGGTTTTGCCTGCTAAAGACGAAGAATCGCAGATCGGCATCGACTTCATCTTCTCGACTTCGGCACTCGAACATGAAGCAATAAAAAGAGCTTCAAGTTTCGAAATCGAAGGGACTGCGGCGAAGTTCATCTCCGCGGAGGACCTGGTGATTCATAAAATAGTAGCCGGGCGTGCACGGGACATCGAGGATGCGAAAAGCGTGATCGCCAAACAGACGAAACTCGACACGAAGTACGTGAGGCGTTGGCTGAAGGAACTGGACAGCGCCATGGATACTTCCTTCCTCGCAAGTTTCGAAAGTTTGCTCAGGAAGGTGTCGGGAAAGTGATTGCGAGATATAATTCTAACCACTGACAAGCAACAACCAACCACTAACCACTATCCCCATGAAAAAGAAATCCATCACCGACGTCGATCTTAACGGAAAACGCGTGGTAATCCGCTGCGACTTCAACGTCCCGCTCGACAAAAAAACTTCAGAGATTACGAACGACCTTCGAATCCGCGCGAGTCTTCCGACGATCGAGCACTGCCTGAAAGAAGGCGCCAGGGTCGTTCTTTGCAGCCACCTCGGAAGGCCAGACGGACAGCGTAATGACAAGATGAGCCTCCAGCCCGTGGGCGCGAGGCTCGCGCAGCTTCTTTCCCGCACGGTCGCGACGCTGGACGACTGCGTCGGGGGCGACGTTGAGGCGGCGTGCAGGGATCAGGGCGAAGAGATAATCCTCCTCGAAAACCTCCGATTCCATCCGGAGGAGGAGGACGGCGACAAAGACTTCGCGAAACAGCTCGCGTCTCTCGCGGACGTCTTCGTGAACGACGCGTTCGGAGCCGCGCACCGCGCGCACGCGAGCGTCAGCGTCGTCGGGGAGTTCGTGCCGGTGGTCGCAGGGTTCCTCGTGCAGAAGGAGATCGACGCATTCGCGAGCATTCTGTTCAATCCACACCGTCCCGTGACCGCCATCCTAGGTGGCGCGAAAATCAGGGACAAGATTCCGCTTATCGAAAATCTGCTCGACAAAGTCGACAAGATACTCGTCGGCGGCGCGATGGCGTACACGTTTCTGAAGGCGAAAGGCCACGGCATCGGAAACAGTATGCTCGATGACGAACATCTGGAAGACGCAGCGCGGTTTTTGAAACTCGCGGTGGAAAAGGAAGTCGATTTCAGGCTTCCGGTGGATCATATCGTCGCTTCGAGCTTCGACAGCGACTTCGGCGAAGCGACGGAAGGCGTCGAGATCCCGCCGGGGAAGCTCGGGATGGACATCGGCCCGAAGACGGTGAAGGAGTTCCGCGAAGTGATTCTCGCGTCGCCTACTATCGTGTGGAACGGTCCGATGGGCGTGTTCGAACGGAACGCGTTCAGCCACGGAACGCTGGGTGTCGCCAAGGCGCTCGCGGAGTGCGGAGGCGTCACCGTCATAGGCGGAGGCGACAGCGCGAGCGCGATCGAAAAATTCGGCTTCGCGGACAAAGTCACGCACGTCTCCACTGGAGGCGGCGCGTCGATGGAGCTTCTCGAAGGCAAAACTCTCCCCGGCATCGCGGTCCTGCAGGATGCGACGTGATTTTGGATTTAAAGTTGCGAGAAGATTTTTTAAGTTCGCTGGAAAACTTCCGCGATTCAGTGTCTTTAGTAGTGTGTATTCTGTCATACTCTGATCACTTGAGCGGCGTTGTTGCATAAATGCGCGATAGTGAATCCTTCTCCCTCCGGGAGTAAGGACGCGCAAAGCGCCGGATGAGGGAGCATTTCTCTTCGTCGGTTGGCACGGCATTTCGCCCTCACCCGCTCTCCGGGCACGCTAGATACGACTGGCGCAAGATGTTCTTTTGCGTTCTTCGACTGTATACTCGAATAGTCAGTTGGATTAAAGCGAAGGATGACATGGTATCACACGCAGATGAGTTTCCCGGAAAAAGGGAAGCAAGATGGCTGGTAGTGCTCAGGTGGATTGCGGTGCTTGTCGTCGGAGCCGCGATCATGGTTGCGCGCGGGTTCGAAATCGCGCATATTCCAGACGAGGCGATCTACATCCTGGGCGCGATGGCGCTGACCAACGTAGCGGCGCTTCTGGCAATCGCGCGGACTACGTCGGAAGCGTTCTCGAAAATAGCAACCCCGCTGCTGTTCGCTCAACTCATCCTAGACTATGTCTTCCTGTACTCGTTTCTTCACTACACTCACCTCACGCTCACTCCTATAGCCGAGTTGTCGGCGTTCTTCGCATCCCTCGGCGCGATGTTCTTCAGCCGTCGAACCGCGTGGCTTGCTGGTTTTATTGGCGTGATCCTTTACGAATCCCTTCTTTGGTACGAGGCGGGGAATCTCTGGCGCGGAGATGTATTTTCCGGAGAAGATCACGACGATCCGATGCACTACGCGATACACGGAGTCGTCGTTGCGCTCTCCGTGCTTGGGAACGTCTATATCGTACAGGGTCTTAGAAGAGTGATGGAGCGAATGAACAAAATCCTACTTGACGGCGAGAAAATTTCTCACTCGAGAGAGAGGCTCACCCGAATCGGTGAACTCGCCGCGGGGGTTGCGCACGCGGTTCGGAATCCCCTTCACGGCGCGTTGACCTGTACCGACTTGTTGACAGACGAATCGGGATGCGATACCGAAAATACACTCAAGTACCTAAGCGACCTGAAAGAATCGCTCCTGCGTATACAAAGGGTAAGCGACTGTCTGCTCGGTCTCCACCATGAAAAACTTGAATGCGCAAGCACGAGTCTACATGACATATTTTCAGACGCCGTTGCCATCGTGAATTCCGAGGCGAAAAACAAGAACATTTCGATCAGATCGAATATCGAGCGCGACGTCTATGTCTGCGTCGACTCGAGACATATAATTGAAGCGATCGTGAATATCCTGAACAATGCTATTTATGCCACTCCATCGGGCGGAACCATAATTTCGAGCGCAAAACCTTCCGGCGAATCGGGGTTAATAGAAATCGAGGTCGCGGATTCTGGTCCGGGATTTTCAGAATCCGCCCTTCGATCGGCATTCGATCCTTTCTGCTCTGAAAAACCCGCGGGAGTGGGGACTGGAATCGGATTGACCTTTGTAAAACGCATTGTAGAGGACCATCTAGGCGAAGTGTTTATCGAGAACGTCGATCCACACGGCGCTATGGTTCGAATTTTACTCCCGATAACCGGACCTTGCTGAAGGAGGATCTAAATGAATGACCTTTCAGTGCTTATTGTAGATGATGAGCGTGTCTGCAGAACGACTTCCAGGCAGAAGATCGAGAATCTCGGGTACGACGCGCATGCCGCGGAGAACGGTTACGAGGCACTCGAACTGATGACAGAGAAACCGTTCGATGTCGCTATAGTAGACCTTCGAATGCCTGGGATGGACGGCATCGAACTGCTCAAAACGATCAAGAATAAAAGTCCGCGAACGGACGTCATTGTTATGACGGCCTTTGGCGCGGTCGAAGACGCTGTAACCGCGATGCGACTTGGAGCGTCCGATTTTCTGAACAAGCCCTTTTCCTTCGAAATTCTAGGCGTCCGGCTCGCAAAACTTGCCGAGCAGCGTCTTTTGCGGGACGAGCTCGAAAGGGCGAAGCGCGCTTCGCTCGAACCAGGCGACTCAAGAGGGATTATCGGAGCGAGCGAAAAAATGAGCCGAGTAAGAGAGCAGGTCGAACTGTTCGCTCACAGCGAACTATCGGTCCTCATTATAGGCGAGACGGGAACCGGCAAGGAGGTCGTGGCGAGAGCCATAGCTTCGAGCGGGCAAAGATCCGTGAGACCTTTCGTCGCTGTTGGCTGTGGAGCTATTCCGCGGGATATCGCGGAAAGCGAACTGTTCGGACATGAAAGGGGTTCGTTCACCGGCGCGATTTCGCAGCACCGCGGCGTTTTCGAACGCGCTCACGGCGGAACGTTGTTGATAGACGACATTGACGACTTGCCGCTCGATTTGCAATCGAAGCTCCTGCGCGTCATCGAAGAGAAGAAAGCCGCGAGAGTCGGAGGAAGCGCTGACATTGCCCTGGACGCGCGGGTAATAGCGACAACGAAGGTGGACCTGCACGAGGCGTCGTCAAGGGGAAGATTCCGAAGAGACCTGTATTTCAGATTGAAAACGCTCGAGATAGAGTTGCCGAGACTAAGGGACAGGGAAGGAGACGTGCTTCTGCTAGCGACTCACTTTCTTTCACGAATCGCCAGGGCAACCGAGGCGGCGACGCCCGCCATTTCGGAAGAGGCTGTGGTAGCGCTTCGAAGGCACGCCTGGCCTGGAAACGTTCGCGAACTGAAGGGAGCGATGGAGTCGGCGTTTGTGCTGTCGCGGGGAGAAAGCATCGAGTTGAGACACCTTCCCGCGTCTCTCAGGGATTTAGCGGGTAATAACATTTTTCAGATTCATTTCGAAGGTTTAAGCGAAATCGACCTGCACAAGGAACTCGCGGCCTTCGAGCGGGAACTAATCGACTGGGCCATGAAAAAAGCTGGAGGACGGCAGATCAAAGCAGCGGAGCTTCTTGGCGTTCCCCGCACGACTTTCCAAAGCAGATTCCAGCACTATCATTCCGTCGACGAAGTTTCATCTTCCGATGACGAAGTTTCATCTTCCGATGACGAGGTTTCGTCCGACGAATGACGAGACTTCGTCATCCGTCAAATTCGAGTCGACGAATGGTGCGCTAAGTCGATCTATAGTCAGCGAATATCGACGATTATCGAGATGTCAATTTGCTCGTTATGGCACTCTGTTTGCGAACTCATATCGCGAGGTTGGTGCTGGTAGTTTATTACCATGTTATGGGCGATGAGCCTCTATTGATGGCTCCCTTTCTTTGGGTGGAGGTGCGAAGATGAACGTTATTTCGTCAACGAGACTGCTTTTTCTGTCGCTGGCTTTAATCGGAGTTGGCGCGGCGACTTCTTTTTCAGGCGAGGCTCCCGCGGAGCCTGCCGACGACGCTGCGTCGGAAGAAAGCGCGACATCGGAAACGCCTGAAACATCCGAATCGTCCGCGGAGACGCAAGCGTCCGATGCGGTGGAAGAGAAACCGGAAGTGAAGATTCCGGACTGGGTGTTCGACGTGAAGATTTACGGTAAGGCGTATATCAGGTACAGCTACGATTTATCTAGGGGCGCGGACGATTACAACGAGTTCGATCTCGATCGAATTTACCTGCGCTTCGACTGGACCCCTGAGAAAGACGTCAAAATTCACTACACGATGGAAGGCGGCGAAGTCCGCGATCACGATGTGAGCGGAACCGCGGTCTCGAATAACGGCGGAGGTCGGTTCGACGTTACTTCGAAGCACTTTTTTATCGAGAAGAAGAATCTTCTATTAGAGAACTTCTCGCTAAAGTTCGGGCAGATCGATCTTCCCTGGGTTCCGTACGAGGAAACTGTCTGGGGATACCGAGTGTACAGCAAGGTTCTCGCGGATCGCTGGGGATACATGACGAGTACGGACCTCGGACTCGGCCTGAACTACAAATTCCCGGAAAAGCTGGGCGAACTTCAAGCGGTCGTCGTAAACGGCGAAGGCTGGAAGAAGAACGAGACCGGGAAGCACAAGGATTTCCACGCGCGCCTTACGCTTACGCCGCTTTCATCTCTTGGCGAAGTGGCGGGTGGGTTCTTCCTGACGGCGTTTTATTCGAGCGGACAATACGAAAACGTGGATTTTGACTCGAAAAAACGCGCCGTCGGCTACATCGGCTTCCGCGACAAGGAATCGCTGACGATCGCGGCGTCGTACATGGCGACGGTCGATCTTTCCGACAAGATGAAGTCCCCGCATCCAAGTCTCGCCTCGAATCCGGGAGTGAAATCGGAAGGCAGGGGAATAGGGGCGCTAATCCGTTTGAACTTCGGGTTTACAGGTGTCGATGTTCTTTCGAATTTCGAAATCGTATCGAGGCTCGACACGGTCGATCCAGACACGGACATAGACGACAATTCCGTATGGTTTGGCATGTGGGGAGTCGATTACAGGTTCAGCGAGTTCGCGCACGGAATTCTGGGCTATGAAGTCGTCGATTATGAGCGAAACGCGGGCAAGAGCGACGAAGATCGTATCGTGTTCGCGGTGGAGGTTTCGTTCTGAAGGCGACTTGGCGGGGGAGAACGATGGATAACACCACCCAAAATTTTTCCATCGCGACCGGAGTAGCTACCTGTCTTCGGGCGGTCTCTCCCGCTCCGTTTGAGGCAAATCAGAAATCGAATAAGATTTTTTTTTTCGCGACCAGCGAAAACGGGAGTAGAAAAATGAAAAAAGATGAAGCAACCGCTCTGGATACAAAATCGACCGCGCCTGCCGAGGTTTCGCGGAGAGATCTTGTAACGAAATTCGGAGTGATCGGAGCGACCGCGCTAGCGGCGACGCTCGCCGGCGTTTCGCTATCCGCTTGCGCTTCCGCGTCGGGCGCCACGTCCAGCTCTTCCATTTTAAAGCGAAGATACGGGATGGTAATCGACGTGAGAAAGTGCATCGGCTGTCGGGGATGCGTGCTTGCCTGCAAAGTCGAGAACAAGACCCCGCCGGGGGTCAATTACAACGTCGTTCTGGAGCAGGCGTTTACGGTAAGACCGAATGATAAACCCGTCTTCCAGACAAGACCCTGCTTCCACTGCGAGAAGCCTTCCTGCGTGGATGTCTGCCCCGCGTCGGCTACGTTCAAGCGGGAGAGCGACGGAATAGTCGCTATCGACTACGATCGCTGCATCGGGTGCAGGTACTGCCTGACGGCGTGCCCGTACGGCGCGCGGACCTTCGATTTCGGCGAGAACTATCCGCATACAAGTGAGGGATCGCCTTTCGCTGCGGTTCCTTCTCCGGAATACGGGCAATACAGGGAAAGAAGCGCGCACAAGTCCCCGATAGGCAACGCCCGCAAATGCACTTTCTGCGAGCATCTGCAAGACGACAACGGCGCATACGACAAAAAGGCCGGACGCTGGCCTGCCTGCGCAAGAACCTGTCCCGGACACGCGATCGTCTTCGGCGATCTGAACGACCCGGAAAGCTATCCGTCCCGTCTTCTTAACGAACGCCAGGCGATAAGACTCAAGGACGACATGGGCACGGAACCTAACGTTTACTACCTGATCTGAAACTCGATCGATGGAGGAGATAAATGGATTCTTCACAAACATTGGAAAAAAACGGAAACGGTCTTAAGACCGCGCTGTGGGTCGTAGCCATCCTCATGCTGCTTATAGGTTTGCCGGGGGTGTACGACAGACTCGCAAACGGTCACATCGGTGCGAATTACGGCAATCTCGTTACCTGGGGACTATGGGTAGCCGGATACATTTTTTATATAGGTCTGTCCGCGGGAGCGTTTTTGATTTCCTCCCTGCTATATGTCTTCGGGATGAAGCAGTTCGAGAAGATAGGACGACTGGCGCTTTTCACCGCGGTTGTGACTCTTTTCCTCGCGCTGCTGATGATCTGGATGGACCTTGGTCACATGGGAAGAGCGTGGCACGTAATGGCGTATTCCAACTGGAAATCTCCCATGGCGTGGATGATCTGGCTATATACCTTCTACTTCCTGCTTCTCTGCGCGGAACTCTGGCTCCTGATGAGAAGCGATTTCGTAAGGCAATCCGCGGACCCTGGGTGGAAGGGAAAAGTTTGCAAAATTCTTAAGCTCGGTGCCTCGGATACCTCGGAGGAAAGCGAAAAAAGGGACATGAAACTTGTTAAAATCCTTGGTGCCGTCGGAGTGCCGCTCGCGATCATGTTCCACGGAGGCGTCGGCGCACTCTTCGGGACCGTCGCCGCGAGACCCATGTGGCACAGCGGACTCTACCCCATACTGTTTCTTCTGTCCGCGATCGTGAGCGGCGGCGCGCTACTGATGCTCGTCGCGGCGATCTTCGGCAAGGGGCTTTCCGAGAACCGCTCCGTGATGCCGATCCTCGGTAAGCTTGTTCTCGCCACACTCCTGCTCGACGTTCTTTTTCAGATTTCGGAGTTCCTGGTGGTCTACCGCGGCGGAATCCCGGATCACGTCGAAGCGCTTAACCTCGTTGTGTTCGGCGAATACTGGTGGGTGTTCTGGGGCTTGCAGCTTGGTATAGGCACTGTCATCCCTATTGTGATTCTTGCTTCAAAAGCCATCAATAACCCCAAGATGGTCGCACTTGCGGGATTGCTGGTCGTTCTCGGCTTCATCGGCGTGCGACTCAACATCGTTATTCCAGCGTTGTCCGCGGAAGAAATCCACGGATTTTCAGAGGCAATCGCAAACCCGCGAATGTCGAATGTTTACTTCCCAAGCTTAACGGAGTGGCTTGTCACCATAGGAGTTTGCGGAGTCGGACTGATTCTCTTCGGTATCGGCGAGAAAATAATTTCGCCGGTCAGGCCAACGCCTGGAACAGAAGTCCCTTCCGCGACAAGCGCTTAAAGAAAGACATGGAGGTTTAGCTATGTACGTATACGACGAAAAGATAGGTCGAAGAAAGTTCCTGAAAGTCTCCGCCGGAGCAGCCGCACTTGTAGGTGCGACGAATCTGACGGGATGCGGCTCGGCGAATGCGTCCGAGAGTCAAATAGCCGCCAATGCCGAAGGCGAGAAAAAATGGGGTCGGGAAGCGGGGAAATGGATTCCATCCTGCTGCAACATGTGCGGAGGACAGTCCGGTATCCTCTGCCACGTAGTCGATGGAGTCGTCACAGGAATCGAACCCAATTCCTGGAATCCGAACAACTACTCCAATATTTCGAGCGACTTCTTCAATGGATACACCGAAGAATACGGAACGAAGGACTGCGGAGCCTTATGCGCAAGGGGAAACGCCGGAATCGCGCAGCTTTACGATCCTGACCGGGTAAAGAAGCCCCTGAAACGCTCGAATCCGGATAAAAGCCCCGGCGCCGATCCGAAGTGGGTCGAAATCTCGATCGAACAGGCGGTGGATGAAATAGCTTCGAAGATGAAGACTCTCCGCGATAAAGACGAGGCGCACAAACTTCTCTGGATCAGCGAAGACCACAGCTTTACGCACATCCAGGGTGACTTCCTGAAACTCTATGGCTCGCCCAACTACGGCATGCATTCGAATCTCTGCGACGTATCGAGAAAAGCGTCCTTCAAGTGCGTGATGGGACACGACAGACCGCTCGCGGACTTCAAACACGCAAAGTACATCCTTCTTTTCGGCTGGAACCCACTTTCCAGTATCAAGTGGGTCTACCTTCCGAGAATTGTCACGGAGGGTATGGCGAACGGCGCAAAACTGACTGTCGTGGACCCGTACATGTCGCACACCGCGGCAAAAGCGACCGAATGGGTTTCGATCAGACCAGGAACCGACGGAGCGCTTGCCCTCGCCCTTGCGAATGTTATCATCCGCGAGGAGCTTTACGACAAGGAGTTCGTCTCGAAATGGTCGGTCGGGTTCGAGGAGTATGCGGAGTACGTAAAAACAAAAACCCCCGAGTGGGCGGAAGAAATCACCTCGATTTCCGCCCGGACAATCGAGAGAATTGCTAAGGAACTCGCCACTTCCGGTCCAGCGATTATCGACACCTGGAGCGGGCCTGGGCAGCATTCGAACGCGGTGCAGGGAGGACGCGCCATTGCGTGCCTCGCGGCGCTTGTCAACGGCTTCGACAGACCAGGAACAATGATAGTTCCAAACAAGGGAGGGAACTCCCATCAGCATGTATACCCGGACGAAAAAGCCGATGCGATGCTTAAGAATCCGAGATTCGACGAACTCGACAAGTTCCCGCTCGGGCATGGTTCAGGGGTTTACACAAGGTACTTCGAAAACATTTTGAAAGGCGATCATCCTTATGAAGCCAAGATGATGATGTGCGTCTTCCAGAACCCGGTTATGTCGGTGCCGGCATCGGATCTGGTTCAGAAGGCGATCGCAAAGCTCGAAACCTTCGTCGTGGTCGATACCATGATGAGCGAAACCGCGCTGCTTGCCGATTACGTCATCCCAGGAACCACATACTTCGAGCGATACGACTTCAACACTCATTGGGTCACATGGCCGGTCCTCGGGCTGAGACAACCCGTCGTCGATCCGCTGTTCGGACAGCCCACCGAATACGAGTTCGTAACGATGCTTGGAAGGAAGCTCGGGCTGAAGGAGGCCTCAGGTAACGACTTCTTCAACGTCGGACCTCTATCCGGGCAGCGGATCGAGAGCCTTAAGGAGTGGTACGAGGATTACCTTTCGAAGGAAATCAAGAACGGTAAGCCGGGAATCACGCTTGCCGAACTGAAAGAGCTTCCTGGCGCAGTCTGGGTAGACAAGAAAGGCACCGAATACGAAAAGTACATGAAGACCGTCGCGGATTCCGCTATCGCGAACGCCTGGTTCGACGGCGATCCTGCAGCGGATGGCACAAACGTCTACGACAAACCCAAAGCCGAGGGGGGCAAGCTCATCGGAGTAGTCGTCGATGGAAAACCTCGCGTCGGGTTCGGGACGAAGTCGAAAAAAGTCGAGTTCGTTTCGAGTTGGCTTGCAGACAAAGTGGACGCGAATGGAAACCGGATCGACTCGCTTCCAGTCTACAGTCCGAGAGAGTGGCAGCCCACGGAGGAATATCCGCTCTATTTCATAAACTGGAAGGAATCGAGCCACACGCACTCTAGAACCCAGAATAACGCGCTTCTCCTGGAGATAAAACCGGACAATCCCCTCATTCTTCACCCGGAAACCGCCGCGAAATATGGCGTCAAGGAAGGAAGCCTGGTTGAGGTCGAAAGCAAATACGGCAAGTTCCGGCAAAAGGTGTCGCTGTCGAAGAGGATGCACCGCGAGGTCATCGGGCTTCAGCATGGGTTCGGACATATAGCTTTTGGCAAAACAGCCAAGGGAAGGGGAGCATCCGACTCCGTTCTAAGGCCACTCAAATCCGATCCACTCTCAGGGATGGCTCTCCACAAGGAAGCATGCGTTAAAATACGCAGGGTGTAGAGTTCGGGCTTTCATCGACGCGGTCGAGACGAAATTGGTTACCCATGCATGGCGCGCTTTGCGATCACACTCCCGCAGAGCGCGTCGTGCGCCATCTCCACCGGAAATTCCAAATAACCTGGACGGTCGGACGAACGTGCGTGGAGCCGCTATTTTTCGACATCTGCATGAAAGCGTCGCTTGAAACGGCGATGGCGCATTTGTAACTGTTCACGGGGTAGTTTGCTGTCTATAGCGGAAATCTGTTCGTAGTAGCTCGTAAGGTTCTACCCCGAAGTTGCCTATACAATAATACTCACAATAAGTCAGTATATTACTCTATTTATAATTCCTGGTGAGATTCGCACATTGGAGGTAATGACTCGTAAATCATTGATGGAGTAAGAGTTACAGCAATCGGAGGTAAATGCTTCGTGAAGCGTTCGCCGGACAAGTATTCAAACCTAAATTACCTCATATACTAAAACATGTGAAATGCTCTAAAAACAAGGTTTTGAAGCTATCTACGCCGTTTAACGACATTCTCGGTCTAGACAAGATAGGGGTAGAGCCACTTTTACGTTAGAAGAAAAGGCGCGGTTCAGTTTTATTTTGCTTAATTTTGCAGAGCAGATGTCAGTAAAGACACTTATCGACGCTTACTTCGTCAACCCGTGCTTTTTGAGTTCCGTCAGCGCTTTGTCGAAATTGTCCGCCGCGTTTTGAGTGCGCATCCATTTAATCAGCTCGCGCGCGCCTTCTTCGAACGTCAGGGCCGGAGTGAAGCCGATGCGTTCGCGGATTTTC
>JANLHZ010000258.1 GCA_024653775.1 Planctomycetota bacterium | reverse complement strand
GATCGCTTCGCGATTAAATTCCTCTTTCTTGATTTTTTTGAAATTCACGCAACATAGGCGCCAAAGACACAGGTTTATGCGTGGAACGTTCAGGCACGTGGAAACTCGTTTATAACTATCGGTTTGGCAACAACGTTGAATCGGAACCGCCCCGGCACTTCCACAATGCTATTATTGTACGCGTCCTAAGAATTCCAGACCGAAATGGAGTTCCCTGCCGTAGAGGTTAAGTGCCGGGGACGTGTTTCACCTAACAGATACCATTCTATTTACCCGAACCCTAATTTATCCGAATCCCGGAGGAATAAATCCACGGTCTGCCGCGGAGATTTACCTCCACGCGGTAAAAACCAGGGTCGACGGCTTCGAACTTGAGAAATCTTCCATCGACCTTTTTTACCACCCGCCCGGATTCGACAAGTCTGATCGACGCTATAACGGGAGTCCGCGCGATCAGTTCCGCGTCTTCTGCGAGATCGATTTCTTCTCCGGGAAGAAGCTTCGAACCTCGTGATCGCCCGTAGAATTCGAATCCTTTCGCGTCATCGGACGCGTCGAGCGCGACGTAAGTTCTGCCTCTACGCATCGCCTCGTATATCGACTCCGGGCTTAAAGACCGCGCGAAAACGTGGGTCGTGATCGTCGGCAACGTTTTCGAATACGAATCAACCAGCGGGAACCTTCCGTGGGCGTCCGTCGATCCGGTGGCGATAAACGCTCGCTCTTCGCCGATGGCGTCGAACATCGCGAGATTTTTCTTCGGTTTGTCGTAGAGGGTCTGGAGCAGAAGATTTCCGGGAATCCCGCCGAGAAGGAGCGCGTTCAGAATCATCTCCGGAATGCAGGCGTCGTAGAACAGCGTCGAAAGGTTGATGATTTCCATGCCGTCGATAAGTTCGCTTTCAGGGTGATCGAACGGCTTTTTACTCGACGACGGATGCGCCGCGATCGCAAGGTATTCCGGACTCTGCGCGCGGACGGTCTCGATCAGCGTCGGGACGTCGCGGTAGTCAGGAACGAAATCCCCGCCGTTATAGATAAGGAGGTGGCCCCAGTTCGTGCTGTACTCTATTCCGGAGAGGACGAGTAGTCTTTCGTCGTCGTAGAAACCTTCCCACTCCTTGCTTTCGCCATTATTGTGGTCGGTGATGAAAATGAAGTCGAGTCCCCCGTGGATCGCGCCCGCGAGAATGTCATCGAACTCGCTGGTGGAATCGTGGGAATATTTCGAATGAACGTGGGTCGCGCCTTTGAAATCGTGCAGAGTTTCCCCGCCGATGACGATCTCGTGAGTAGTTCGATCGTATGCAAATCCCGCGCAGGACGAAACCGCTAAAACCAGCAGCAGCGAAAGAGGCGCAATCATCACGCATCCGCGCGTCGATCGTTTTAGTTTTTCGTAATTCACGTTGAAGAAGTGTAATATCATTTCGGGTTGAAACATAGTCGAATGCTTTATGAACGAAGAAGAAAAAAACGTCAGCGATAGAAGGCGCTTTTTTTTCAAAAGCCTCGCGGGAGGCATGGAAGAAGCCGGCGCGGCCTACGGCGCGATCAAGGAGATCCAGAAGGAGGTCGACCCGCTCCGGATAATAATGATGAGCGACGAAGACTGGGACCGGGAACAGAAAAAGAAAGCCTTTCTCGCGAATCCGAGCAAGCGCAAATTCGTGCGCCCTCCAGGCGCCGTGAAGGATTTCGCGGGGACCTGCACTTCCTGCAAGGAGTGCGTGACCGTTTGCCCGCGCTCGGCGATCAAACTCGAATTCACGACGAAAGGCGAACCGCTTCCGTACATCGACGCGCGTCAGGCGCCCTGCGTTCTCTGCCTCGAATATCCGTGCATTACCGTGTGCGAGCCGGGCGCTCTGAAGCGCGATCCGCAGAATCGCTACCACATGGGAAACCTCACGATCGACCGCGATCAATGCCTTTCGAAAGGCGGGATGGAATGCTCGACCTGCTACGACGTCTGCCCGAAGAAGGACGAGGCGATCGTCCTCGACGAAAACGGCCTTCCAAGGTTTTCAAAGGACGACTGCCCTTCCTGCGGCGTGTGCGTGTTCTACTGCCCGACGTGGCCTTCGAGCATCACGATCACGCCTCCTTAATTCGTCACTCGCAATCAATAGTGTTCGGCACGATAAGCGCTGAACGCATTGAGCCGCCTGATAGAAAGCATCCCAATCTTCGAAAATGATCGAGACAACACGTTCAGACGAGCCGTCCAACTGATTTTGCGGCTGAGGTCGTTTGACGGCTTTTCCAGGCGAGGCTGGCATGGGTTCAAAGGCGTGAGGGATTGTTTCCGGGAACCTCGAATCGGCGCATAAATCAACAAGTGAGTAAAACAGCAAAATACGAACGTTAATCTATGAAAACATACATCACAAGCTTTTAAGGTACTTAATATGATCAAATTTTGAAATTAATTTGATAGATAGTTCGCGATATAATCTACTTTATGTAACGCTA
>JANLHZ010000257.1 GCA_024653775.1 Planctomycetota bacterium | reverse complement strand
GTGAACCGATGGTCTTGCGAACTGAACCCGCCCCCCGCGGCGTAGTCGGCCCGCTTTTCACCGGTCTCGTGCCGAAAAGCTGTTTTTCTGGGACGACTATAACAACTGGATTTTGACAACCAAGCCGCCAAGCCGCGAAGAATTTAGCGCTGACCGTGACTGGAGAGCGACATTTACTTTTTGTCCGCATAAATCCGCGTGCGCAGCCCGTTCTGAGGCCGGTTCGTTATTTGTGTGGATGCGGGCGAAGGTTTTATTATAGTTACATAGTTCGGTTCTACAGGGACTATCAAAGGTATTCGGTTGAACGTCTACGAGCGAGTTTACGAACTATACCTCCGGAAGCAGGGGATGCTGTATTTCCGCGTGGACCAGGGCTTTCGCTGGAGCGCCTTCGGCAGGGTTCTGAAGAATTTCGATTATCTCGTGCTGCCTGCGCCTGGAAGACAGATCGTCACCGAGGTCAAGGGCCGGAGGATGTCGAGGCGGGGAAGATTCGAAACCTGGGTCGGCCGGGACGATCTGGAAAGCCTTTCGTCCTACCAGTGGTGGTTCGGGGGTTCCGCCATCGCTGCGATCTGTTTTGTGTTTAGCGTTTCCTGCTCAGAGCAGCTCAGGTTCTTCGCGCCGGAAAACCTCGTCGTGTACCGCAATCGGATTTACGCGCCGATGATGATTTCCCTCGCGGACTTCATCGCCGGATGCCGGAAACGAAGCAAAAGCTGGAACACTTTCGATCTCTCATCCGCCGATTTTCGCGCCGTAGCGTACCCGCCTTGCGAGTTCACCGGACGCTTCGCGGACTTCCAGATCCAGAAGCGGGCCGCGCTCGATCTCGGCGTGTTCCAGGAGGACTTGCTCGGCGTAAGTTTCGAGGAAACGTGCGAGCACTTCCTGCCGCTGGAGGCGATCGAAATCTGATTTCAGCCACGCGCCCGTTAGGGCGCCAATGTTATTGGGATTTCAGACGGCAGATTGCAGATTTCAGATTGAATTTACGACTCGATCCTCGCCCCTCGATCAGGGAATGATGATCGACGGACCGCTGCGCCGATCATCTTCACGTCCATGCCCGTGATCGTGATCGTGGTCATGATCGTGACCATGGTCGCAGTGTTCGCCGTGGACGTGCTCTTCCTCCTCTGGCTCGTCTATAGGCATCAGCGTGCGGTAGACTTCCTCCATGAGCTGCATGAACTGATCGTACGCCTGTGTGAATTCTATCGCGACCCTGTTCAGTGAGAAGCTCTGCTGAAGCGTGGCGAGAACCCGCTTGTCCTCCGGCTCCAGAGGCTGGCCCATCGCTTCGAGGTACTGGACCTTGTGCATCTGGTTCTGTAGATCGTTCAGGATTCCCTGGGCGACGCTGTCGGATTTGTATTCATCGATGGCTTTCTGATACCTGGAAACTTCCGGAAGTTTGAGGAGCATTTCCCTCAGGTCCCTCGCTTTAAGCAGCACTTCTGATTTCATCGAATACCTCTGTTGTCGAATTCGGGTTGATAGTTTTTGTTTTTCGATCGCAATGACCATTTCCGAAAAGCCGAGAAACGAAGCCAAACTGACAACTCGAAATTCATCTCCGATCGTCAATTGTTGACGTCATTGGTCAATTATCGGTCTGAAGCTCCTTCACCGCAACATAATAAAGTTTTCCGCCGAGGGTCTCGGATGTGCCCTCCGACTTCGTCCAGCTTTCCGCTGCGATGATGAAGCCGCCCTTTACTGCGCGGAGGCAGCGCGGGTTTTCGATTTCCGCGCCGAGAGCGATCTCCCGGCTGATCGATCCGTCAATGAGAGACAGCGCGGTCAATGTGCTGCCATCGATGAGCCAGAGCAGGTTCAGATTTCCGTCGATCGCCATTGTCTGGTGCTTCTGTGCCCGGGACCAGAGCGCGGCGCCATCCGCATCGAAACTCGCGATCTGATCGTGGGTGGACAGCCCGACGACGATCCCGTCCTTTTCTCCGGCACGGAAGAACTCGATCTCCTTCGGGAAACCGCCAAGGGCCGTGCTTTCCTCGCGGGGGGTCATTTCCGCGGTGTCTACTATCGAAAGGAAGCTTTCGTAAGCGCTGTCCCGCGCCCAGAACGCGTAGATCCTGTCCGCACGAGACGAAAGGAACATCGAAATCGCCTCGCAGCCTTCGGTTTCGAGCGGATCGAGATTTCGGATCACGTGGAAGCTCTTTCTCGCTACAACGAAGTTCGAACCGACGAGGGCGAACACTCCGTTTTCTTCGCCCACGCGGCTGGAGAGAAAAGGAAGCAGATATCCCGCGCCCCACCACGGTTTAGGCTCTAGCGCGAGTTCCACCCTGTGAAGCTCCTCGAAGCTCTTCGAATCCCGGAAGCGGAGTATTCCTTCGGAGAGGGTCCACAGTTCGTCCTCGATGAAGCCCGCTCCCAGCAGGTCGGCGTCGATTTTATTCGATTCGGTGAACTTCAGGTCCTTGAAGTAAAGGATGGTCGCGCCGCCGCCGGGTTTTTTGAGCAGGAGCTTGAAGCTCGCCACTGGACGACTGAGCGAGGAATCGTAGTAAGTGTCTGGAAGACTCCCTTCGAAAACCTGCGGTTCGCCTACGCGGCTTCCGTCGCCGCGAACGATAGTGAATCCGGTGGTATCGACGCCGCCAAGCCTACCGCTCGTGGTCACGAGGAATCCGACGTCCTCGTTTTCGATCTGCACGACCCTGACGTCCACGGGCTTTCCGGGAAGTCCGTCCAGAAGCCAGCCCTCGAACCCGAGCGACCCGCAGCCGGCGAACGCGACAAGAAACCACAGTTGAACGGAGACCATCGCCAACGTTGTAGATACAGCCATCCGCAGATTACGCTGATTTCGAAGATTCATTTTTATTGGTCCTCAGATTTTACAGATTCATACAGATTTTTTGGTGGCATCGGCGTCTCGCCGATGAAACACGGGCAGGATGCCCGTGCCACCCAATTCGTTAGTGGTCTCAACCACAGATTAACACCGATTTACACAGATTAATAGAAAGTCAGAAGTCTGGATTCAGAAGTAAATGCATTTCATTCGTAATTAGTAATTCGTAATTGATTAGGGGTAGAGTTCCTTCAGTTGCCTCTTGATGATTTTCCCGACCTCGGTCTTCGGCATATCCTGCACGAGCCTCACTTCCCGCGGCACCTTGTACTTCGCCAAGTGTTCGCTGACGTAGGCGCGGATGTTCGCCTCGTCGAACGTGCAGTCGTCCTTCATCGAGACGAAGCCGACGATTTCCTCGCCCATCTCGTCGTCCGGAATGCCTACCACCGCGGCGTCGCGCACGTCCGGATGCATGTGCAGAACCTCCTCGACCTCCCGCGGGTACACGTTCATCCCGCCGCGGATTATGAGGTCCTTGATCCTGTCGATGATGAAAATGAAGCCGTCGCCATCGATCCTTCCGACGTCGCCAGTATGCAGCCAGCCATCCTTCAGGACTTCCTTCGTCAGCTCCGGCTTGTTGTAGTAGCCCTTCATCACGCCGCCGCCCTTGATGCAGACCTCGCCGACCTCGCCACGCGGAAGTTCGTTTCCTTCCGGATCGACGATCTTCAGTTCGACCCCGGCCCATGCCTGTCCGATGCTTCCGGGTTTGACCCAGTCCTGGCCCATGTTCATCGAGACCGTCGCGCTCGCCTCCGTCAGCCCGTAGCCCTGGAGTATCTTGATCCCGAAGCGCTTCTCCCACTGCGTCGCGGTGCTCTCCGGAAGCGCGGCGCTGCCTGAAACCCACATGAAGACGCTCGAGATGTCGAACTCGCGCTCGTGATAGTTCAGGATGTAGCGGAACACTGTCGGCACCGTCGGAACGAGGTTCACGCGATACTTCTCGATCAGATCGAGCGCCGTATCGAGGCGGAACCTTGGAAGCAGCACGACCTTCGTCGGGTACGCGAAAATGTTCTGGATCATTATGAATCCGAAGACGTGCGCAAGCGGAAGCGAAAGCAGCATCGTGAACGGAATCGTGCCCTCCGCGGGTTTATCGGGCAGGGTCATGAAGTCTTCGCCGAGTTCCTTCGGGCGTCCCTTGTCCCAGATGTTCTGGTGGGTGAGCATGACGCCCTTTGGCTCGCCTGTGCTTCCGGAGGTGTAGAGCAGGGTCGCGGTGTCTTCGTAGGCGCATTCCGCGACCTTCAGGTTTCCGTCGATCTCCGCGATCGCTTCCGAAACCGAGATCGTGCCGGGCATTTGTGCGCCGTCGATGTAGATGGCCTTAACGAAGGTCATTTCGCTCGCGGCGTGCAAGGCGTTCTCAAGCGACGCCTCGTCCGTGACTATCGCCTTCGGCTCGCAATCGCTGAAAATTTTGTGGAGTTCATCCCGCGCAAGGCTGAAATCCAGCGGTACCGCGATCCCGCCGACGTACCAGGTGGCGAAAATCGATATGACGTTCGCGTAGGTGGTCGGCAGAACCATCGCGACGCGATCGCCTTTCAAAACGCCTGCGCTCGAAAGCGCGGTCGCGAACGCTTTCACGTCTCGCTCGACCTGCGCGTTCGTGAAATCGACTCCGTCCTGGACGAACTGAATGTACTCGCCGCGGTGGGCTAGTGCGACGTGAAGCAGCGTTATCGCGTTCATTGCAATGCTCCGGAAATAGTTTCAACCCGGATAGTCTAAACCACGTTGTGCGAATTACACGCGGTTCAACAAAATTTAAGGCGGGAAGGGGAGGGTAGTGGCAAGAGTTAAGAGTTAAGAGTTAAGAGATGAGTGGAAAGAACATTCCTAATTCCTAATTTACTAATACGAGCGCCTCCAATCGCGTTCAAGCAATCCGCCCGCGAACTACTGCGCGCCGGATTCGGATTCGCTGCGTTTCAAGTACAGCGTGTCCGTTCTTCCATCGTAGGCGAATCGGTAGCGGGCGTTGATGAACACGTCGCCTCCCGATTGCTGTCTGAGGATCAGCACCGCTTCCTTGCCCTCGAGACTCTGGCGGAGCTGAGCCGCGCCGCCCCGACCCTGAACGAGTCTCTGCGCCACGGGATACGCGACGATCGTCGACGCGCCCGCCGCTATATTCAGTTGCTGCTGCGGAAACCTTTCGCCTTCGCTTGTGAAGACGCAGGTGAGGTTCATCGCTCCGGCGGCCCGGTTCTCGATCCGAAACGCAGCCTGCATCTGTCCCGTGCTCTCCGTGGTTACGATTTCCACCATGTCCGGAAGGGTTACAACGCTTTCGATGTTCAGCTTCGCCTCCTTCATAAGCGAATAGTTCTTGTCAGCCGCGACGGACGCCTCGACGTGGATGCGCTGGACTCCGAGGAACTGGTTCAGCGGAACCGTTATCTCGAAATCCTTGGTGAAAGTCTGTCCGGGCGCGACGTCGACGTCGAACTTCCGCACTGCTGCGGAGCCGCCGCCGAGGAAGCCCTCCGGAAACGCGATGTTCACCGACCCCGTAAGCGGAACCCTGAAATGATTCTTCATCGAGAACGTCACGGTCTGGTTTCCGCGTCTGCTTTCTAAGGCGGTGCTTCCGAACCCGAGGTCGAGGTACGTTTCGAGAAGTTCGGAATCGATTCCGCGCAGAATCCGGACCCCGTCCTCTGGCGTAGGCGAATAGACAACCCTTCCCGGATGCCGCGAGTCCTGGGTGATCTCCTTTTCGTTTCCGAAAAGGTCGATCAGCTTCGCGCCGGAGCCGATGTAGAGATGTTCGTCGACGAGCCGCGTCCCGCGGGGCCAGATCACGAGGGTGTACTCCTTGCCTCCGTCTGGTTTGTCCTTGCTGAGAACGTAGCTCTTGAGGTTGTCTTCGTTCGCGAATTCGAGGTCGAGATCGACGATTTCCGTTCCCGAAAGCAGCCCGCCGAGGACTTTCCAGACCACGAACAGCGGCTCGATCTTGTCGTTCTCGTCGACGAGTCCGCCTGCGCCTCGTCTCGAATTGTGGAAGTTCCCGATGGCGACCTCATTGATTCCAGCGCCGCGGAGCATGAGAACCGTCTTCGCGAGATCGCTCGCCTGCGTGAGCGGATCCTGCGGGTTGAAAACGTCCGCCTCGATTATCCCGACCTGCGGCGTCTTCGCGATTCCTGAAAGCAGGTCGAGTCCTGTTTCGATTTCCGCGCTCGTCAGCTTGTTCGAGACGAAAAGCGACGTCGCCGCAGTCACTGGAACGATCGGCGCCGCTCCGAGTTCTACGATCTTCGCGAGGGACAGCGGGTAAACGATCGTTCCGAAGCCCACCTTCTGCCGGACGAGGGAATCTATCGACGCGACGTCGCCCGCGATGCTCGTGCGCGACGTGAACGATTCGTCAGAGACTCCTCCTATGTGGAAGTCGGCGATGATGCTCGACACGCCGGCAATCGTGTTCAGGAATTCCTCGTCGCCTCTGCCCGAGCGATCGGAAAGCAGCTCGCGGACGTTCGTCGCACCCGAACCCGTGGTCAGCCCGCGAAGCTCGGGGCCGATGACTCCGACCACCTGCGGCACGTGAATGTCCCGGACGAACGCGCCTATGGAATCGAAATCGATCGGACGTGACTCGATCCCGGCGCCTTCGGTTTCGTTCCATAGCGAAAGAAACACTTTCCCCGTCTGAAGGTGTTCGAGAAGGTTTGGAATGTGGGTGTCGCGTCGCTGCCCGCGGTAATCCATCACGACGTGGAATTCGTTCGACGCCGGCGTGCGGAGGTAGTTTTCATCGACGATCGCGAAATGGATCGTGCGTCCGCCTTCCGCGGTGAGAATTTCGTCGCCCTGGCGGAGTATGAATCCGAGCCTGTAGAAACCCTTCTTCAGCGACGACGCCCGGCGCAGCGGGACTGTCGTCGCGAGATGCCCGTTACCGTCCGACGCGAGCGGGCGGAGGTTCACGTCGAAATCTACGAGCGAGTCGTAGCTGAACACCTCGCTACCCGCTATATCCTCGATCGTCAGTTTGTAGTTGTATCCGAAGCGGTTTTCGTCCACGCCGTCGACGGTAAGGAGCAGCGCGATGCTTCCGCCTTCCTCTATGGCGAGAATGTTCGTCGGGTCGCCCTCGACCATCGCGCGTCCGGCTTCGCTCACCCGCTGAAGGCTGAGAGACACCGTCGGTTCGTCGAGAAGTCGGACGTCCTCGAACCATACTTCGCCGTGGGCGTCCTGGTGCTGGCCGTCTACGAGAAGAAGGATTTTGACGTACTGGACGCCTCGATGAAGCCCTTCCATCCGCAGGCGGATCTGTTTCCAGCTAGATACCGTAGCGCCCCAGGGGATTTCGAAATCGCTGTCGCGGACGCTTTCCGTGCGGTAGACGTTTTCGCCCGGCTCGCAGGGGATGCCGTCGCGCCTTATAGGTCTTTTCATAGCGTCGTACGTGGCTAGCGCGATGGACGCGCTCTGATTGACGAGGTTTTTCACGCGCACCCAGCCTTCGAGGGTGTAGGTCTTTTCAGGACGAATGAGAATGTAAGGCGGCCTCGCCACCTGCCAGGAGACGTTGAATCCGTTCGTCTCGATCTTGAAGCTCCTTCCGGAATTGCCGCGCCTGACGAATTGGTCCATCTGGGCGCCCGAAAACGGCTGCAACCTCCTCTGCGGATCGTTCGGCGACCTTATCCACCCGATCGGCAGGTTGTCGCGGGAAAGCTCGCCGTCGAAGGTGTCCTGGAAATACCTTACAGGTGATTCATCGAGAGAGATGTCGTCGATCCAGATTTCGCCCCAGCTCCGGAGGTCCTTGACCTCGATGCGGAACCTGTAGCTCTGCGCTTCCGGCGGAAGCGAGAATATCGGCGTCGTGATCTTCCGCCACGTCACGTCCGCGGCGAACCTTCGCAGCTCATAGTCTGAGACGATCTTGTCTAAGTCGCGGTCTGCGGGGCTATGGTTTCCGCTGACGCCGTCCGCGCCGAGGATGTCGCCGAGAATCGGTTCGGAGAGAGGGATCTCGGTCAGAAGCGTTTCGGCGTCGTTCCTCGCCCGCGCTCTTCCGTAGACTTCGAGAATGATGTTCGCGCGGGCAAGCTCCAGATGTCTCGTCAGCACGTACGCGGAGAGTACGTACGCGCGATCGGATGAAAGCGGATAGCTTCTCGCTGACCGCGCGAAAATGCGCTGCTGATCCACGTCGTGCTCTCGATCGTACTCGCTGCCGTCCATCAGGGTGTCGGAGGTGGTTCTGCGACCGTCGAACCTCGACGGGAAGTCGACGAGCGTCTCCGCGATCAACTTTTCCTGATCGTTCGCGGGAGCGAGTCGCAGACGGTCCATCTCTCTCGATAGTGCCTTGATCTGGTCGAAGCGTACGCTGTCGTAGAAGAGGGAATGGCTTCTGATGCTCGGATCGCCCCGCGCGACCTGGCCGTCCTCGCGGGACATCGGCCCGATTCCGAGATCGAGCAGAGTCTCGCGAGCTTCGTTCTGAATCGCGGGATCGTCGCTCCCGAGGTCTTTCATCGCGAGATACCCCGGATAAATATATCCCCAGCGGAAATGCAGACTTCGCTGACCTGTGTGGGAAATCGCGGAATCGAAAAACAATTCGTAGTTCGAAGGCGGTCCCGAGCGAAGTCTCGCCTGATCGTTCCATTCGGGCATCTGTCTGCGATCTTCAGGGGAGGGCAGGGGTTCGGATGCGCGCCAGCTCTCCGGGACCCGCAGCGGGTACGAGCCGAAGCCGTCGGAAAAATAAGGAACGGCTTTCACCCAGATCGGCTGCGATCTTCGGTAAGGCCACTGCTCGCTACTTTCTTCGCCGATCGGACGGCGGACGCCGAAAAGGTTCTCGCCCACGTTCGCGCTGTGGTATAGCAGGCTCGGCATAGACGACGCTTCAGTCGTTCCGAGGATGTTCGTCGCGTCGGCGCTGATGATCCAGGCTTTGCGCTCGTCAGAGAACGAGCCGTCCTCGTTCTCGCGGACTTCGAATCCTCCAGGGAACATCTGCGCGCTCGCGGAACCAGCCGCGAGGACGAGAAGGATCATTTCCGGAAACAGTCTCAGAATTGCGTTATTCGATATTTTCATTGGTCGTCCGTCTGCAAATAGACTTTGTGCGTACCGCAACATGAAGCAAAACACGGACCCAAAAATAGCGAAACACGAAATTCATGCCCAGGACTTCGGATTTCAGCCACGCGCTCGATAGGGCACCAAGGTTATCGAGATTGCAGATTTCGGATTGACTTTGTCCCTTCTGAAGCGGAACAGAATAATGGTATCGGTTCGGTAAACACGTTACGTTTGCCGGAAACGGCAGAGTAACGAAGCCGAAATACTGTCGAGACGTCCGTCCAACGTGTTCACCGAGCTTATACCACAAAGATTACTTTACGCTCGTTATTATCGCGATGCATGATTCAAATTTTATTCAAATTTGAATCTATATCAGCAATATTTAATTATGATATGTCGAATACTTGCTACGCGTAACTCTTCCGACGATTAATAGACGTGCGCGGAACAAGTCTAGTCGCGTTCAATGTTGCTGAGTAACCAGTGCGAAACACGGTCGAGACGTACAGGTCACGTCGTTAACCGAACCGATACGGGAATCTGGAAGAAATTTCACGCCGAGGAACATTTTTACTCGACTCTTCGGTGCCGGAAGCTTTCATGATCGCGTACCTTCGCGAGGATCAGCGCAACCACTTCGTCAACGTTCATATCGGACGTGTCGATTAGAAATGCGTCTTCCGCCATCTTGAGCGGCGCGACTCTCCGGGACGCGTCCTTTTCATCTCGGATCAGTATGTCCTCGCGAATCTTCTCTATGTCCATCTTCTCGCCTAGGTTGTCGAGGTCCTTCTTTCGACGGCGGGCGCGGACCGCGTCGTTCGCGCGGAGAAAGAACTTCAGCTTCGTGTCCCTGAACACCACGGTGCCCATGTCCCTGCCTTCTGCGACGATGTCGTACCGCCTGCCGATTTCGCGCTGCTTGTCCACAAGCACCTTTCGCATTCCCTCGTGGGCGCTGACTTCGCTCACCGCCGCGGTGACGGCGCTCGAACGGATTTCCGTCGTCACGTCCCTTCCGTCCACTGCGATCCGGAAATCGTCGTCCTCCCACCAGACGTTCATTTCCGTCCTGCGCGAAAGCTCCTCGATCTCCGCGGCGCTCGAAAGCGCGATTCCACGCTCGATCGCGAGCAGAGTTATCGCGCGGTACATCGCTCCCGTATCGAGTTTCCGGAAACCGAGGCGTTGCGCGACCTCCTTCGCGACGGTGCTCTTCCCGCTTCCGGCTTCGCCGTCGATTGCGATAACGAGTTTTTCTCCTCTGGATTTCATATCGTGATTTCCACATAATAATTAATAATTAACAATTAAGAATTAAGAATTAATTCAATCCGAAATCCCGATCACTTTGGCGCCCTATCGGGCGCGTGGCTGAAATTTAGAATCGAAGTATGTCCTCGTCGATCCTGAAGTTTTCGTACTCGGATTCCTTCAACGCGACGACTTTTTCGAGAAGGTAGATCGCACGGTGGAACAGATTCTTCGCGAACTGTTCTTTCAATTCGAATCTCGTCGACGTTGCGAACGATCTTATAAGACCGAGCGCGAGACGGAGTTCGAATGTCTTGTCTTCGTTCTTCCTCGCGAACTCGCGGGCGAAGCCGAACATCTCCATGCTAGCGGCGCTGAGGCTTTCGCGGACCGCAGGCGTCTGCACGGGGAACCTCAGATTCGACACGATGAACACGCTCACGTCTTGCAGATAATCGAACATCCTCGCGCGGTGGAGATCGATGAAGTGGACCTTTTCCGCATCGAGATTGATAAGCACGTTGTCGGTGTTGAAGTCGCCGTGGATCATAACCGAAAACGGCGCGTCGACCTTGTCGTCGATCTTCTCCGCCTTCTCCACGAGTTCGGCGAAACTGTCCTGCTGGATTCCGCCGATAACCTGATGCCCGGTCGCGAACTCCGGATGGACCTTGTAGACGTCCTTCATCCGCTTCCGCAGTTGATTTATGTATCCCGCGCTCACCCTCTTTTCAGAGCGGCTTCTGCCCCACGCGTCGAGCAGGGTCGTGAAGAGCAGTTTGCAGGCCTTTCGTTTGTCGCGGACGCTGCCGTTCACGGTGATCCTTTGGAAGGTCTCTCCCTTCAGAAACTCGACGAGGATCGCGGAATGATCGCCAAGATCCTGGTGCCCGAAAACCTTGGGCGGAAGGCCCGGCATGAGCTGCTCCCACTTTTCGATGCCCTTCTTTTCTTCGAGAACCTTCTGGGTTTTGCCTTCCTTGAAAACGGCGTCCGTCGTGCCGGGGCTTCTCGTCTTGTCGTCTATGGTTCCGATTCTGCAGCCGGACCTTGTCTCCCAGATTCCCTTGTAATTCGCATCCGAGAAATCCAGCTCGAGGTGCGAGCCTTCGAGGGTCTCCTCGATCGCTTCGTATTGCGACACCTTGATCTTTTCGCCCACCGCCGCGAAAATCACCGCCTCGCCTATGTTCAGCACCGCGTCGGCCATTCGCTCGAGATACTGGAATATGAACAGCGACGTCACGAGCTGTTCGGGCTGTTCGCCTGATTTCAGTTTCTGCATAATCCTCTGGAACACCGCGAGGTACAGGCGATCGTTCTCGAACTCCGTCCGGCATATTCGAAGCCCGCGGCTGACGTCGCGATCCGCGAGGGCGCCGTCAACGAGTTCTAGCGCGCCTAGGATTCCGTCGAAGAGCGGGTCCGGATCGAACTGATGGATGAACGTCGGGTCCGGAAGATACGTAGATTGACGGACGATGTTCACGGAATAGTCGGCGATCTTTTCGAGGTTGCTCGTGCAGACGTTCAGCGCGCGAATCAGGTTCACCAGCGCTTTGTCGACCGACGGCTCCTGATGAATCTGGAAGCACTTGTTTTCGATCAGGGTTTTCAAATTGTCGATGTAATCGTCCCGCTCGGCTATGCGTTCGATGACCTTTTCGTCGTGGAACTTCAACTCGTACTTCGTGTTCTCTACCTGCTCGATCACTTCGATGCAAAGAAACTTGAAGTTCTCCTGAATCGTTGTAAGCAGCGCCTGCCGCTTTGCCATTTAAAACCTCGTGTGACGCGATTTGTTTGGTCTCGACCTGCGACTACGACTTGATCTTCAGATTCTTCGGCGGTTTCTTGTCCGAATCCTCGCGCCAGGAAAGTTTCAGCGACACCCTCGATCTGCTTCCGGACTTCTTAGCCCGGATCTCGAAGTCGAGCAGACCCTGCGGCTTCAAAACCATCGTCTGCTCCGCGCTGCCGAGTTCGATGGAACCGGATTCGAAACCTTCCATAAGCGCGCCGAGATATTTGGAGATGGACTTTGCGTCCTGGAGCGATTCGTGACTGAATTCGTCGTCGACCATCTGATTCCTTCTTTTAGCCACGTAACCTCGTTTTGTATTCGTCGATAACTGATTGCTTGTCGAAATTCCCCGCACGGAGAATCTTCTTGATATTCATGTCGTCCCAGGCGGGCTGAAAGCCGATCTCGCGGAGGGCCTTCTTGTCCTGTTTGTGGAGATCTCTCGTCTTTTCGCCCATATGGCAATCGTCGCCCATCGTAATGAGGAGCCTGCGTTTGCCCGTTCCGGACTTGTTCTTTTCGACGACTACGCTGATCAGGAACTCGGTGAA
Organism: Planctomycetota bacterium; assembly: GCA_024653775.1. Lineage (GTDB taxonomy): Bacteria > Planctomycetota > UBA8742 > JACQVU01 > JANLHZ01 > JANLHZ01. Next base: position 7,321 of record JANLHZ010000257.1, on the reverse strand, counting down.
TCGTCTTGACGCAGGGTTCCAGACCTCGATTCCGTCCACGTCGATCCCGGAAAGCAGGATAGGCCAGAACTGCTCCGGATGCGGGATCACGAGGCAGCCGCCGAGGCCTCGGACTTCCTCGACGATTTCGTTCGCCGAGTAGAAATAGTGCGGGCTGAAGCGCTTCTTCACAAGCGTCTTGATGACGCGGAGATAGCTCTGGCAGAGGTTTATGAACTGCGGGTCGTAATAGTCCTTAAGCTCGTCGAAATAGCCTTTGAGCAGCTTGTTTCGCAGCATGTCCCTCGGGACGTCGTCCCTATGCCGCGCGACGAGCGCCCGGATTTTTCGAACCGTAACGAGAACGAACTCGCACACGCTGTCTGGAGTCCCAGCCCTCTTCGCGGCCTTGTGGCGGAGTTTCTCGCCGCTTTCGTCGCAGATGGCCTCGAAGAACTGATCGAGCTGGCTCGCGCGGTACAGATAGATATGCTCGAGCATGCTTTTCAGCACGTCCGCGTTCCTTACCTTGCTTCCGTGGAAATGCGCGAGAAGCTGCACCTTCAGGTTGTATTCCTTCGCGTAGCAGTCGATCTCGACTCCGGCCCACTCCCCGAAATGCAGCAATTCATTGTGCTGCGTCGGGATTATCAGTTCGTCCTGGGAGTTCGGGAACATCGTGTCGATGCGCTTCCGGATCGTCTCGAAGGAAAGGAACTCAGGATGCCAGTGCACCGCTATCGTCGAGCGCTGCGTCGGGTGGACGTTCGTAGGCCCTTCGATGCGGCTGATGACGTCCGCCGGGACGCTGTGAGACGTCGCTTTGAAGAATATATCTTTGTCGCGCTGAGTGATCTCTTCACTGCCCGTCGCGGGCAGATTCTCCTCGAATTCGAACGCCGTGGTCCCGTCTTGTTCCTTGACTGGTATCATAAATAGAGCCCCCGGATTTTCACGCGATAACTATAACCCCAAGGAAAATGACATATCAGAACGAAGTCCGTATTTCTCGCTTCGTTATCGATTTAATCGTATCTTAATCAGAGCTTAACATGCCCTGTCTTGGGAAAGTTCGCATCGACTCCGCGGGAAAATATTTGCGCGTCAGACTATCACACATTAAATTCGTACCGTCTACGAATTTAATATGTGATTATAAATGCCGATCAAAATAATACGAATAATTCGTAGACGGTACGAATTTAATGTACATATTTCGCGACCGACTATCTCGCGCCGCGACCTCCGACCACGGCGAAGGCGGTTCGGAGCAGAATTTTCAGGTCGGTTTTGAAGCTCATCTGACTGAGGTAATAGATGTCGAGCAGAGCCATCTCATCGAAGTCGAGTTCGCTCCGGCCCGAGACCTGCCAGAGTCCTGTGATGCCGGTCTTTCCGCATAGCCTTCCGAGGTGCCATTCGTCGTACGACGGGATTTCCGAAGGAAGCGGCGGCCTCGGCCCGACGATGCTCATTTCGCCAAGAAGCACGTTTACGAACTGCGGCAGCTCGTCCAGCGAAAACCTTCGCAGAAACTTTCCAACCCTGGTGATTCTCGGATCGCGCTCCATTTTGAAAATCGCGCCAGAGCGTTCGTTCAGCGCGAGCAGCCCGGCTTTCTGCGCGTCCGCGCCGGCTATCATCGAGCGGAACTTCAGCACTTCGAATTCCCGAAGGTCTTTCGTGAGTCTGGTCTGACGGAACAGCGCCGGACCTTTGGAATCGAGGCGGATCGCAACCCAGATCAGCGCGAGCAGCCATGAAAACGCGATCAGGACGAAAAGCGAGATCGCGACGTCCGTGGCGCGCTTGGCGAAACTTGCGAGCCGACCCTCGGACACGTACCCGAAATCTATAAGCGGCGTTCCCTCGACGACGTCCGCCCGCGGCTGGGCCCGCTCGACGATTACGTTCAGCTTGTTCGTCAGTACACGGACCGCGACCCGCGTTTTCCTGGCTTCCGCGACGATCTTCAGAATCTCTGCGTGCCCGAGCGTCTGGTCCGCGACGAAGACTTCGTGCGCGCCGAGCGTCGAGATTAACTCCGCGATGTTTTCCGCACTACCCAGGTATCTGGCGGTTTCCGGAAGCGACTTTGGCCGATCCTCCGAAAACCCGGCGAGCCCGAGAAGCACGTATCCCTTCGAGGATTTCCCGGCGAGCACCCCGGCGAGGCTCAGCGCCTCCCGTCCGGTGCCGACGACGATCACCGGGTGCGAGTCGAAGGTTCGCAACATGCGGAGTCTTCTGCGGATTCCCGCGAGGATCGTCCTGTTCGCGCTGACCAGCCCCGCGCCGAGGATCAGGAAGTACGCGATCAGAAGTCTCGAAACACCGACGTTGGCAAAAACGAGAAGGATGAAACCATGGATGAGAGAGAAGATGAAAATTCCCTCGAAGACGCGAATGAATCTGCTTTCGCGGGAAATGAATCTGCGCGTGTCGTACATATCGAGAAGGTAGAGGATGAACAGATTCGCGAGCACGATGTAGAGCGACGCGTAGACCGCTAGCGATCTATCCGCGGGAACCGAGAGCAGGAACGCGGTCCATTCCGCGATCTGGTCGAGGAAGAGGTTCGCCCATTTCGCGGTGAGTTCGAACGTGGGCCGGCCGACGTCGGGCCTGCCGAGGAGTTTGCGGGTCTGCCACGCGAGATAGAAAGAGAGATAGAACGCCGCGGAGACGCTGAGCGCGTCGCTGACTACGAATGCGATCGAGAAGGCTTTCGATTGCCAGCGTCCGGGGCCGATTCTGTACAAGCGGGTGGGCATGGATATAGTCGGAATTAAGAATTAAGAATTAAGAATTAAGAATTGAAAATTGAATGCGGAACTGTAGTTCAGTAGTCAGAATTTCATTTCGTAATTCGTAATTCCTGATCCCTGTCTATTGCACTTCATGGACCTCTGTAATAACCTCGAATGGAAATTCACCCAAGTTCGAAAGTTGATCTTATATGACCGCGAATGACAAGGGATTCTTCAAGGAAGACGAATCCGACGACGAAATTGAAGTCGAGGAGGAATTTCCAGCCTCGGCGCCTAGACGCGCGAAGCGGGCCGAACCTCCGGTTCAGGAGGCCCTCGCCGCGAGGCTGGACAACTGGTCCAGCCGGTCCGCGGGAGACGTTATCGACCTCGACGGCGAATCCACTCCGGGATTCAGATTCCCGCTGATCGCCCTCGTCTGCTGGATTCTGTATCCCGTTGGACTCGTGCTGTCGCTTATCGGACTCGTAACCGGACCCAACCGCGGCTGCTTCGGCGCGATGCTGATCCTGTTCCTGATCCTCCCCGGCGGCTGCGGCCTCGGAATCTACGCCATCACCGGAGGCGATTCCGACATCATCCACGAAATCGAAAAGCTCTTCGACGAGCCGTACACGGAGGGCGAAATCGAATATGACATGAACGAGGAATGGAACGAGGAGATTTCGAGCGAAGTCTCGGGAAGTTTTGTGGAGAACCGGACGTCCCGCGAAACTCCGAGGATCGCGGCTGCCGAAAGCGCAAGCGCCGGCCTCGACTTCAGCAGTTACAGGGAAATCCGGGTGGATGACGTTGTCACCGGAGGTTTCACGTCGGGCGGAAAAACCGGCTTTCGCTTCGTCGCGCCCACTTCGCTGAGGTACGTGTTCTACGTCGTCTCGGAGCAGAACACGCTGCTGCGTCTCTACTCGAAGACGTCCCCGAATCCCGTTTCGGATTACGCCTCCCTCGGCGGCTTCAATCCAAGAATCATAAGGTGGTTCTCCGAAGGGGAGGAGGCGCTCCTGATGATCGAAAGCGAGGAGGGGGCGGGAGCCTCGGCGACTTTCAAGCTGTTTGCGATGCGCGATCCCACAAACAGCGACGACTCGAAGCAGAGCACCCAGGAGCACAGTTTCCTCCGGAGCGACCAGGCGCACTCCGCCCATCTCGAACGATACCAGGAACAGTGGTTCACGTTCCCGTGCGGCGTAAGCGGGAGGTACAAAGTGCTCGTCACGGGAGAAGTTGGCGTATCGCTGATCCTGTTCAAAAGCGGTTCGGTAGTAGAGCAGAACCGCAGGTCCTCCGACTGGAGACCTCGCCCGCAGAGTCTCGCGGCGGACGCGAAGGCGTATCTGGAGGCGGACCTCGAACAAGGCGATCGCGTTTCGATCCTCGTCCGCGCGAACAATCCAGTAGACCACGGCGACTATTCGGTATACATCCAGCGCGTAGATTAATTTCGAACGTCATAGCGGATTCGCGCAAAAATTATCGAGCGATGTTGACAAAGACAGTCATCTGTCATATAAGAATGACTACTCGGAAGAGAAATTGGTTCAAATTTGTGGTGAGGTTTGTAATGCTCCATCCATCATCCATCCATTCGAGGCTTATGCTGGCTCGTTCTGACTTTCCTGCTTAGCGTATGGCAAACTTCGATTGCCATGGCGGAGGAATGGAGTCTATCTGGTCTTTGGTTGGTAAAACACGAGTACGTTACGAATAGGTAACGGAGTCAGAAGGAAGTTCGTTCGCAAACGTTCTTGGGTGGTGGAAGTGGAAGATCATTTACAAGTTTCACGAACGGCCGGGACAGCCACAACCACATGTTGGACCGGTTGAATTCGATGTTGAGCGTTTAGGTCCGGAACCTCATGGTCCTGGTCAACCGTCGGAGTATGATCCAACATGGAGTAATAACGGGGGCGACAGAACAGAAACTTCAGATATCCGTGCAATATGGGAAGCGAATATCAAAGCAAATCTTGAAGATGTAAGTACTGGTTACGGCGATAACAATCTTGAGCTCCCTGTCCCGTCACTGAGGGCCGACCGGGCGAGAAATTGAATTTTCGGAGTGGGCGAAAATGGCGAAATCAGAAATAAAATTTATCTCTTTTATTCTTCTGCTGCTGTGTATTTTTTATTCTCTTATTGCTACTCCGGAATGGATAGACAGCGTCCCCGATGAGAGATTGCGCATTAGTTCCGACTTGCAAGATGATAATCGCGTTTCTAAGGCGCCAACTTTATTCATCGAAAATAGTTGCCCCCCTATCCTTGTAACTGGGTCTGGGAGTTTAATTCTTGCTGGAAAAAATGATTGCGTCATTTGGTACTTACCTGAAATAAGTAGCGATTCAGGTCTGGTCCAACGAGATTTAACGCACTCTTACCTTGATGAAGAGACCTACTTTCTATTAGTCAGGCCATTAATTTTATCTAACGTTCTTTTCGAGAAGTACTCGTCATACGTTATGACGGTAGCAAAATATCATTACAATGATGATGACGTTAGACTTGAAGGCGCTACAAATGAACTATTTCATACACAAGAACTACTGGCGCGGGAGTATGTCAACTCGGAACGGAATGAAACTAATTCAATCGGCGAAGAAATTGAGTTAACCATTGCTTTTCCAGCGATAGATCAGGAGAAAGTCGCGGAGTCTATAAGGGTGACAGAGATTTCAAACGATGCTGATTTTGTGCATCGCGGTATGATTGGGTTAATCAAAAAATATGGCGATCCATCGCGAGCGTTTATTGATTTCGCGAAAATCGTGGTTGGGTATTACTTGCACTATTTTGGTATACCCTGGGAAGACATTGATACATTCAGTAAGCTATATGCCAGGTTCGAGCTTGGTGAAATCGACTTGACGCGCGACATCGTAGAGGACGCGCTTCCAGGTACGCTGAATGAAGTTCAGAAAAACGGATTTGTCGGTTTTCTGATCGATGTTTCCGAAGAAGATTGGTTTTCCAGACGATCGGCCTTGGCTATAGAGTCGTCCCAGAAAAACAGCTTTTCGGCACGAGACCGGTGAAAAGCGGGCCGACTACGCCGCGGGGGGCGGGTTCAGTTCGCAAGACCATCGGTTCACGCGGCGCGCAAAACGTCTCTCGGGCGCGAAAATGACGACATTTCCGCCAAAATGTCCTCCAGAAATATTGAGACAAAAAAAGCTCGGATGAGCTTTTTCAGGTTGAACCCCGCCGCGGCGAGGATGCAGTTGATCTGATCGCCGCGGATTTCGTGGAGGAAGTTCCGATCCATCCGATGATCGTTCTTCGCGTGGCCGATCACCGGCTCGATCGCCTGCCGACGTTTCATCCATTTCGTCATCGCCCTGGTTCTGTATTCTTTTTTTCCGCCCGACATGTGAACGTCATATTTCGATAGATCGATAGTCACGCCCTTGTATCCCTTGTCGACGTAGATATCTTTCGGACTATAACCAGTCAGCTTTTCCGTCTGTTCGATCGCGTCTTTCAGAGAGTGACCGTCGTATGGATTTCCATGCAGCGCTTTCGCGCCGACTATCCAGTTCGATTTCGCTGTCGTTATAAATGATACCTTCACGCCGAACTCATATTTCTTGTGCGCCTTGCCTTTTCCTATACATTCCACCTCTGGTGCCCACAGACTATAAATCTTGTTTTTGTCTTTCCGCCTTTGATTGCAGATGCGTTCGGCAATATCGAGAAACTGCGCGAAACCTTTGTCCGAAGGGTCTCCAGCTATAGGTGTCCATTTTCTTCTGACGTCGCGAATACTCCTTCCGAGATAGTTCCTGACCTTTTTCAATTCCTTCGCCGCCATCTTGTGGTTGCCGCCGTGCTTAAGCGTTCCATAGGCACGCACTGCTTTCTTTTTCTTCCGTTTGTAACTCTGACGGAGCTTTACTTTTCTTTCTTGCGCGCCGGCCACGACTTTGTCGAGCGCGTCGCTGCAAAGCTTGATATCGGTCGGAAACGCGATCGCTTTTTCCTGGACTGTCGTGTCGACGATGACCTTTTCGAGGTCTTTTTCAGTAATCAAATCTTTTTTGATAGCGAGTTTTATCGTTTCTATCAAAAGCGCTTCCGCGCCTTCTTCGCCGAAACGCTTGCGCCATTTGCCAAGACTCGTCGGATGCAGCGGCGCTTTTATTTGAAAAAACTCGTACCCGCAAAAATATTGGAAATATGAATTCTCGATGAACTCCTCGACCACACTTTCGTCACTTAAGTTTCGGAGGTATTTCAAGTACGTGAGCGCGACGAGCAACCTTGTCGGTAGTCCCGGTCTGCTTGGCTCCGGTGAGTAGTTCGCTCCAAAATGTTCTTCAAGAAAATTCCAGTCGAACTCACCGGCGAGAGTCACGAGCGGGTGCTTCATGTCGAGCTGGCTGTCGAGCCTTGACTGGAATAGGCCCTGCTGAAGGGTCTCGATGGTCTTTTTCGGCTTCATATTTTGCAACGTTTTTGAGGGTGGGAAGCGATTCCTTGCAATACCGAACCGTGTCTAGCACAGCCAAATCGCCTTGTCCATGCCCTACTTGCGACTTTCAGCCGATTTTCGACGTTTTTCTGGGGGGACT
>JANLHZ010000249.1 GCA_024653775.1 Planctomycetota bacterium | reverse complement strand
AAATTTGAAATAAATTTGAAAGATAGGCCGCCATAATAACGAACGTAACGTTATCTTCGTGATGAACGTTCGGGGAATGTGGTTCACCGAACGTTCACTTTTACTGTGAGCGATTCGACTAACCACGTTGTCCTGTGACCCCTGTATTCTGCCCGCGATCCTCCATAGTAACGCGGAAGCGCCGCTGCTAACCGAACGCGATCCCAAATGCAGATGCTTTTTAAAGGATGGTTTTTAATGTTGAATTTCAACTAAGCCTTAGTCGTAATCTTTTAAAATATGTAAACAACTCTTTTTATTGGATAATCAATTTATTATCAATATTAGCGTACGGTTTATTCGCGTAAACGTTCGCGTTTGAGTTGTCGCCCCGAATGCCCCGAATACCACGAATACATTGAGACCGACAAACATCGACGAAACAGAAGTCAAAGGCAGAGTTCGCGTATGATCGTTTGCACAAAATCTGGTCCCTTGTCGAATTCCGACACGCGAATGAATTCATTTGCCTGATGGGCCTGATCGATGCTTCCAGGGCCGCAGACGATCGAATTGATGCCGAGGCCGGAGAAGGTGCTGCCTTCCGTGGTGAAGGAAACGCCCCCTTCCGACGGATCGGAGGTGATTTTGTGCAAAACGTCCCTCAGTCTCGAAGGCTCCGTCGTGTGCATCGGCGGGACGTTTCCGAGGTCATCGATCGAAATCGTCGCTTCCGAAAACCGCTTTTTCGCCTCAGGAAGAACCGTCTCGACGATGCGCCCTTCGATCAGTTTCATCACACCCGCTGGATCGTCACCCGGAAGCGTGCGGTAGCCGACGTCGAGAACGCATTCTTCCGCGATGATGTTGATCGCGCTGCCGCCGCGGACTGTGCCGAGGTTGATCGTGCCAAACGGGTAGTCCGGGAAAAAGTCGGCGTGACGGCCCACTCGCCTTTGTAGAGCGTCTGCGCGAAGCTCCTTCGAGGTCATTCTTATCAGCGCGATCACGTCACCCATGACTTCGATCGCGTTCAGTCCGGAGTCGGGTTTTCCGCTGTGCCCGGCCTTTCCGCGAACGACGATTCGAAACCTTCCGTGTCCCTTGTGCGCCACGATGATTCCGTAGTCCGTCGGCTCGCCTATCAGCGCAGATGCGGGCGTCGGGACATCGAAATGCGCGAATCCTTCCGCCAGATGTTTCGCGCCGAGACAGCCGACTTCCTCGTCGTAGCTCCAGATGCAGAACACGGGCTTCGAAAGCCGCGCGAGATCGATTCTCGAAATCGCGTCAATCGAATGGGCGATGAAGCTTTTCATGTCGCAGGTGCCGCGGCCGAAGAGCGCCGGTTCGCCGCTGCCAAGTTCGCCTTTTGTCAGACGAAACGGGTCCGTCAACCAGCGCTGACCCTCCACCGGAACGACGTCCGTGTGCCCCGAAAGCACGAGTCCCCCCGGCTCGTCCGGGCCGTACTGCAGAACGAGGTTGGCTTTCGTCCGGGATTCGTTATGGTCGAAAATGATTTTCGGGCCGAGCGATGAAGCGTAGTCGGCGACGAATTCGACGAGGGGCAGGTTAGACCGCGATGAAACCGAGTCGAACGCGATCAGTCTTTCGAGCAATTCGATCGAAGAAAGTGACGCACCCATCTGAAATCCCTCAATCCGAAATCCGCGACTCAGGACTCGATCCCGAGCCAGAGAAAGTCTTTTCGCAGAGGCGCGTGGAACTTCGACGGATCCGCAAGATACGCGGAGCGGTTCTCGATCCACCAGGCGCGCCAGGCAGCAGGGTCGCTCCCGAGGTTCGCGCCGGAAAGCCGGGACAACTCCTCGATTGCTTTTACGCGCAGCATCACTTCCGCCCTTGACGAAAGTTCCTCGGTGAGCAGCGGAATCGCCTCCGGGTAATCGAGTCTCGAAAGCGCGTACACGGCCCAGAACCCACGCTGGTTTTCCTTGCCGCGATTGTCTCTTTGAACCGCAAGAAGGTCCGGGAACATCTCCGCGCTTCCGTAAATCGCGAGGTTTTTGATGCACGAGACCGACTCGTTTTCGCCGGATTTCGGATCCTTCGCGATCTCGATCATCATCTCCGTCTCGCCGAGAATTCCGAGCGCGGTCGCGGCGCTCATCGTCAGACGGATGTCTTCGTCCTCGAGAAACCGCACTATCGTCTCGAGGCTCGAGCCATCCTTCAGCGTCCCGAGGCACCAAAGCGCGGTGCTCTTCAGCAGCACCGAAGCGCTGTCGTTTCCAAGGAGGATGAAACACTCGTCGCGAATTCGGAGGTCGCCGAAGCGCGCGAGACAGATCATATACGGAATCCGCTGCTCGCTCGTCTCACCAAAAACCGTCATTCGTTTCCTGATGTCCTCGATGAGAGACGCGTCGCCGAGGTCGGGAAGAGAAACGACCGCCGCGCTCGATATGCGCGGATCGTCGGTGTCGATTTTCGCGAGCACCGCGGGAAGCGCGCGCTGGTCTCCCGTGCGCCGCAGCGCGCTGATCTGCCAGAACATGATTTCCGTGTACGGCTCTTTATCGAGCGCGCGAACGAGGGTATCGACCGCTGCGGGGTTTGGTGTCTCGAACAGTGACCTCGCAGCCTCGAACCGCTTTTCAGGGTCTTCGCTCTCCACGTCGGAAATCGTCGTGTCGATGGGCTCATCCGATTCGAAACTCTCGTAAACGAACACGGGCGCATCGTAGAACACGAACTTCAGCGGGTAGACTATCACCGCGCCGATCACGCGAAACGGGAACGAAACGAAGTTGTGAATGTACTGCCACGTCGTTAGATCGTCCTGCGGCGTTGCGAAATCCGTCGGCGATTCTTCGACCGCGCAGCCCGAGAAAACAAAGAAACCGAGCAGCAGCGTCAGCGATAATTTTCTGGCACGCGCGTTTCTCATACCGCGGTAGATTAGCACAGCTCCGGTGCGGGGCAAATAAAATAGTAGTCAGTAGTCAGTAGTCAGTAGTCAGTAGTCAGTAGTCAGTGAATCTTTTCATTCGTAATTCGTAATTCTCAATTCGCCTCGATGAACACCTTTGCCTTCTCGAATTCGACGGAGGTTTTATCGAGCAGATCCCGGAAGTCCTCGCTTTTTACCTGAATCTTGTCGATTACAGACTGCGAAAGGTCCGGAATCGTCTTGTCGCCCCACTCGCCTATGTAGAGCGTTCGCGCGATGCACTCCGCGGTGAGAAGCATCGACGCGAACTCCGGATCTTCCTTCGCAGAGAGCGGATCGTACTTGTGCCTCACCGCGTCGACGATGTTCGAACTCAGCTCCCACTTTTCAAGAAGATACGCGGCGAGGTCGTTCAGATGCCCGCCGAAAACCTCCTTCTCGGCGACGAGAATCGAAGATTTTTTCGTCCGCACGTTCTCGACGACCTTCGAGAACTCCTCCTGGAAATACTGGTCCCCGAGGACAAGCCCGAGTTCGCTCACAAGCCCCGCGATAAAGTAAGGCTCAGTCTCCTTCTTGCCGAGACGTTTGGCGATTATTCGCGCGGCGGCGCCGACGCATACCGCGTGGAGCCAGAATCCCTGGTAATCGAACGACGGCTTCCTGCCGCTTTTGAACGCGCCGAAAACGCTCGTCCCGAGGACGATGCTTTTGATGCTGTTGAAGCCGAGCACGATCACCGCCATCGAAATCTTGTTAACCGGATTCGTGAAGCTGTAAAAGCTCGAGTTGACTATTCGAAGCAGCTTCGTAGTGATGGACGGATCCTTCGAAATCACCTGCGTGACCTCTTTCGCGGTGGTCTTCGGGTTCGAAAGCATCGAATTGAGCTTCTTCACGACCTCGGGCAGCGTCGGAAGATCGCGAACCTGATCGAGCAGTTTCTTGTACTTTTCCATTCTGAATCTATGGACTAACGTCCCGGACGAGCATTCGGGAACGGACCGTTACAAAGTTGAACAGAGGAAACAGTTTTAGAACTAACCTGCGACAATTCTATTCAATAAATTTTTTTTCAGTGCGAAGTTTCTTACAGTCGCGGATTCAAGAGTAAAAAGCCGCTGTCGGACTGAATTCGTAATTCACACACAGGTGGAGCCGGAACCAAAAACTATCCGCAGATTACGCCGACTTCACAGATTCATATTTTGTAACTGTTCATAGGGTAGTTCGCGTTCGTAGCGGCGCCGTAAGGCGTTTCTTTGAAATGTGTTTGTAGTGGTGCCGTAAGGCGTTTTATGCGAAGAAAATATGCTCTCACGAGCACACTACGAACCGATACCTGCGATATTGCTCGCCACGAACTGACCGATATGATACCTTTGCACCGATGACGCGCGCGTTCACCATTTTACTTGCAGCCGCTTTTCTTTTGCCCGGAGCTTCATCGATGGCAGAGGAGACAACTTCGTTCGTCAGTCCCGAGTATCCGGAGCCGCTGATAAAAAAGCTGCTGCTCTCGGGTTTCGAACCATTCGGCGGAAGTCCGGTGAATTCGTCCTGGGAAGCTATCGAGAACCTTCCGGACGAGGCGCCCGAGGGACTCGAAATCGAATCGGTCCAGCTTCCCGTGGAGTACGATCGCAGCTACGAACTTCTGAAGGCGCGCATCGAGGAGTTCGATCCCGACGCAATCGTGTGTTTCGGCCTCGCGGCGGGGCGCGAGTTTCGTATCGAACGCCGGGCGGAGAACATCGATCGCACGCTTTCTCCCGACAACGCAGGCGTGCGCAGGCTGAATAACCCCATCGATCCGGAAGGCGAACGCTTTCTCCCGTCTTGCCTTCCTCTCGAGGACTTCCGCCTCGCTTTGAAAGCCGCGGAGCTGCCCGTGATATTTTCGGACAGCGCAGGAAACTACGTCTGCAACAACATTTTCTACCATCTGATGAATGACGATTCGGCGCGCGCGAAGCTGAGGGGCTTCGTCCACGTTCCTTCGCCCGACCCGGATTTCGAAAGCGGAATGCCGCAGGACAAAATCGACCTCGGTGTCCGGGAGATCCTGAAGAGTCTTCTGTTCGTCAAAACCGACTCTGGCGAGTTCGAGCCGCGCGATCCGGACAAATAATGCATTATATTCGTGCCGTCTACGAATTATTTGTATGATTCTGTTTCAGGCATAAAATATTACAGTAAATTCGTAGACGGCACGAATATAATGTTTAATCACCGATGATGCCGCCGTTGTCTTTTGTGATCGCGACAACGGAAGGCCGCGGAGGGACACCGTCCTTGAAATCCGGCCAGCGAGTCCAGGGATCCGCGTAGCTCGAACCCTCCGCTGGATGCTGCACGCTGACGAAAAGCGTTTTGTTGTCGGACGTGAAGAACGGGCCGCACATCTCCGCGCCGCGCGGAACGCGATAGAAGAATCGCGTCAGACCGCGACCATCGCCGATGGTGTCGGTGGCGTAGATGCCGTCCGGAATTCCGTTACGTTCCTGCGCGCTGCCCTGATCCGTCGCGATCCAGAGTCTTCCTTGGTTGTCGAAAGCGCAGTTGTCGGGGCATACCAACCATCCGTTTTCGCTGACGTCTGGATGATAGCTCGCGTGGTGTTCCGGATTTCGCGGATCGCCTGCTACAATCAGCAGATCCCACTCGTATACGTTCGCGGTGTGGTCTGAGTCCGGACCTTCCCCTGGCGGGCGCATCTCTATAATCTGGCCGTAGTTGTTGTGCGCCCTTGGATTCACTTCGTCGATCTGTTCTTCGGTTCTGCCTGAGTTGTTCGTCAGCATCGCGTAGACCCGGCCTGTGACTGGATTGGCTTCGACGTCTTCCGGACGATCGAGCGGGGTCACGCCGACGATGGACGCCGCGCGGCGGGTCTCGATGCAGATGTCCGCCTGGCTGTGGAAACCGTTCTCCGGCGTGAGGTTATCTTCGCCAAAAACTAGCGGGAGCCACCTCATCGTGCCGTTGTCTTCGAACTTCGCGACGAAGAGCTTTCCGTCGTCCAGGAGGTTCATGTTCGCCTCGCGGTCCGCTGGATCGTACCGCCTCCGGCTAACGAACTTGTAGATGAACTCGAAGGCCTGGTCGTCTCCGGAGTAGACAACGACGCGGCGGTCCCTATTGATCCAGACGGTCGCGCCTTCGTGCTTGAACCTGCCGAGCGCGGTCCTCTTGACCGGAGTCGAATCCGGATTGTACGGATCGATTTCGACCACGTACCCGAACCTGTTCGCCTCGTTCGGCTGCTTGCTCATGTCGAAGCGCTCGTGGTACTTGTACCAGCTCCGCGCGCGATCGCCCGCTGGCATTCCCATCCTGCGGAAGTTCTCGGTTTCAGTGTGGTCCGCGGGAAGAGTGCCGCCGAAGTATTGATCGAAGTTCTCTTCGCAAGTGAGGATGGTTCCCCAGGGAGTCACGCCGCCTGCGCAGTTGTTCAGAGTCCCGATGACCCTCCTCCCGGCAGGATCCGACGGAGTCCGCAGGCGCTCGTGCCCCGCGGCGGGTCCGGATATGAGCATCTCGGTCGTGCGCGCGCTTATCCTTCGATTGTACTGCGAATTCGCGACAATCCGCCACTTCCCGCGGCGCCTGATGATCTCGACGATCGAGTGGCCGTGGGCGGAAAGGTCGTAATCGGACTGCTCCTTGCTCAGCTCGGACGCGTTCGCGCCCTGCCACATGAGTTCGACGCTCGAGTATTCGTGATTGACGCAGAGAAGTCCGTGATTCGGGTTGTTCGACCCTATCGGAAGCGGCAGGTATCCGATGAAATCGCAGTTGTAACCGAACTGCCGCTCCTGATCGTCCGCGCGGAGGTTAGCGGGATCGAACTCGGGGGAATCGATGAAAATGCCGTCGCCCCAGCGGATGAGGATGTCCGCGCTATAGCCGTCCGCGACGTGATGATCCGGGGTTATCTCGTGCGCGATTTCGTCGAAGCGAAGGGTAGTGTTCTTGCTGACCTTCGACGCGAGCGCGGACCTTGCGAAAGGCACTCCCGCTGCGATCCCCGCCGCGAGAATTCCCTTGAGCACGGTTCTGCGGTCGGCGCGCCTCGAAGCGATGTCCGCGAGAGTTTCGGAGATGTCCGGGTTCGTGACAACGTCCGCGTTGTCTCGATCGATCTTGCCTTTGCTGTCAATTTCAAAGCAACGATTTTCGGCGTTCATGTGCGTCCTCGAAATGAACTTGGTTCGTAATTCGGGAACTTTAACCGCCCTGTGTTAAGGTTTTGATAAGGCGTGATTAATAGTCTGCCTTGGAAAAAACAGTACTTTTTATTCGTGCCGTCTACGAATTTTTTGTACGAAACTGTAGGCGTCTCGGCTGCCTTCACCGCACCCCCGCATGATCTCCACGTGCCGGGTACTCTGGAAG
>JANLHZ010000204.1 GCA_024653775.1 Planctomycetota bacterium | reverse complement strand
GATCTCGAACCTCCAATCTCTGCTTCTTCTTGTTGCAACAATACTTGTTGAAGCTATAAGGCAGCGCATTTGTTTATTTTTTTCGCGGACGAGGACGTGGCACGGTCATCCTGACCGTGTTTTCACGGACGAGACGTCCGTGCCACGTCCACTCTCCCAGAATGCAATGAAAATTCGTCTTCGTGTTCCCGCGGCGAAAAGATTCGTTCATACTCTTTGGTGGATTCATTTTTTAAGAAGGACCTGAAATGCGGAATACCGTCTGTCGTCTTTTCTTTATCGCCTCGGCTTTGATTTTTTCCAGCGGCTGCGTGACGTGGGTAGAAGCGGAAATCGAGATCGCCCCCGCGGAAATCGCTCCGATGGAGAACGTGAACGTTTTCAAGGTCAAGAAGACCATCGAGGACGCCGGGAACGAGCCGCCCGTGAGCGCGCCTTGGGTGGTGAGTCTTTTCGAGATGTATTTCGAGCAGCAGGCCGGCAAGCGGTTTCACAACAACAGCGACTTCGCGGTGAGCTTCACGGAGATCGAAGTCGCCATCGAACCCGTGGCTACGGATGTCCCGAACGAATACATGGTCCGCGTAAGTAGCGAAGGCGACCTGAAAAACCGAAGGAACGAGGTCGTCGCGACGATCGCGACGAAGTGCGAAAGCGCGTTCGAGCACGTTCATCAGGAGAAAGATTTCGACGTGTCGCTCGAGTTCCGGGAGGCAGTCGAATACCTGACGCTGTGCACGATGAGGTCGCTGATAAAGAAGCTGAATTTCACGGCGCCCAGCGGGCGGTAGCACACTGGACCGAACATTTGATCGATGAACCGAGAATGGCACTGACGGAACAACAAAGACCGGGAAACGGAGAGAGGCGCCGGATCGACCTTCTAGGCGCATTCGTCGTATTTGCCGCGGCGATGTTGTGCTTTATCGGACCGCGGGCAGGACTGTTCGAGTTTTTCGTCCCGCCCCACGCGTTCGCGCTGGCGCTGACGATCGCGGGACTTTACCTCACGATCCTGCTTCCTGTGATCTGGTGGGACCGCGCGCGAAAATCCGGAGAGCGCGGGCTTCCGTCACTTCGGATCGAACTTTGCTTCTCAGTGCTGCTACTCGCGGCGTTTCCGTTCTCGTCGGTTGCGGTTGCGGTTCTGGCGATGTCGCTGCTTCTGCTTTTCGCGGTCGGAGGATTCGTCCGGCTGCTGCTCCGTCCGGCGAAAAGATTCCCGTGGATCGCACTCGTCCTGAGCGGCGTTTCGATCGCTGTTCCGTCGATCATTTTCTTCGGCGAGATCGTCGCGAGCGCGGGTAAGAGCAACTTCGCTCCGATGCAGTTCCAGTATCCGCTCAAGGTCGCGTGGAGCTGGCGGAGCGCGTCGCTTCCGGTGTGGCTGTTCCGCGTCGGTTCGGGCGACGTCGCCGACGTATTCAGTTCCGGCGTGAATTCCGAATACGAAAAGCCGCCCAGGATTCGCGAGGTCGATCACGAAGGCGGCGCGAAAATTGCGTTCGCGGAGGCGGATGTCTTCGGCGCCGAATCCTCCCGCGCGGGAAGGTCGATCACGATCAGGTTCAGTGCGCCGGGACCGCACAGCTATCTAGTGAAGTCGGGCGAGGACTTCACGATCGAACTCGATTTCAGCGAGGACGGCGCGTGGACCGAGGAGTCTATGGTCCGCTGGCTTTGCGTCGCAAAACCGGAAGTCGGTGGACTCCATCAGAGCATCCTCGATAAAGACGGGGAGATTCTTCTTTCGAAGCGAATCGAACTTCCCGCGTATCGCTCGGGAAGATTCGACGTGCTCGTCGTTTACGATTCGGACGTCCCTAAAGTCTTTAACGAAAGCGATGGCGCGATCAGATTCACGAAGCTCCCCGCGAGCGAAAAGCCCGCGCGGACGAACCTCCTCGCGGGATTCAGCGCAATAGTGGACACGCGGGCCGCGTTTCGCGTCGATGAGTACCTTCCGTATCTCTCCGCGGGCGGAAAGCTCGTCTGCGCGCTTCCCCGCGGGCCGGACGATCCGAAAGTCCCGGAAATTCTTTTTCTTCCGGACTTCAGCGACCCCGGAATTATCGAGACGATCCGCGAATCCCTCGCGCAAGTGCAGGACGTCGAGCCGGAATTCGACTCGCTGCTTTTCTACCCGCCGATGACTCGCAGCGGCCTCGGATCCCAGTACGGCGGGCTCGGAACCGCGGTGATGGCGCTCGTCTTTGCGGGGCTTGTCGGATTTCATTTCCTCGGATTGTCGAAGCTGGGAAGGTTTTCCGTGCTGTTCCTCGTTATCCTCCCGATAGCCGCGTCTCTCGTCCTGCGTCTCGCGCTCAGTTTCGGGATGGACGGAAACATCGAGCGGTTCGACGTTCTCATCCCCGCGGAAGCGGGCGGGGGAGTCTACCGCGTCAGCGCCGCGAGGTTCGAGCCGACGGGAGCGCACGGCAGAATAACTTTCGCTGACGATCCGAGGACGCTGGTTCAGCCGCTATTTGTCAGTACGCCGATTCCTGTCGATCCGGAGCATCCGGAGTTGCGCGATCCGAACCTCCGCCACGCGGGTTTCACAGCGAGGGGTTTCGCGAGCGCGAAAGGCCCCGCGACGTGGAACTTCGAGTTGCGGCTTCGCGACGAGCGGGCGTTCTTCATCGAGTACGCGTTCGAACCGCGCGCGGCGCCAGAACTCACCGCGACAGAGACCGCAGACGGTTTCAAAGTGACTTTCGTGGCAAGTGCGCTCGACAAGGTCGGCGGCGCGGTCGTTTTCCTCGGCGGGAACAGCGTTATTCCCGTGGGCAGGCTGAAGTCCGGAGAGACGAAGGAAGTCAAGCTCGGTTCGGCGATGTCCTTCGAAAGTTACGGGCCGAGAATCGACAGAGAGTTCGCGTCGGACGCGTTCAGTTTTTCGGGCGCGCTGAGGTTTTTCCGGAGCAGCGTTTCGTTCCGCGCGAAAAGATGGGTTCTCGGTTTCGTGGTGGACCGACCGCGCACGCAGGAAGATCGCTATAATCAGGCCCTCCGGCATCCATATCTCCTCGCGACGCCTATCGCGGAGTGACGTTTTATTCGTGCCGTCTACGAATTATTTGTACTATTCACAATTTCGTTCGCCCTTCGCTTGTTCCCATGGGCGAGGACATCCGCACTTCAGGATGCGGCGTGCGCATCGTGCGTTTGTTTTCTCCGATGGAGATATCCATGCCGCCTCAGCATTGAGCGTGCTTCGAATTCGGTTAGCGAAACGCGGACCCCGACGTGGGCGGCTCGTACGCAGTCGCGCCGAAGTCGAGGGAGTAAGTAGTACAAAAAAAATCATTATTTCATGTTTGACAGACATCTATCTGAAGATTAGGCTGGTGTTCATCTCGGTTTGGATTATTATTCGCCATACATCTGAAAGGCGGCAGGGAATGAAAATTCAGGGCAAAGTCTGTGAAATGCCAATAACTCGTAAGCTGTTCGTCAAGGCAGTTGTCTTCGTCCTTGCGATTAGCGCAGTTGTCAGCGGCGCAACTACGAGTAAAACTCTTGAAGATCACCTGGGAACTTCAATCCAAAACATTTGGTTCCAGGCAACCAGCTTGGCTGATGCGTATCTGCATTCCGAGGATAATGAACAATATCTAAACGCACTCTGTAACCTGCGGGATCAATATATTACGCCACTTATTGATGCTCCGGTCTTTTTCACAACTCAACGGGACGTGGGAAAAATCGAAGTCAAAAATTTGGACGCAGCGATAGACGGGTTAAATACTAAAATTACAAAAACAACGGCTGCGCGTTTGAAAGAAAATCTAAGATATGTTAGTGATACGCTTGCAATAGAGAATTTAACCAAGCAGATAGAAAGCAATACTGAAAAGATCGAAAAATATGGCGCTGCGCTCGCAGAGGTCGAACCACAAATAGAAGGGTTGAGAAGAGAGGCGGAAAGGCTATATCGACTTAGGGAAAATGCACAGCGTGAGTCAAGCCGAGTGGAGAGTCGATATAGGGAGCAGATCGATAGAATCAACGCAAATGCTCGTCAAAATGATAGGGATCGACAACGACGAATCCAGACTGCAACCGACGTTAGAGACGATGCGATCGACCTGATTAATGGCCGTATTAATGAAATAAATGATCAGTTGGTGCCTGTTGAGGGAAGCATTGAAGCTTATGAGTTCTTAAAAAACGAAATAATTACATTAGCCTTTACCAACAAAGATCTGAAGGCTCAGATTGATGCATTGGAAGAAGATAGAGAGTTGGCCCGCCAGTTGGGTGTTGAGTATAGTGTTCAACTAGAAGCTGCGATGAAGGAGCTTTCTTTACGAACTGCAGAACGAGAGGTTTCCCAGGAAGCTGTGGATAAAGCCATTGATGCGCTGGATCTTTATGAATATTATTCGCCGTATATATATATGAAGCATTTGGATATTGCTCCAGTTAGTCAGGTGGCATATCAATGAAAATTAAAGGCATCATATTCCTTTGTTTCGTTTCCGTTGTTCTCATCGGTATTCTGATAGAAAGAACAGTTAAATTTTCTTCATCAACCGATGAAGAACGCATTTATCACACCGCACTGAAAGATTTTGAACAAAGGCCTTCTTCAGAACAACAACCGAATTCTCAGAATGGAGATATATCTGGGGACGTAGAGAAAGAAGAGCCTGCAATTCGCCAAGAACCCAGCGATCTTGATCTAATTTTTCAAGGGATGGGTTATCGCGGATTTGAGGACTATCTCTCGAAAACAAAGGAGTTTTTAGAACGACATAGAAATAGTCGGGAAGAGGCATTGAGTTTCATCGATGAAGAACGAAGAAGATTGGAACGATTGGAGAAAGAGTATTCTGGAGCAGCGCGAAGTCTTTCAAAGTTTAGAGAATATAGCAGAGGATTCGATCGAACTGACGAACTTAGCGAGCAATCTCAACCAGTAAGTATTGATCGGTATATCGACGAGTTTGATGAGATTCTCGATGGTATTGAATTTATTGAACGATATCAATTGTCGAGGCTGCAAAATCCTATTGATATAGATGATCTTAATAGACTCGGTGATATAATAAACTCTCATCCAGAGGTTTGCGATCACGCAATCGAGCTACTCGAAGATTCGATCACGCAAAATATGACCCGCAGAAGGACCGCGATTATTGCCTCGTTGATTGGAACAGTCGATAGCCAGTTAAAGACGAAAGCATTAAATGATGTTATTTTGTCGCCGGAGATTGACGTTGAAGTTCGCGCCCTCGCACTGAATATTCGCTTTGCCGTTACACCCGTGTACCGGTATCATTCGATCAGTTATACGATGACAGAAGACAAATGGATACTTACGTCTCCGTTCCGACTTAAAAATTCAGTGATTCAGGTTGGAAGCGAGACCCAAGGCGGAGAGACCAACTTCAATCCAGAGAATCGCGACCTTGTGATTTCGTGGTATAACGCGGAGCCGGATGCGAGGTTTCGCGCGGAGATACTAAAATTTCTCGCGAGTTGGGGAGAAGGAGATGAGGTCGTCCGGAATTTCATTTCCGCGGAAAGCGCGGTCGCTAATTCCGAGGAACTGACTCTTGCTACTCTTTCAAGTCTCGACCCTGTGCGAGATCGTGCGAGACTTACTACGGAACTCTGGACAGGGACGGACGAACACGCGCGCGCAGCAGCGAGAGCGCTCGCGAAGCTGCCCGCCGACCCGAATAGCGACACT
>JANLHZ010000196.1 GCA_024653775.1 Planctomycetota bacterium | reverse complement strand
ATGACAGAACTCGGCATGCCGGCAAGCTACGCAGCGGCAGGCTGAATGCGGGGGAAAGGGGGCACCGGCGCCAATTTCTGATTTATGCAACAAAGCCGTTATTAATTATTAATTATTCCATGGGCCTAATGTCATTCGAAATAGACTTGCCGGAGAGCGCGGAACTCGCGGACGCGGTCGCGGGATTCGGACTTACGGATCACGCGAGGATCTTCGAAATCGCGCCCGGCTTCGAGGCGCCGGAAATCGGAGGCAAAATCGTCCTCGTCACGGGCGCGAGCGGGTCCGGGAAAAGCTGGCTGCTTCGTCAATTACGAATGACGAATTACGAATTGATTACCCGCTTCACCCGGAAGATGCCCTGGTGGATGGATTCGTTTCAGAAATCGAGAATGAAAAATCGAAAATCCTGATCGAACTCGTCAGCGGCAGCGCGGAGGAGCGGATTCGAAAACTCGTTCGCGCTGGACTTGCGGACGCGCTTACCTGGCTGAAACCCATCCGCGCGCTCTCCACCGGGCAGCGGTATCGCGCGGAACTCGCCCTGATGCTCGAAAAGGCGGAAGCCGAGACGTACCTGGGTTCATCCGTCAGATCGGGTTCCGACGTCTGTATTTTCCTCGACGAATTCGGATCGAGTCTCGACGAAGTCACGCGCAAGTCGATCGCGTTCTCGATTAAACGCTGGCACGACGACCATCCCGGTGTGGCGATCGTCATCGCCACCTGCGACCACACCGTTGAACGCGATCTCCAGCCGGACGTGGTGATAACCATGCGCGGGCTGCGTGCTCCGAAAATCCGGGAACGGGGAGAAAACCTAAGTTCAAAAATCGAAAACCAAGAATCTAAAATGGCGTTCAGTCTGACGGATCGTCTCGAAATCCATGACGGGAGACGCTCGGACTACCTGATCTTCGCGCCGCTACACTATCGCGAAGGACGGCTCGGATTCGTCTACAAGGTTTTCCTCCTGCGCGACCGGGACCAGGACGTCGGCATCGCGGTGTTCGCGTATCCGTGCATCGAGCACTCGCTACGAACGAAGCTCCTTCCCGCGCACGCGAAGTCGGATGCGAAAACGAAAGCGCTCTGGCTCAACCAAAACCTAAGGACGCTTTCGAGGTTCGTCATCGACGAGCCGTATCGCGCGACGGGGGCGAGTTCGTGGTTCCTCAAACGCTGCCTCGCGCGAATGCCAGGAATGTGGATCGAGTGCCAGACTGCCATGGGGAGGTTCACCGGATTCCTCGAACGCAGCGGCTTCACCCGCCACGGCTGCGTCGCCCCGGACAAACACGCCCGGAAGGTGCTCGAAGCGCTCTACCCAGGAGAAGACGAAGCCTCGCTTCGCGGCAGGTGTTTCAGATCGTCGCAAGTCGCGTCGGACCTGATGGCGCGAACAGAGGATTCGCGAGTCGTCCGCGCGACGAAGAAATTCGCGCAGAGATGGTCGGAACGCAGTTCCGCGAACCGACGCGCGTTCGAATCCGTTCAAAACGCTGACGCAGCGGCTTTCGTCCGTAGTCATGCGGAAACCCTCGCGAGGCTGGTTGCGCTTCGGTTCCTGACGCACGCCGAGTACTTCCTCCGTGCGAGTCCAGACTCGAAATTTTCTTCGGAATGTGGGAGTTAGTAAAGAAGGATGGTAGGATTACGGCTTGGAAGCGGCTGACTGGTCCGCTTCGTCAGACGGTTTCTGACTACCCACAACTGACTACCGACTAATAATTATATGATCGGCTTCGTAAAAGGATTCATCGACTGGTGGGGCGAAATATTCACCGGACTCGTCACTACGGCGAAGGGAATGCGCGTCACCGGCAAACTCCTCCTGAACCACGGCAAACGTGGCGATAAGGAAGGCAACAACTTCACCGGCAGGCACTTCTACCACGGAACGCTCAACGAGCGAATCCTGATGTACCCGCCCGAGACCGAGGAAGACAAAAAGCTGTACGAATCGCTTTTCCCCGACCGTTTTCGCGGCGATCTTTTCAACGACGTCGACCTCTGCATCGGCTGCTTCAACTGCCAGAAGATTTGCCCGGTTGATTGCTTCTGGATCGAAATCGAGCCGACCGTTACGAACAAGAAACGAATCAGCCGTTTCGACATCGACCTCGGAAGGTGCATCTACTGCCACCTCTGCGTCGAGGCGTGCCCGGAAGACAAGACGGAAAAGCGTACGAGTCTGATCATGACCCACGACTTCGAGTATTCGACTTACGAATACATCGACCAGGTCCGTAGCTTCGGCGAAGGATTCTACACGAAGGGCGAACTTCAGGCCGTTCTGAGCGAGAAAGAGCGCGTCAAACAAGAGAAGGCCGCCGAGAGAAAGCGCGAAGCCGAGGCGAAGAAGGCCGCGGCGGCAAAGGCCGAAAAACCCGCGGATGAACCGAAAGTCTAATCTTCGTAGCCCTGGGACCGCGGACGTCCTCGTCCGCAAAAGCCGTCAAACGTCTCGTTTGAAGGCTCCGAATTATCGATGTCGCTCGCCTGAGATAGTTTCTAAGAACTGCGAGGACGCGGGTATTGCAATTGCCGCGAATGTGGTTCACCGGCCGTCCGGCAATAATATTACAGTAAATTCGTAGACGGCACGAATAAAATGTAATATAGCCGCGCTGAGAATGTGTAGTATGGTGAGGCAGGATGCTCGTGCCACGTTTGGAAGTGACCGGCACGGGACGTCTGCGCTACCACCGATCGAGATAGTCGCCTAGAAATCCTCGTCCCGCACGCCGACCGGCTGCTCGCGCTGCGCGGACGAAACGCGCGCGACGACCTCCGGCGTAAAGAGACGTTCCGCGTTCACGCGGTGGAACGGAAGACCAGACGTCGGCGGCTCGCCGAACGCGACTTCGACGTCAAGCGAGTCGGGGTAGAAAATCATCGACTGAATGGTGTTTCCGCCCTGATTCGCATCGTCGAGCGCCTCGATGATCTGTTCCCGCGTGATGCTTCCGTAATACGTGTTCACCTCATTGCAGAGGGTGTTGTACCTGCGCATCGTCCCGGAAGGCGACGCCTGGTTGTAAAGCGCGCGCAGGTCGGTATCCTGCAGCGGCTTCATCTCCTCGATGTGGTAATGGTTCGTCTGGCAGATCGCCTCCTGACTTTCGTCCGGATAGCGCACCATAATCTGCTCCGGCGCCTGCTCGATAACCGCGTAATCGTGATTTCCGTCCGCGACGACAAGGCAGTTGTTCGTCGTGCGAGCCTGCGTGTCGATAAGCTCGATCGCGTCCGCGAGGGTCTCGCACTCCATAAGAACTTCGCGGTAGCGGAACTGATATGGAACTCCTGAAGTGTTGAGACCGTCGGGTATTTCGAGGGTACAGATCGTCAGTCCGTGCTCGTTCATTCCGGAGAGTACGCCAACGAGTCCGACGAAAGAAACGCTGATGTAGCTGTTCCCTTCGTCCGGATCGACGCTGACGATGAGGCTCGTCTTGTGGAAGATTCCGCCGAAGTTGTTGTAGTCGAGATTGCGGCCGTACATATATTCGCCGTTCGAGGCCGCGCCGTCCGCAACGATCGCGCTGCATCCGAACATCTTGAAGAGGTCGCTTGCGAGGTTCATGAACAGAATGTCGTCATAGGGCACTTCCGCGGCTTCCGCGATGGCTTTCATCTCCGTGATCGCGTCCTCGGGAAGGTTAGCTTCGAGCGTCCTCTGCGTCGGGCGCGAAATCATCTGCATCCCGCGCATGTAAAGCAGCCTGTCCAGGGTCGCTGACATTTCCTCGAACTGGATTTTGCAAAGAGTGCCGTACTGAAGCCCCCGTTCCCTCGCGTCGCCCGCGAGATGAAGGACGGGCACGCCTTCGTCGGTGACGACGAGTCTCCCTTCCTCGAATTCGCCTGGGACGAATACGTACGGATCGACGTTTTCGGCGCGCGAAGTCCCTGGAAACACTGCTATGAACAGCGCGGGCGATAAACTTGTCAGAAAAAGAAATATGTAGCAAACGATTGCGGACTTTCTCATTCAAACCTCCGTGAATTGCTGGCTCGAAATTCTATCAGCAGCGTACCATACTTTAAAAGTTACTGCAAAATTCCAATTCCCTGTGTTAAAATATTTGAACTGATATGGCAGCTTCCTGACAACTTATATAGACGTGGCTAACGAATCTTCGTCAAAACTCCCTGGAATACTCGGCGCGTCCGCGCACGGCCTTGTCGTTTGTTCGGTCGCGCTAGTCCTGCTTGCGCTGAACCTCAATGTCGCCGCGCTTGCGCTGGTCGCATCGTTTATGCTGTTCGGGGCGATTTCGATCTACGGCTCGGTCCGTACGGCGCTGCGGCGTGGAAAGTTCGTCGATGAGAAGTCGAAGTCCGCGAACGACGAAAGCTTCCTCCCGGAAAAGCAGGCGCTGACGGAATTCGCGAAGTTCGGAAAGATCGCGTTCGAAACTCTGCGCGCGCTACTCCCCGCCGGCGCTGCGGCGACGTTCGTCACAACCTTCGACGCGGATTCGATCGCGAACTCGATGGAGCACTTCGCGATACTTGGATTCGTACTTCTGTTCGCGTCGTTCCTCCTGACCCTCGAAATCGCGCTGCTATCGAGAATCGAAAATCCCGCGCCGGAAATCCCGGGGCTGATCAGAATTCTGCGGCTGACTTCGCTTGCGAGCGCAACCATCGCGTTTTCGCTTCTCATCGTCAGGTACTTCGAATCGTTCTTCGTAATCATCCTGATCGCGTCCTGGGCGCTTTTCGCGATCGTCGTCGCGATGGCCATCGAGCAGGTTCTTCGGACCTTGTTCGGGTTCTTCGCGTCGGACGCGGACCTCGAAAACACGAGGTTCGGGACGGAATTCTTCACCGTGGACCTTCTGTGCTACGATTCGGTTCCGCTACGGGGATTCGCGAAGGTGCTGAAACTTCATTTCGGTATGGACCTCGAAGGTTCGTACGCGCTTCGTTTCACGCGGCGGATTTCGCTCTGGCTGACGCTCTCGATGGCGCTCGTTTTCTATCTTCTCACTGCGTTCACTATCGTCGCGCCGGGCGAAAGGGCGATCCGGGAAAGATTCGGCGCTACCCGCGAAGGCGAAATTCTGGAACCAGGACTGCACTTCGGTCTTCCGTATCCGCTCGATCGCATAGTGCGCGTCGACGCGGAGCGGATCAAGACGATCGAAGTCGGAACCGGCGGCGCGGAGAACGAGGCGCTGGTGTTCACTTACAAGTCCGACGACGAGCCATACTACTTCGCAAGGCGCGGCGATTCGAACCGCGCGCTGATCGGCTTCGACCTCGCGGTGCAATATCGCATAACGGACCTTCGCGAGTATCTGCATTCCTCCCAGAATCCCGATACCCGGCTGTCGGCGATGGCGCGGGAAATCGTGTCGAGAATGTGCGCGTCGTTCGAAGCGGGCGATCTGCTTCTCGGCATCGCCGGGGACGCGGACGTGAGTTTGTACGTCCGGGAAGCGCTCGTGAACGCCGCTGAGAAGGAAAAGCTCGGGATCGAGATCGTCGCAGTGCTTGCGAACGGGATTTTCCCGCCGGCGAGCGTCGCGCCCGCGTTTCAGGCGCTTATGAGCGCGCGGCTCGACGAGGAGACTCTGCGGCTCGAAGCGAAGGCGTACGAAAGCCAGCAGCTTTCTGAGGCGAAGATCGATGCGGATCGTCTCGTTTCGGGAGCGTCCGCCGCAAGGCTCGAGACGGTATCCGCAGCGCGGGCGGAAACGATGTCCGACGCCGCGCGATACGAAGCGTACAAGATTTCCCCGGCTCTTGTGCTCTGGCAGTCGCGGCTGGACGCGCTGAAGGACGCTCTTCGCAACCAGAACGTAATCATCGTGGACGATGCGCTTTCAATCGAAGGCGCGGGGGGAGCCGTCGAGTATGAATTCGATTTCAGGAAAAAGTAGTGGATAGTGGTTGGGGGATAGTTGTTAGAGTAATTCGTAATTCGTAATTCGTAATTCGTAATTGAACATGCGTTCTATCGTTATCAGATCGTCAATCGTATTAATCGTGCTGCTGCTCGTGCTCGCCGCGGCGTCAGGGTACACCGTCCGCGAACGCCGGGCCGCGATTCTGACTCGCTTCGGCGAGCCGGTGGCGGTGCAGAGCGAGCCGGGACTTTATTTCAAGCTGCCGTATCCGCTCGAAGACTCGGCTGAGGTCGACCTGCGCGCGCGGACCAGCGAAAACCGCATCTCTGAGTCGCTCACCGCGGGCGGAACGAGCGTCATCCTCGAAACCTTCGTAGTCTGGCAAGTCGACCCGCAGCGCATCCTCGACTTCTACGTCCGTAACGGCCCTGGCGAAGGCGCGGAAGAAAACCTCGATAAACTCGTCCGCAGCGCGCGGAACTCCGTCATTGGCGGGATGAAGTTCGATGAAATCCTCGACGCCTGCGCCACGAAGGAGACGGAATCGAGCCTCAGCGGGAAAATCGAAAAAGAGGT
Source organism: Planctomycetota bacterium (assembly GCA_024653775.1). Taxonomy (GTDB): domain Bacteria; phylum Planctomycetota; class UBA8742; order JACQVU01; family JANLHZ01; genus JANLHZ01. The sequence goes on along the minus strand of JANLHZ010000196.1, from coordinate 40,749 downwards.
CAGAAGGCTCGCAGGTGAGGATTACGCGATCGAAATCCTGATGGTCGGAGTCTCGCGCGTGGCGCTTCCCGAGGAAAACGTCCGTGCGGTGTTCGACCAGATGCGCGCCGAAAGGGGCGAACTGATCGCAACGTACATAGGCGAAGGCCGCAGGCAGGCTCAGGAGATCAGAAGCCAGGCCGACCTCGAAAGACAGCGGATACTCGCGGACGCGACCCTCGAAGCGGGACGGATTCAGGCGCAGACCGAGAGCGAGCAGGCGCGAATCTACTCCGAGGCCCACGGGAAGGACCCCGAGTTCTATACGTATCTGCGCGAACTTCGCACGATCGAAGCCATCGTCGGCGAACACACGACGATGATCTTCCGCGACACGAGTCCCCCGTTTTCGGTGCTGAATGCGGTCAAAGACACGGACGACACCAGCGGGGACTGAACCATATATTATATTCGTGCCGTCTACGAATTTACTGTACGATTTTTCGTGAGCGTTCCGTGAAACACGTGGCACGGACGTCTCGTCCGTGTTTTCACGGTCAGGATGACCGTGCCACGCAAAGGAAACGCCTGGGGAACGTTCCAAACAACGTGGTTCACGGAACATTCACGATTTTTCGATGACAGCGTTATGTTACAAATAATTCGTAGACGGCACGAATATAATGTCACTTTCCATTATTCCAGAATCGTTCCGCTGTTTCGTTGCCGGCGAGATTCTCTTTCACGATTATGTACCACGCGGTGCCCGCGACGCTCGGCGGCGTTCCCATCTGGAACGGGACGTCCGCCGACGCGCACCGATAACCGCCGCTGGCGCGCAGCGAAGTGAGGCCCTCGACTATCTGCGCTGCCCGGACCTTGTTGTCCGCGCGGATGTGAGCGAGAGCGACGCCGAAGCTGCCTTCGCTCCAGACGATCCCGAGGTCATCCCAGGTTTGACGAGGATTTCCGGGGAACATCCTTTCGCCAACCGAAGCGTCCTCGTACACGGGTTCTTCGAGGTACGGGACGAAGCCTGACGCTTCCGGAGTTCGAATGAAGTACGCCTCCGTCTGCGAAAGCGCCAGTGCGGCTTTCTGTCTCGAACCCGTGTCGGTCCAGTAAATCGATCCCCAGCTCGCGCAATCCAGCGCGCGGGCCACATCCGGGCCTTCGACGCGGGCGCCGCGGTTGAACTGATTCGAGTTCTGATTCCAGCAGCGTTCGACCGCGCGGCCTATGTCCGTCGCGGTGCGAAGGTGCGCGTCGCTTCCGGAAACCTTCGACAGTAGCCGAAAGAAGAAATACGCGCCTAAGTTGTGCTCGATACTGGACCATGGGACCGCGCCCGGAACGAAATTCTCCACGACTTCTTCGTTCTCGATCGCAAGGACGTAACTGCCCTCGCCTCCCGCGAGAAGCCCGCGGCGCTGGTCGTTTCTGCCTTCGACGAGATAGCCCGCGTAGCGCAACGCGATCTGCTCCGCGAGACGGAGGAACCTCGACCCCTCGTCGTCCATCGCGAGCCACATTGCACCCTTCGCTTCGAGTTGCGCTTGCAGATAGAAGCAGATCGCGTACCCCATCCACATTGCCGGGCCGGTGCGATCGATCGCTTCCGAGGCGTCCGACTCGTCAGGCAATGTGTTGTGGGTGTTCATCGAGAACCAGAGTCTGCCGTCCTCGCTCGCGTTCTGCAGGGTGGCCTGTAGAATCCCGGCTGCCTGGTCGAAATCGCCCGTGATCGTCAGCGCGATCGCGGCGAGAGCGTTGTCGTAGAGAGCGGACTTCGAATAGACGTATCGGTACGATGGGTCCGATTCGCTTATCCGGTAGCTGAGGACGAGTCCGCGACGGCTCGCGGGAGGGTTCGGGACGACCTCATTCGGGACGATGTTCGAAATCAGCCAGTCGCGGGATTCGACCACGTCCCTTGAGAGCGGCCTTGCCTGGGCGCCCGTCTGAACTTGCTGCGCCCGACTGTAGTCGAACTCTTCCGCGTCCGCGAAGACTCCCGTCAGAAAGGCCTGCAGGTCCCGTTCGGCTGTAGCAAGGTCGGAGCGGACGTCGACGGAAACGCGTATCATCGAGGTGCCGCCTGAAACGACTCGGCGCGCGTCCCGGAAGTTGTACCAGTAGACTATGAGGTGCTTTTTGCCATCCTTCCGCGCGAGGCCGTAGCGGGCGCTGATCCTGCTTTCGCCGAGGTCGAATTCGCGGACGTCCTGCGCCACGTATTCCCAGCCGGCGCCACGATAGCAGACTTCCGCGCTGTGGAACTGCTCCACCCGGAATCCCTTCACAAGGAGCACGTGGACGACGTTTGCGCTGCTATCGTTCTCGAACGTCGCGGCGAAACTCGTGACGTCCGGATACTCTGGGTCCACGATTCTGCCGCGGGAACTTCCGACGTTCAGCGGGAGCGACGATGGGTTGTCGATCACCGGAAACCTCGAGCGAAGGGTGCTCTGATAGCTCGAATACTGAAGGCTGACGTCGGTCGTGACGGTTCTGTAACTCGCGGAGGTAGCGTAGCCCTGATCGTAGGCGTACGCCTCGCGTTCGAGTTCGTCCATTTGTTCGATGATACTCTGCTGCTGTCGGACGACAATGTAATACATCGTGCCCGCCATGATGAACCCCATCAGCATTACGATGATCGTGTTGCGCGCTCTGTGTTCCATCCGTCAGGGGTCCAGTAGTCAGTCGAAGCCGCCGCGGTGCTTCGCGAAATCGAATTCCCCGGCGTAATAATCCACCATGCCTTTGTGCATGTGGCTTTTACCTAACCGCGGCATTTCGCTCAGTTCTATGCCGCGGTATGTTTCGCGCTCTTCGCCTATCTGAATCTGGCAGGAGGAAACCGCAAGAAATAGCGAGATCGAAACGAGGGAAAGGAATTTGTTTAATCGCATCTCGGTACGGTGTCAAAAAAGGCTCATACGAGAAAGGTTCGCGCCGTCCAGCGCGGCGGATGTCTTTGTACAATATAACACGGCCCGGTCGGATCAATAAACAAAGAAGATTCGAGTTTGCCATCCAGAGTCAAAAGTTTCGGAGACATATTGCCGAAAGTAGCTTCGGTCAGTCAGGAGGAGAAGATGACAACCGAAACGAGCAGTAAACTGGATCCGTTCAAAGGCAAGTCGAGGCACCTGGAGAGCCTCGCGCCGATTTTCAGCGACGAAAACAAAACCGCGGAGAGCATTCGCGCGCACGTACTCTTCTGGTGCAAGCGCGCGACAGCCAGCGGCGAACGTCACGCCGAACGGGGCGGATCCGTCGAGCGCTCGGTAACGAAACTCCGGACCCGGAATCAGCTCCAGCGCTGGTTCTGGAACACGCTGCTTAAAGGCCTCGGACTCGGCGTGAACCTTGAAGAGTAGCGCTGTCTTCGGGTTAAAACGACGATCTCCGAATTTGCCGAGTCGTGATTTTATCTGTGAGCGTTCGGTCGGCCACGTCCCCGGCACTTAGAAACTATCTCAAGCGAGCGACATCGATAATTCGGAGCCGTCAAACGAGACGTTTGGCGGCTTTTGCGGACATAGACGACCGCGGTCCCAGGTGCCCACGATAGTTTCTTAGGAGTCTGAAATTAATAAGTCATACAAAATCGCGCTCAGATTTGCGCAGGTTCGTTTATAGCAAGTAATTTAGACTTAGCCTTAGTCGTAATCTTATAAGCTATATTATTATTTCTATTCGTCATTTATTAGGTATTTTATCATTATAGTAATACTTATAAAATATGTTGTTGTGTATGTCTACGTTGGTGCGCCGCATGACGCCTCACTGGAACTTTCCAGCCCTCCCGACCGGACTTTAGAGGCTGTCGAAAAAGGTGCCCGGCACTTGAATCTTCTGTCATTGTCCCGCGCGCAAACGAGAATAATGCAACTTCGAATGGAGAAAGTGCCGGCACCTGAACATTGGAGTACTTTTTCAACAGCCCCCTTAGTGAGGGGAAGTGAATTCTCCAGACAAAGTTAATGCCGAAGCCGGGTTACACCGAACCGATACTTTTATCCACATCATGCGATTGGCGTTTTCCTTTAGTTTGGAGTATGATTTGCAGGTCAATCGATCTGAAAGGACGGTGAAGACTTTGCAAAATCGAATATCGAGAGGTTATCTGCACGGAAGGGTAATGCCGCCCCGGAAAATCTGGAAGCTCCCCGCGTGCATGAAAATCGAGGAGGTTACGCCTCTCGAACTCGCTTCGATCGAAGGCGTGAACGAAGGTCTTGATCCGCATCGAAGCGATTACGACTATCGCGCGTTCGTCCTCTTCTACGATGGAATCCCGGCGTACAGACTCCTGTACACCAAGAAGATCGACCGTGGAATTTTGTGGGACGGCTACGCGCCGGAAGGAATTCGCGGGAAAAGACTGCAATTATGGATGCTTCGAATTCTGCCGCAGATGCTCGCGTGTGACCCGGACCTGAAACTTATGATGGCCTCGTCCGAGGCGGGGAATCCGTCTAGTCTTTCGAGCATCCGACGGGCGGGATTTAGGTATCTGATCCCGACTTTCAGTGGAAAACTATTCGGGATCCCGATCGGTCAGGCGCTGACGTCGTTTATAAGAAGAACGTCCGGAAACTGGAAATCCCTCACGAATGTTCAGGACCGCTTATGAGACATCGATCGATTATGACATTATTATCGCTGGCGCTGCTGATCTGCGCGGCGACGCTCGCTAGATCCCAGGAAGCCGCGGGAGAGGGATCGACCGCGGGACCGAGCAGAATGCTCGGAAATCCTAGCAACGTCGACGTCGACTGGGATATAATCCTGACGCTCCGAAGCGTAAGGCAGAGCATCGAGCTTGAGCGCTACGATCGCGCGCTTTCGGACCTCAGAATCCTTGCGCAGAGGGTCTCGCGGGAAACCCTCGTGCTGGTCGAACCCGCGGACGCAGCGAGCATCTACGGCGCGGCGCTGTTCCGTCCCGCGCTCGAAGTCATCGAGGAACTTCTGCTTTCGCTGCCCGCACAGGTAACGAGAAACCTCGCGATCTCGCAGGAATCCGCGCTTCAGGACGCGCTTGCAAGTTCCAGCGACCCTATCGCGCTCGAAAGCGTCGTGAAACGCAACCCGCTGGCGGAATCGTCGCCTTCAGTGCTCGAAAAGGCCGCGCTGTTCCACTACGAAACGGGGGACATGCACCGCGCGGCCCGCGTATTCCGGATACTTATGCGCAGGTATCCGAACCACTTCGGCAGAAGGCATTATCTTTTCGCGTTCATGGCGGACGTTTACTACCGCGTGGGCGACTACCCCGCGCTGAAATATCACCTCCTCCCCGCCGTCGAGAAATCGTACCGCGACGCGAGGATCGAAATCGCGGGGCTTGGAACTATCAAACTTCTCGACTTCGTAAGCGAGCGCACCTTGAACGTCGGACAAAGGGATGGAACTTTCGGGACGCCTTCGAAATGGAGCCTGCCGGAAGGTCAGAGAATGAGCATCTCTTCCGATCTGGAGTTCTCATCCCTAGGCGGCGCGACCTTGACGCCCCTCGGCGGAGGAATCCACACGACCGGACCAAAGGATACTCTCCACAGCGTAACGATGGAGCACTACCGCGACGAAAAATACGTCCAGATCGTCGCGGGCGCGAATCCGGACGCGATCCGCGCGCTTGGCGGTGGGGAAGCGCCTAGCGAGGCGGATGAGCCTGAACCGGAGCAGCCGGAGGCGATCGAAGAGATCCCGCCTGAGCTTCGCGGGCTGCCGAGGGAAATTCTGGATCGAATGCTGCAAGACTTCGCGCGGGTCCGTCAGATGCAGAATTCTGCCCGGAACCGGACTCCGATAATTCAGCGGAACAATCCGCAGCCTTCACCGCTTTATCGGAAGACTCTGCCCGAAGGCATCGAGCTGCAACTTCCGGAGGTGTTCCTCGGATTCGGCGAGGAGAATTTCGATCCGGATTCCTGCGTGCTCTGGTCCGTCGGTCTGAAGGAGCTTGCGTCGCTGCTTTCGAGCGTCCGGATGGAGCAGCGCGAGATGTACGATCCGAACTACGGCATTATCCGGATGAACGGCTACGGCTACAACCAGACGAACTACAACTTCGCCGGGGTGTTTCCGCTGTTCGACGAGAAGAGCGTGTTCATCCCCGTCCCCGGCGGGGGGTTCAAGGTCGATCTGCGCTCCGGAAAAGTCGAGACCCCGATGCTTCCGATTATGAACGGCCGGGAGTGGGGCGATCCGAATTCGCCGCAGGGAACCGCGATGACCCAGTACGTCCGCGATCCGAATTTCCCCGTCGGCGCGTGTCTCGACGAAGGAAACCTCTACGCGAACCTCTACCTCCGCTCGCGCAACTACAATATCTACGGCGGCGGGACCACGATGTCGAACCTCATCGGCTTCGACACCTCCCGCGACGGCGCGATCGTTTTCGACAATCTCTTCGTCGACGTGTTCACAGACCTTCGCGAATCGAATTCGCTTTTCAGGGACCCGAGGTTCCAGTCGATATACGGATTCAATCCGCTCATTTACGGAAACGGCGTCTACGTCACTTCCGTTGGGATGGGAAACGAACGTCCCGTGTCCGTCTGCAAGATGGACAAGACCGAAATCGGCGAAGACTGCCTAAAGTGGATAACGACGGTGTCGTCGAGCTTTTCGAGGAGCTCGCCCTGGAGACCTTCGAACGAAAGCCCGCGGATTCCGGATCCTCCGGTTCAGTACGAAGGGCTGATCCTCGTGTCGTCGAACGCGGGAAGCATCGCGGGTGTCGATATCGACACCGGAGACGTCGCGTGGGTGACGCTCTACCACCTGCCGAAGACGCAGCAGACACAGGACCTCTGGCGTTACAACGCGCCGAAGACTTATTATTTCGACAGCGTTTCGCAGGTCGAGATCGGGGAGTTCTGCGTCGCGCCGAGGGACAGCGACCGCATCTTCTTCTTCGAAGCGGGAACGGGAAGGCTGCTGCATTTCTATCCGCCGACGAGGTTCGAGGATTCGCTGCCCGCGGAATACGACCACTTCCTCGGCGCGAGCAACCAGAAGGCGTACATCTCATCCGGAACGACCATCGAACAGATCGACGTGCGCTTCGAAAACGTCCTCGACGAGTCGACCACGATCGAACTCGATAGATTCAAAACGGCCGGGAACTTCTCGATCACGGGTCGCGGGCTTTTCACGCCGGACTACATGTACCTGCCTTGCACTTACGGAGTCCTGAAGATCAGGCGCGGCAAGATGTTCGGAATCGAGGAGCCGACGCTGATCCGCCTTCCGCACACGTCGCGGGACTCTGCGCAGATTCAGGCGGATAGAATGTCTAGTTCGCCGGGTTCAGCGCGCAGCGACTTTTTCGAGAACATTTTCTACCTTCCGGAAGACAGCGAATCCACCGACACCTCGCAGGAGAGACAGATCGACGGTTATCGTTATCGTTCGTACCGCGTTCCGGGCAACCTTTCGATCACGAATCTAGGCGACGGCCGGAAAGTCCTCATCGTCGCGGACAGCCGCGTCACGGCGTATCTCGTCGAATAGTTGCTGGTGGCGTTGTTGTTAGTTGCTGGCTGTTAGAAAAGCCATCAACCACTATCCGCTATCCAAAAACAGAAAGAGCTCTTCAGCCCCGAAAACTGAAGAACTCTTTCATCTGTCAGGCCTTCGACCTAGATAGCCAACCCCCCCTTTTGGTTGACTACCACATTGGTGACCCGGCCTTAATTTCAGTCAGACTCGTATCTGGTTTTTCTTTCGCTCCCTGTGTGAGTGATTCAAGCTCGACTCAACACGGGAGATCATAGAAAATGATCTTCATGATTTTGTCATGCGAATGTGGAATGCATGTCATATCGGAGGATCGAGGATCGAGGACCATAGATCGAGGATTCTTATCCACCCGTGGTCGGCCTCTCAGGCGGAGGCGCAGGTCGCGGCGTCGTCGGCCTCTCGGGCGGAGGCGTGATCACCGCGCGCAGCGGCATCGTGCTGCGCTTCAGAAACAGAACCGCGAAACATGTATCGCCGAAGCGGTACAGCGATTCGCTCGTCTGGCCGGCCTGGGCGTTCGTCGGCGCTAGCCACGAGCCGAGGTTGTCGCCGCGGTCCTTCACCTGCGCGTCTACGAGGTATCTCGCGCCTTCGCGATACCACATGTGCCTGCCGATGAACTCCGTCCCGACAAGCACGCCGACGCGTTCGAGGCTGTAGAGATAATAGTAGTGCCAGCCGATCTCAGCGCCGGTGTCGGACGGGTTCTTATCGAGAACGTAGTGCTTCCGGAGCCACGCGAGACCGTCATAGATGCTCTGGTCGATCTTCCGGCTCAGTTCGCCCTCGATCTCCTCTCCCATCCCCGTGAGGATTCCCTTGCACAGAACGAGCGAGACGATTCCGCCGCAGGTCATCGAGCCGTACGCGCCCTGTTCCACCGGACGATACCCGAACCCGCGGGCCCGATCGCCGAAATTGCCGTTCGTGTCTCCCCAGCTTATTCCGCCGGACGAGATGGTCTCCCGCGGGCCGCGCGCCTGGACCTCATCCCGATCGTAAATCACGAGTTCCCGCGGAATCACTTCTCCATCGCGCTGCTGAGCCTCGAGAAGTCTATCGAGCACCTTTCGGTAGATCGAAGGGTCGTCCACGTCGACTTTGCAGCGATGAGCCGACGCAAGCCCCAGCAGCGCGACCTGCGTGTTCGAAAGGTCCGGAGTCTTGTCCGGATACCCCCAAATGTTTTCCCCGGAGATATTTTTCGCTAGCCATTCCGCCATATCTTTCATCCATTCGCGGTCGCCCGGCGCGAACCAGGCGTCCGAGCTTCCGGGACGGCCCTGGTGCGCGGAGTTCTCCACGTTACAGGCCTCGATCGCCATCATCGTGAACGCGACGGAATAAGTCGCAAGCCCTTTGTCGCTATTGAAATGCTCGGTCATCTTCTTCCTGATGAACTCGAACGCCTTCCGCACCCTGTCGGACCCGGGCGCGTACTCCCGGCTTTTGACCATCACTAGCGTAGCTAGCGCCGCGGCGCCTTCCTCCCAGTTGGACCCGCCGCCGAAAAACGGAAACCCGCCGTCTTCCGAGCGCTGCGTCCCCGCGACGTATTGCGCGCCGAATTTGATCGCGCGGTCTATTTCAGCCTGGAACTCCCGCTCGACGGTGATTTCCATCGCGCCCGCCATAGCCGAAGCGATCGCGGGCAAAATGAAAGCAATAATCGCAATCCTGACTCTCATTGGCGCTCCTTTTCCAGGGAAGGTACTTCGAGTGTACCACGCATGGTTCGATTTTTCATGAACCTCGTTAAAACCGGTCGTTAAAAGGTTATGATGCCGGAAGATGACGTCCCAGACGCTTTCAAAGCGCCTGACACGTCGAGTGAATACGCGAAGAGAAGAAATATGAACGTTCCCGAGTACGATTTTACAGCTATCGAGGCGAAGTGGCAGCAGCGCTGGGAAGAGCGGAAACTGCTCGAATGCGACATCGCCGAGGAGAAGCGCCCGAAGTATTACTGCCTGATGATGTTCCCGTATCCGTCGGGCACGCTCCACGTGGGACACGGACGCAATTACATTATCGGCGACGCACTTGCCCGCTACAAGACCATGCGCGGCTACAACGTTCTCGCGCCAATGGGATTCGACGCCTTCGGACTTCCGGCTGAGAACGCCGCAATAAAAAACAAGATCCACCCGGCGACGTGGACCTACAAAAACATCGAAATCCTGAAGAAGCAGTTCAGGCAGTGGGGCATCCGCTATTCGTGGGACAAGGAGCTTGCGTCGTGCCGACCAGACTACTACAAGTGGACGCAGTGGCTTTTCATCCAGTTCTACAAACGCGGTCTCGCGTATCGGAAGAGCGCGCCGGTGAACTGGTGCGAAGCGCTCGGGACGGTGCTTGCGAACGAGCAGGTCGTCGAAGGCCGGGACGTTCGCACGGGGCATCCCGTCGTGCAGAAGGACCTCGAGCAGTGGTTCTTCAAGATAACGGAATACGCCGACGAGCTTCTCGATTCGCTCGATACGCTCGAAGGCTGGCCCACGAGCGTGAAGACCGCGCAGAAGAACTGGATCGGTCGTTCGAGCGGCTGCTACATCGATTTCTTCCTCGACGAAACCTGTCCGAACGTTCCAGAAGTCGAGCGCGGAGAGGACGTTCCGTCCTTCGGCGTTTTCAAATACAAAGGCGAGCACGAGACGCGAATGCGCGTATTCACCACCCGCCCCGACACCGTCTTCGGCGTGACCTTCGTCAGCATCGCGGCGGAGCACCCGATGCTCGGGAATCTGCTTTCGCGCGTCGAGGAGCCAAAGCGCGAACCGGTCGAGGCGTTCGCGAAGGAACTCCGCGAGATGGACGCACTTTCCCGCGAAATCGGCGAGGAAGGTCGCAAGGGGATCTACACTCACAGAAACCTCATCAATCCGTTCACGAAGGAGAAGGTGCCGCTCTACATCGCGGACTACGCGCTGATGTACGGTACCGGCATCGTGATGGCGGTCCCAGCGCACGATCAGCGGGACTTCGAATTCGCGCGGGATCATCAGCTCCCGGTGAAAATCGTCATCAATCCCGCGGGCGAAATCCTCGACGCCGTGAAAATGAAGGCCGCGTACGTGGGCGAAGGCAACCTCGTCAACTCCGCGGAATTCAACGGGCAGAGCAACCGCGATGCCATCGAAAATATCACCAGAGCGTGCGATGAGCGCGGTATCGGCGGAAAGGCGATCCAGTATCGTCTTCGCGACTGGCTGCTCTCTCGTCAGCGCTACTGGGGATGCCCCATCCCGATGATCAAGTGCGACAAATGCGGCTACGTTCCCGAGAAGGACGAAAACCTTCCCGTGACGCTGCCCGAAGATGTGGTTTTCACAGCCGAGGGCGGGAATCCTCTCGGGAAGCTCGATTCGTTCACGAACGCGACCTGCCCGCAGTGCGATGGCGCGGCGAAGCGCGAGACGGATACGATGGACACGTTCGTCGATTCATCGTGGTACTTCCTTCGCTACATTTCCGCAAACAATGCGGACAAAGTTTTCGACTCGGGTCACGTGGGCAAGTGGCTCCCCGTCGATCAATACGTTGGCGGCGCGGAGCACGCTATCCTGCACCTTCTCTACGCGCGCTTCTTCACGAAGGCGATCCGCGACCTCGGCCTCATCGATTTTGGCGAGCCGTTCACGAACCTTTTCACCCAGGGGATGATACAGGCCCATTCGAGGTGGAGCCACACGACCCGCGCGTACCTCGAAGGTAACGAGGTCGAATGGCGAGACGACTCCGGATTGACGGCTGCCCTCGAAGAGACCGGCAAGGGAAAGGCGTGGTTCTATCCGGACGTAGTGGACGACAAGGGAAAACCGATCCCGACGTATTACGAACCGGGGCTTAACGTCGAGGGTGGAAAAGTCCTCGTCGAGAAGTCGACTGGGAGACCTGTAAGGGTCAAGCTCGACAAGATGTCGAAGTCGCAGTACAACGTCGTCAGCGCAGACGACATCATAAAAAAATACGGCGCGGACACGCAGCGCCTGTACACGCTCTTCGTCGGCCCGCCCAAGGACGACGCGCTCTGGAGCGACGACGGCATCGCGGGTCCGCACAGGTTTTTACAGGCCGTGTGGACGTTCCTGCACACGAACGCGCATCTCGTGAAGAGCCGCGAGTTCGAACGCGGCGAGCCGACGCCCGGTGTCAAAACAGTCTGGCGCAAGATGCACCAGACGATAATCAAGGTCACGAGCGATCTCGAAGGCAACTTCAAGTTCAACACCGCGATATCCGCGATTATGGAACTGATGAACGTAGCGAAAAAGGCGAACTGGACCGCAGAAAGTTCATCCGCGGACCTTTACTGCCTGAAGGAGATTCTGAAGACGCTTGCGGTGCTGCTCGATCCGTTCGTCCCGCACTTCGCGGAGGAGATGTGGGAAATCCAGGGAAGGACCGACGAGCTGGCGTTCCACCCGTGGCCTGAGGCGGACGCAGACGCCGCGAAGGAGGACGAGATCGAAATTCCGGTGCAGATCGCGGGGAAGCTGCGGGACAAAGTCGTCGTGCCTGCAGGCTCGGACAGCGCGTTCATCGAACAGGCGGCGCGCGATCTCGAAAAGATCAAATCGCAGCTCGAAGGCAAGACGGTGCGGAAAGTCGTCGTCGTGCCGGGGAAACTCGTGAACTTCGTAGTCTGAAAAAGCAACCGCGAGCCGGTTTTTGGGGTAGAATTCTACCGGAGGACGGTATGATCCGCAGAGCCGCATACGCGGGAAGCTGGTATCCTGAGGACGCTGACGAGCTTCGGGAGACACTGGCTGGATTTTTCGAGTCCGATCCGCCCGAGAGAAAAAGTGCGCTCGGAGTGATGACGCCCCACGCGGGATACGTCTACTCCGGCAAAATCGCGGCAAGAACATTTGCGAGCGCCCAGGTGCCGGACGTCGCGCTGATCCTGGCGTTCTCGCACCGTCCGTACCGCAGGGGGATATTTCTCGCGCCGCGGGAAGACTGGGAAACTCCTCTCGGGACGGCTCGGATAAACGAGTATCTTTTCTCGGAACTCGCCCTTCACGCGGAAGTTTTCGAAATCGACGGGATCGAGCACGAAAGCGAACACAGCGCGGAACTCCAGGTGCCGTTCCTTCAGTTCGAGAACCCGAAGATCGAGATATGCGCGGTCAACGTGAACACCCGCGACAAAGGCGCACTCGCAGCCGCGGCAAAGCTGATTGCGGACGCGATCTCAAGTTACGATTCGCGCCTGTCGGCGCGGGGGCAGCGCGGAAAGGTTCTCATCGTAGCGAGCAGCGATATGTCCCACGAGTTCCACAGCCGGAATCCTCTTGCGCGGGCGAACTCGCAGGACTCACTCGCGCTCGAAGCGCTTCTGACGATGGATGTCCCCCACTTCCTCGAAACGATCGAATCGCACGACGTCACGATGTGCGGCGTAGGCCCGGTGGCGACGCTGATGCACGTTTGCAACATTCTGGAGCGACCAACGGCGGAGATCGTCTGCCGGGGCACGAGTAGCGACGTCTCGCCTTCGAAGGACCGGGTCGTAGGCTACGCGGGCGTCAGGTTCGGCGCTGCCAACTGAACTTTCTTCGATTCCTCTTGCACCGAGCAGATGCGGAATTCAAACTCCATTTCACCGAACCGACCTGCGAGGAATCCGATTACGATTCGCGCCTGTCGGCCGACTACGATTCGCGCCTGTCGGCGCGGGGGCGGGCGGATAGCTCAACGGTTTAGAGCGCCGGACTGTGGATCCGGATATCCGGGTTCGATTCCCGGTCTGCCTACGATGTAACTGTTCACGGGGTAGTTCGCGTTTGTAGTGGCCTGTAAGGCGTTTCTTCGATCTTCTACTATCTATAAAAATGCTCTCACGAGCACACTACGAACAGAATCCCTCAACTATCTGGAACGCGCGAAGAAAGTATCACGGGAACTTCATAGCGAGTGCTTCGATTTCTTCCTTCGAATGAAGCTCGCCCTTGCCGGCGCCTTTGCATTCCTTCAGCACCGCGAGCCATTCCTTGCGCTGGCTGACGATCGACGACCAGAACGGATACGTCGCGCACTGCACGGGACGAACGGGATAGATCGCGCAGCCGCCCTCGTCCGAGTAGAAAACGCACTCGTAGTTGTCCTTCTCCGCGATGGAAATTCTTCCGTCGACCTCGAAGGTCATTTTCGCGACGAATTCCGCGCGGTCCATTCCTATGAACCTCGAAATCTCTTCGATGTTCGCATCCGTCAGCCAGACGTAGCCCGGAGCGCCTTTGCAACAGTTCCCGCAGCGCTCGCACGTGAATCTGAGTCCTTCGTCGTAGAGAGTTTTTTTCGGGTTCACTTCTTTTCTTCAGGGTACGCGAAACACGAGGTCGTTTTCGGTCCTATGCTGCGCCAGATCGAGCGCCGAAAACCTAAGCGTGAAAATTCTTTCTCCCGCCGGGACTTCGAGCATGTGCATGAACCGTCCCTCGCTATCGACGGTGATTGGCGAAGGATTGTTCTGGGAAAGCAGCGTAACGGTAAGGCGGTCGAAATTGGCGTCCAGGGCGGTTCCTTCGATAGTTATGAACTTCTCGCCCTTTTCGACGTCGTAGTCCGTATCGATCAGGGTTGCGTGTTCGACCTTCACTATATCGAGCGTGGGCGGCGTGTTGTCCGCAGTGAATCTGAACGTGACCAGCCGCTTTCGTCCCGCGCGGTCCCCCACTTCGATTTCGAGCGTGTTCAGACCCTCGACGACCGGCATCCGGTAATTGACCGTGGAAGTTTCGAGCGCGGACCTCTCTCCAGCGATGATTATGTAATCCGGATTGCGTTCGTTCACGCCGATTCCGACCGTGAAGAAGAGCGTTTCGTTTTCGCCGACTTCGGGTTTCACGACGCCGTCCGTGGTGAAGTTCGTCGGCGCGATGAAAGGCTGCGCGTCGTCGTGGATCGCGTCGAAGCTGACTGTCCGCAGGTTTCCGGTGGCGTCGGAAAGCACGATTTCGAACGTGATCCTCATTCCCCTCGGCGGCTCGATTTCGAAGCTGAACGCTTCCCCCGCGAGCGCCGACTCGATCGCCACAGGCGTGCCGAGCGTGGACGACTGACCCGCAAGGGCCGAATGTTCGCGGTATCGGGCGCTGAAGGAATCGATTTCGACGTCCGTCGGCGAGCGCTCGCTTTTTACTGTCCCGGAAATCCTGAGCTTATCCTCCTTCGTGTACCGCGCTTCCAGACCTCCTTCGATGGCGATCTCCGGCGCGATCGTATCGCGAACGATGATAGTAAGAACCGTCTGGCTTCGATTGTCCGCGGTATCGACCGCGTATGCGGTGATGCTGTTCCTTCCCTCGACGAGGGCGACTGTTCGCCTCGCGAAGCCCTCTGAAACCGGGGCCGCTTCTCCCGCGATGAAGACCTCGCTGACGTTTGCGTCTACGATGGCGACGACGCATTCGAAGGAACTCTCGCGGGTGGTGAACCCCGTCCCCGTCGGACTGACGAACTCCACCGTCGGCGGGATCGAATCCGTCATCGCCTCGTACGCGGGATCGTTCGCGGGGATGTAGCGGATAACGCAGCAGCCTTCCTCCCTGCCCGCGAACTCGAGCACGGGTTTTCCGCCTTCCGGGGTCGCGAACGATTCCTCCCGAACGCTCCCCCGCAGGACCTCGATGCACAGATAGTTTCGATACGTCGTAAGAATTTTCAGATCGACGTCCGCGCCGACCGTGGCTTTAAGAAGCTCGAAGACGTGCTGGTTTATAGCGCCCGAGCTGGCGGGCAGGTCGACGAGGAGAAGTGAAGTAGACGCACCGCCACGGAGGGCGTTCTCCATCTCGATCCGCCATGAATCGAGAAGCACGAGCAGATACCTCCGCGCGAATCCCTCGGGTCCGGAGGAAGTCGTCTTCCGCCAGATCACGTCTCCCGACGGCAGTTCGTGGACCTTCAGTTCGACGTCCTGACGCTGGAACTCGTACGTCCGCGCGAACAGCTCGAAAGACGTGGACTCCCCGCGCTCGATTTTCAGGCTCAGGACGTATTCGCCGTGGGTCGCGTCCGCGATCTTACCGAATATGCCCTCTTCCGACGCGTCGTACCTCTGCCGGAAGCTTTCGTAGGTCGCGTCATCGCTGAACGATGCGATTTCGAATCCGTTCGTCCTCGGCATCAGGATGCTTCCAAAAGTGCGCAGGTCCGCCGGGGTCGACGAAGGATCGTGCAGGAAGAACACAACCTCCGCCACGGAATGTCCTTCCTCCGCGGGAGTCTCGGGTTGCTGCGCCTGGGGAGGATCGTCGTTATCGCCTGAGGGGTTAACGTCCCCGTCCTTGAGCGTCTCCCCTGTCAGATGAAGAGTCGCTCCGAATGCGAACAGAAACGCGAACAAACTTAGGACTCGCGGGGAAATAAGTAATACATCTCGCATCTCATATTTACGCCATCTTCCCATCGCTCTCGGTCGCCAAATCCTCACCGGAACTTTGGCTACGCTTCCGGTTTGGCTTCCTCGTGCGATGCGAATCTGACGCAACTCTGAGCGCGATTTTGTACGACTTATTTCCACGCGAGACCTTATTACCGGAGAATTGCTCATACGAATCTTTACGACACTGGAGGCATTCTATTAGAGGTTGTCGAAAAAGGTCCGGAATCTACAAGTGCCGGGGACTTTCTCCTTCTAAAGTTGCGCGAAAAGTCAATTCAGGCATCGGAGTCTCAGACGATTGAAGTCCCCGGCACTTTTTCGACAGTCTCTTATAGTGTATAAAATTATTTTAATGATTCAATTATCCAATCTTCACAAGTAGCGTAGCGTGCGATAAATCGCCGCAAAATCAGGTGCCAGGGGTAGATATGAGCTATCGCGTTGGAATCGACGTCGGAGGGACTTTCACCGACCTTTTCCTTTCAACCGATAAGGGCGAAACCGTCACGGAAAAGGTACTTTCGACTCCCGAGGATCCTTCCCTCGGAGTGATCGCGGGAATCGAAGCCCTTGCGGAGCGTATGGGCGAATCGCTTAAGGAATTCGCGTCTAAGGTGCGCGTAATCGTCCACGGCACAACCGTAACGACGAACGCGACGCTTACCCGCAAAGGCGCCAAGGTCGGGCTGATCACCACAAAAGGCGTGCGCGACGCTCTAGAGATGCGCCGGGGCATCCGCGAGGAGCAGTATAACAACCGCTACGAGAACGTCGTGCCGCTCGTTCCGAGGTATTTGCGAAGGACGGTGGACGAACGACTCGATTTTAGTGGCCGCGTGCTGACCCCGCTTAACGAAAATGACGTCCGCGACGCAGCCTTGATATTCAAAAACGAAGGCGTGACATCGGTCGCGATCTGTTTCCTCCACAGCTACGCCAGCGGAGATCACGAGCGGAAAGCCGCGGAGATCGTGCGCGCCTCGATGCCGGACGCGTTCCTGAGCGTATCGAGCGAATGTCTGCCCGCGATCCGGTTCTACGAGCGCATTTCGACGACGGTCCTCGGCGCCTTCGTTGGTCCCATCCTTGAAAAGTACATCCGCAGTCTGTCGAAGAAACTCGCGGAGGCGGGGTTCGAGGGAATTCTGCTCATAATGCAGTCGAGCGGCGGAGTCGCGCTGCCCGAGGTGATTATCCAAAAACCCGCTAGCACCCTGCTCTCCGGACCCGCGGGAGGACCACGGGCCGCTGCGACCTTCGCGCGGAATCAGGGCGCGGAAAGCTGCATCGTCGTCGATATGGGCGGGACGAGTTTTGACGCGTCACTCGTGCAGAACGGAGTCGCGCAGGTCGCGAATTCGTCGCTGATCGACCGCCACCGAATTTCGCTCCCGATGCTCGATATCACCACCATAGGCGCTGGCGGCGGCAGCATAGGCTGGATCGACGAGGGCGGGCTTCTGCGCATGGGACCCGCAAGCGCCGGAGCGAATCCCGGACCCGCCTGCTACGGCCGCGGAGGCGAGCTTCCGACCTGTACCGACGCAAACGTAGTCCTCGGCTACCTCGATCCGAAGAATTTCGCCGGGGGGAAGATCGTGCTCGCAGCGGGCGCCGCGAGGAAGGCGATCGAAACCCACGTCGCGAAACCGCTCGGGATGAACGCGGAAGAGGCCGCGATCGGAATGTACCGCGTCATCGGAAGCAACATGGCCTTCGGGGTCCGGGAGATCACCGTGAGGCGCGGGATCGACCCGCGGGAGTTCCCTATGGTCGTCGGAGGAGGCGCGAGCGCGATCCACACCTGCGCCATCGCGGCGGAACTCGATATCCGCGAGATAATCATTCCCCGCGCGGCGAGCGTGCTCTGCGCCCTCGGAATGCTCGAAAGCGACCTCCAGCACGATTTCGTCGCGTCCTTCGTGACGAGGCTCGACGACGCGGACCGCGCAAAGCTGAAATCACTGATCGAAAGGCTGCGTTTCGAGGGAAGCGAGCAACTGAAGCTCGAAGGCGCCCACGAACGCGAGCAGGAGCACAATCTCTACTTCGACCTGCGCTATATCAAGCAGTATCACGAAGTAACGGTGCAGGTTCCTATGGACGACGTTCTCTCCGGGAATTTCGACGCGGCGTCTAAGCTATTCCACGAAACCCACAACCGGCTTTTCGGATACGATCTCGAAGGGGAAGGAACGCCGCTCGAACTGATAAACGTCCGCGTGCGCAGCGTCGGGAGGGTCGAAAAGCCGACGCTCCCAAGAATCGAGTCCGGCGGAACCGACGCGTCAGGCGCGCAGACGAGCGAGCGCAGCGCGTACATCCCGGAGTCGCGGGAATTCCGGTCCGTCCCGGTTTTCGATTACCGCAAACTGAAGTCCGGAAATCACATCGTCGGCCCGGCTCTTATCGAACGAAAGGACACAACGATCTTCGTCTCCGCTGCGTACGATGTAAAAATCGACACACTAGGTACTTCCCTGGTTCATAGAAGACTGTAGATATTTGTTGTAGACTTCTGTTGTGAAGAATTTCCCCGGCTGAAGTTTCTATGGATTTTTCGAAGTTTCTAACACTTGAAGTAACTCCCGACAACCTTCGGGCGACCCTCGTTCTGAGTCCACAGGTCGGGGATATCCCGAGGCCGGAACTGAAGATCGAGGAACTGCTTGAATTCGTCCAGAAGAAGGTCGCGCCCGATATGGTGAATCAGGACAAGGCGCGGGAAATGCTGAGCCTGTACGCCGGTCCGCCCAACGGGGAGAAACTGTACGTCGAAGTCGCAGCCGGGACTGCCGCGGTGGACGGCGAGGACGGCTACGTCAAATGGTCGCGGGAGTATTTCAAAAGCGAGCACATGTTCGACGCGGACGGTCGGGCGAACTATTACGAAAAATCCGGACTGAAGCCCGTGGCGGAAAAAGAGAAACTCGGCGTGATTATCGATCCCACCAAGGGAGTCCCCGGAAAGGACGTTGCCGGGCAGGAGCTTCCCGCGAAGGACGGGGTCGTCTGCGAAATCAAGGCTGGCGATGGCGTCAGGATTCTGGACGACGGAAAGACGATCGTCGCGGAGAAAGGCGGAAGGCTGGAAAAATTCGGCGCGACTCTCGACATCTCCGACGTGTTTAGGGTCGACGGAGACGTCGACTTCTCGAGCGGGAATATCGACTTCACGGGTATCGTCTCGATCAAGGGAAACGTGAGGGACCTTTTCCACGTCAAGGCCGGGAAGCTGATCGAGGTCGGCGGATTCGTCGAAGGCGCCCGCCTCGAAAGCGGCTGCGACATCCGCGTGCAGGGCGGAATCAACGCAAGAGAGAAAGGACTTATTACCGCGGATAACGACGTCTTTGCGAAGTACGTCAGCAACTCCGAGATAATCGCGAAGGCCCACGTATACGTCGGTACGAACCTGAGTTCGAGCAAGATCATCGCCGGAGATTACGTCAAGATCGCAAAGGGGTCGATCGTCGGCGGCACCACCTGGGCGACTAACCAGGTAATCGCAACCGTTTGCGGAACTCCGAGCGGAAGCAGAACGGTCCTTATCGTCGGCAGGGACTATTTTGCGGAGGAGGAGATAAAGAAGATCGACAAGACGATCGCGGAGAAGGACGCGCGCGCGGAGCAGATAACCGGGGAGATCGTCACTGCGAAAGCGAAAATCGCGACTCTGACGCCGGAGCAGAAGCATTTTCTGAAGGACGGACTTCTTGAGCTGAAGGCGCTCCGGGACGAGATGGAAGTAATGAAATCCCGAAAGGCGGAGCTTCAGAAATCCATGCACGAGCTTCTAAACACCGCGGAAGTTCTTGTCCACGACATCCTTTACGCCGGTTGCGAAATCCAGGTCGGCGCGGGGAATTTCTTCATCGTGAACGTCGATCTCAAGGGACCGCTCGCGATGAGATTCAATCGCGGAAGAAACAAAGTCGAGGCGGTCAGTCTGTAAGAATTAAGAGTTAAGAATTAAGAATTAAATTCTGCTCCCTGCTCCCTGCTCCCTGCTCCCTGCTCCCCGCCCCCTGCTCTCTGCTCTCTGCTCTCTGCTCCCTGCTCCCTAACCCCTAACCCCTGACCCATAGATCGATGCGCATCAACCTTGACCAAGCTGCAACGACAAGAATCGATCCCGAGGCGCTCGACGTTTTCTACAGGATCGAGCGGAACTTCCCAGGAAATCCGTCCAGCGTCGTTTCCACAGGAAGAGCCGCGAAGAAAATTCTCGACGACGCGCGGGATTCGATCCTCGAACTCCTCGGCGCGAACTCCGCCCGGCTCGTTTTCACATCCGGCGCGAGCGAAAGCATGCTCATCGCTGCTGAGCGGATTCATCGCGCGCTCTCCTCCGCTGGCTACCATCCGAAAATGATGACGTCGAAGGCGGAACACTCCTCCGGACTCGCCGGTGCGAAGCTGTTCGAAGCGCTCGGAGGGACCTGCGAATTCATCCGCCCGCTACGCGACGGGACGACGACGCTTCCGGAAGATGTAGACGCGGGCTACGTCAGCCTCGCGCACACGAACGGCGAAACCGGCGCGATCACGGACATCCGGAAAGCCGCGGAACGGCTTCGGAAGCACGGCGCGATACTTCACACCGATGTCGCGGCCTCTATCGGCAAAGTCCCGTTCGACTTCGGCGACGCGGGAGCGCATCTTGCGAGCTTTTCCGCGCACAAGTTCCACGGTCCGAAGGGAGTCGGCGCGCTGATCGTCAGCCGCGACTGTCCGTTTCCGGAGGCGCTCGAACCATCGAGCGTCGAGGACGGCTACCGCAGCGGCACCGTCAGCCCGGCCCTTGCGGCTTCGATGGAGACTGCGCTGCGGAAGGCGGTGAACGATCTCGAACGCGTGGCGAAGCATCTTCGGGAGATCCGGAAGACGCTGAAGGAAAGTCTCTGCGCGTCCGGATTGCGGCCTTCGTTCCACGAGCACGAGAACGAAGCGTTTCAGTCGCCCGCTGTCCTAAGCGTCGCGGTCCACGGAATCGACGCGCGGGAACTACTCGTCGCGCTCGACCTCCGCGGCGTCGAAATCAGCCTCGGCGCGGCATGCTCCTCCCTGACGGAAAAACCATCCCGCGTCCTAGAAGCCTGCGGTATCGAGGGCGCGGAACTCCTCGCAAGTTTCCGCCTCAGCTTCAGCGCAGATACGAGTCTGGACGACGCTAGAACCGCGGCGAGCATAATCGCGGAAGAATGTCTGAAACGAGTCTCCGTTTGAAACACAATTGATTTGAAAATTGCCCATCGTCTTCTTTATTATAGATGTAGGTTGCTTCATCCGGGGGCGGAAACGCCGCACCTGTGGTATCAAATGGCAAGAATCGCAGTAATCGACGACAATGAATCCATGTTGAAGCTTCTCGAGCTAACCATCAAGGCGCCCGAGCGGGACATCGTGCTTTATCGTCATCCGGAAGAAGCGCTTTTGGATATTCTGAAGGAACCGTTCGACCTCGTGATGACGGATTTGTCGATGCCGCGGATAACGGGCCACGAGGTTATCAAGTCGCTCCGGGCGAAATATTCGAAGGAGGAACTTCCGATAATCGTCATCAGCGCGGTCGGGCTTGAAGAGGCGATAATCAAGGCCTTCGATCTCGGCGCGGACGACTACATCGTAAAGCCTTTCAAGAAGGGCGAGGTGAGGAGCAAAGTCAACCTGATGCTCTTCAAGAAAGACGAAGGCAGACCGAGAGCGGATGGCGATTCCGAGGAGCACAGCATTCTCGGAAAGATCGGACACTTCCTCCTCCTCGAACTCATAGGCGAAGGCGGCATGGGCGCGGTCTACAAGGCGAAGGACCTCGAAAGCGGACGGACGGTCGCGTTGAAGGTCCTGACAGAGCACATCGCGCGGGACGATCGCATCCGGAGGTTCCTGCGAGAAGCCGCGATTCTGAAGGAGGTCGATCATCCGAACATCACGCGCTTTTACGAAATCCATCGCGATAACGACCGCTACTTCTTCTCGATGGAATTCGTCGATGGAAAAGACCTCGAGGACTTCGTGGACGCCGGGAAAAGATTCACCGAGGCGCAGGCGATCGACTTCCTGATCCAGGCCGCGTCCGCGCTCGACTACCTCCAGGGCAAGAACATGGTCCACAGGGACATCAAACCCTCGAATTTCCTTTTCGACGAGGGAACCGGAAACTTCAAGCTCACCGACTTCGGCCTGACGATCCGCGAGCACGACGAGCGCTTCACCGAAGACGGAATCCTTATGGGGACGCTCGAGTACTTCGCGCCGGAACAGATCACGGGCGAACTGAGCGTCGATATCCGCAGCGACATTTTCAGCCTCGGCTCGACGGTTTACTTCGTGCTCGCCGGAACGTACGCTTTCAACGATCCGGAGGACCGGAAGGTGCTCCACCTCGTCGCGCGGGCGAAGCCGACTCCGCTCGAGGATCACAGGTCCGACCTCTCGAAGGAATTTCACGCTATAATTAAAAAGATGATGATGCGCAAACCCGCGGATAGATTTGCTAGTCCCGCGGAGCTTATCAAAGCGCTCGAGAAAATCAAAAAATAACCTAGGCTTCGGAACCATCTGGCAACGAGCATTATCGAGGTAGAAATGGCAGGACATAGTCACTGGGCTGGAATCAAACACAAAAAGGCCGCGAACGATGCCAAGCGAGGCAAGGTCTGGTCGAAGTGCGCCAAGAACATAATGCTTGCCGCGAAGAACGGAGGCTCGAACATTCAGTTCAACCTGAAACTCGCGTACGCGGTCGAGGCGGCGAAGGAAACCAACATGCCGAAGGATCGCATCGAGTACGCGATCAAGAAGGGCGCGGGAGAAATCGAAGGCGTCATCTTCGAAGAACTGATGTACGAAGGATTCGGGCCCGCAAACGTCGGCTACATCATCGAGGTGCTGACGGACAACAGGCATCGAACCGCGCCCGAGATGAAAAAGCTTTTCGAAAAAGCTGGCGGGAAACTCGGGACTCCGGGAAGCGTGAAGTTCGGGTTCCAGTACAAGGGAATGTTCGCGGTGAAGAAGGAAGGCACGGACGAAAACAAAGTGATGGAAATCGCGCTCGATGCCGGCGCTGAAAATATGGAGGACGACGGCGAATACTTCAGCGTCACCTGCGCCGCAGCGGACCATCACACCGTGAAGACCGCGCTCCTCGCAGCGGGTCTACAGCTCGAAGCTGACGAAATCGCGTGGATCCCGAACACCTTCGTTGACATCAGCGAGCATGAGGCGGAAAAGGTCGAACGCTTCAAGGAAGCGATCGAGGACCACGACGACGTCCAGAACGTTTACACGAACCACTCAGTCGTCACTGCCTGATCGAACAGTCGAACATTTTATTCGTGCCGTCTACGAATTTACTGTAATATAAATCTGCGCACACAAAATCATACAATAAATTCGTAGACGGCACGAATAAAATGTATGCCTATGCTTCATCCCAGCAGCGAATCGATCGCTTCCGCGAGCGCTTCGACGCCGTCGGCGAGACGTGGACCCGGGGCGCTGAAATACGCGTCGCCTGCGAGTAGCGCGACCCTTCCCGCTTTAACTGCAGGAAGCTCCCGCCAGCCGCGCTGCTTCTCTAGCAGCGGAAGCTCACGCTCCGTCCGCGAAACGTCCATCGAGCAAGGCGCGAGCACGATCGCGTCAACCTCAGCCGCGCGGAGTTCCTCCCAGGTCGCCTCCCGCGACGATTCCCCGGGCGCAAGCGGCGCGCTTTCGCAGCCACAGACCTCGACCATCTCCGCGATCCACTCCCCCGAAATCCACAGCGACGAGAACCATTCGATCACTGCCACCCGAGGTTTCCGGAAATCCTGGGGCCGCGGATGTCCTTGTACGCGAAAGTCGCCGGACGTCCCTTCTGACGGCTCCTGATTAACTGGATACTTTGCCCGCACTTTTTCGATCCTCGCGCGGAATTCCGACGCCACCTCGCGCCCTTTTTCCAGTAGTCCTATCGCGCGTCCTACCGACTCGATGTCCCGCGCGACGTCCGCGAGCGAATGCGGAGTGAGCGTCAGCAGCAGCGGACAATTTGCCCGAACTTCCGCGCTGAGATCCTCCGGCGTCGCGGCGCAAACGGGGCATAGACCCTGCGTGATAATCAGCGTAGGTTCGAGCGCGGTTATAGCATCGTCGTCCATGAAGTACAGCGGCTCCCGCGCTTCCGACCTCCTGCGAACTTCGGCGTTGATGCGTTCCATGTCCCATTTTTCGGAATCGATGGTCGTCCCAAGCACCCGCGGCACGTTCTCGAATCCATCGGGCAGCTTGCAGAGATGTGATACCCCGGCTAGCAATTCCGCTGCGCCGAGCGCGACGACGATGTCCGTCGCTGCGGGGAGCAGTGACACGATTCGATGATTTCCGACTTTCGTCATCCCGCAATCGTACCTACGGAACGTAATAAGCGCCATCGCTGTATCCTTCGTCGATCCCGCCGGACGCAAACGAATCGTGGGCTTTTTCAGGATCTGCGGCGGAAATCGTCTATAGCTTCGATGCTTCAACCGTCTGACGAGAGTTTCCAGCATTGTGCTTCTTGCCTCCGCGTTGACCAAGATTACGAAGTGATGAATTCGTAAACCGGGATGGTCATCACCCGACAAAAATATAAAATAAATTCGTCAAACATGCAGACTGCGTAATGTGTAATTAGCGCACTGGATTCCATTTGGTAAAAAAACACCCACCTTATTTTTTCAGGAGAAATTAATGAATCGCATCGCAGCACTTGGAGTTGCCGTTACGGCGTCTCTTCTCCTCGCCTCTTGTATCGAGCGCGAAGAGGAACTCAAATTAAACGAAGACGGATCTGGAACCGTCGCGGTCTGGACGCATCAGCAGCCGAATCCTATGGCAGAAATGATCCGCCAGATGATGGGCGGAGGCGCCGCTGCCGAACCCGAATGGAACGACGATGCGCGCGAAGTCGTCGCTGCCGGACTTCCGGAAGGCGTCGAGCTTGTCGACATCGGCAAGCAGAACATCGACGGAACGGACTTCGATTACGTCGAACTCAACTTCGACGGAATTCTGAGCCTCGCCGAGGTCGCGGAGACCGATCTCCAGCATCCGGACGCGTCCGACCCGATGGCGGGCGGCGGCATGCCCGGCATGCCCGGAATGCCCGGTGGCGGCCAGGGAATGCCCGACGTCGCGTCTTCCGGACTCAACAACCCGTGGGCCGACGTGTTCATCTGGGTCGATGAGGACGGACTCTGGAATTACAGCCGCGAACCTCTCGCGGGTCCCGCGGTCCCCCCGGAAGCTCAGGGTCAGATTCCCGGCGGCGGCGGCGCGCAGAGCCTCGATCAGCTCCCACCGCCGGTTCGTCAGCAGCTCGAAAGCCTCAGATTCGTGTTCCGTCTGATCCTCCCGAACGATCCGAAATCCAACAACGGCGACGAATGCAAGGACAATGAGGTCACGTGGGAGTTCGATTTCGATCGTCTCACGTCCCTCCAGCAGGAAGAGAAAAAGTTCTTCATGCGCGCGTCCTGGGAAGGCGGAGAGCCGACCGACACCGCACTGACCGATGCCCCCGAAGACACTGGCGACGAGGAAGCTCCGGAAGCTCCCGTCACTCCGGGTGAGGGCGAGGAAGCGCCTGAAGAGGGCGGATACTAAGATATCCTGATTTCTTGAGAGCAACAAAAGGCCTCTCCTTCGGGGGGGGCTTTTTTATTTCAGCCACGCGCCCG
The DNA here is from genome assembly GCA_024653775.1 of Planctomycetota bacterium. Lineage (GTDB taxonomy): Bacteria > Planctomycetota > UBA8742 > JACQVU01 > JANLHZ01 > JANLHZ01. The sequence continues at coordinate 15,126 of JANLHZ010000196.1, read as the reverse complement.
ATAGGGCGCCAAGGTTATCGAGATTCAAGATTGAACTTCTGTATTCTGACTTCTGTATTTTCTCACCACCCACCACCATCCACTAACTTCCATTTCGTTTCCAATTTTTCTGGAAACTGCGCGAGTTCGCTGCTACGATTCCCCCACTGCATTTTGGGGCAAAATAAAAAAACAATTCAAAATCCTGCAACGGGGGCATTTCAATGAGACAGCCGCTTGAAAATGTCGATTCGCTCGCGTCCGAGTTCGAGCAATTGTACAAGAAATATATCGATCTTAAGCTGGATTTCCCGCAACTGAGGAACGCGCAGCGCAAGCTCATCAGGCACATTCAGAACCGCAGAGAAGAGATTGCGCGGCACAAGTTCATCGGTCGGAATCTGGAAACGATGTCGATGACGGAAGGTATTAAGCAGATAATGTGGGAGCACGATTCGCCGATGAAGGTTGCGACCATCATCGAGGAGCTTGACGCCCGCGGGGTCGAGTGCGCCGCGAAGAACAAGGACACGTCCATCCGTACAACGCTGATGCGCTCCAGGGACGTCCAGAGGCCGGAGAAAGGCCTTTACCACTACGTCACGGAGGGCGAAAGTCTCGATCTTTCGACGCTCCAGATAGCTTCGGCGAATTAAAATCGGCGCGAGTCGTTTACAAAATTTGCCTGCTCTGGAATTCCGGTGTATTATTAGTTTAGAGGAAGGTGCCAGGCACTCTGGACGTGTGGACACCTTAAGTGATCGCTGGCCGCATCAGCGGCCTCCAACTCTGTGACTGTAGTGCCCGGCGCCTTTCCTCATTTTTGGGTGCTTCAATGTCACACACAGCGAAATGGTGGACAGGGCTTCCCGACGGAAGAGTCCTATGCGAACTCTGCCCCCGGAATTGCAAGATTGGCGAAGGCTTGCGCGGGTTCTGTTACGTGCGGAAGGTCGAAAACGGGAAACTCATTCTCGACACCTACGGAAGATCCTCCGGCTTCTGCATCGATCCAATCGAAAAAAAGCCGCTGAACCATTTCTTTCCGGGTACGAGCGTCCTCAGCTTCGGGACAGCGGGTTGCAACCTCGGCTGCCGGTTCTGCCAGAACTGGAACATCTCGAAAAGCCGCAGCGACGACGCGCTTATGCAGAAGGCGTCGCCCGCACGAATCGCGGAGGTTGCGCTCGAAGAAGGCTGCGCGAGCGTCGCGTTCACGTATAACGATCCCGTGATATTCGCGGAGTACGCGATCGACGTCGCCGAGGAATGCCGGAAAGTAGGGATTCACCCGGTCGCTGTAACCGCGGGCTACATAAATCCTGAGCCTGCGGTGGAGTTCTTTGGCGCGATGGACGCCGCGAACGTGGACCTGAAAGCGTTCACGGAGGGTTTCTACAAGAAACAGTGCTTTGCGGCGCTCGCGCCCGTTTTGAAGACTCTCAAATTCATCAAGAACGAAACGGACGTCTGGTTCGAGGTTACGACGCTCCTGATACCGGAGGAGAACGACAGTGACGACGAAATCAGGAAGCTGAGCGCGTGGTGCGCCGAAAATCTTGGGACCATGACGCCTCTGCACTTCACCGCGTTTCATCCTGACTTCAAGCTCGACTATCGCCCTAAGACGCCGAAGAGCACGCTGATCCGTGCGCGGAAGATTGCGATGGAGGAAGGAATGAAATTCGTCTACATCGGAAACGTCGTCGACGAAGAGGGCCACGCAACTTACTGTCCCTGCTGCAACGCGACCGCGATCGCGCGAGACTACTACGACGTCCGCGAGTACAACCTCGTGGACGGTTGCTGCGCAAGCTGCGGCTGCAAGATCGCCGGACGCTTCGCGGAAAGCCAGGGAAGCTGGGGCAACAGGCGCCAAAGAGTCGCGGTATAAAGAATTAAGTGGTGAGTGGTGAGAAAATGCAGAAGTTCAATCTGAAATCCTATCCCTCACCCCTGCCCTCTCCCGTAGTGAGAGGGAAACCCTGTGGACGGGTATCATTTCGCTTTCTCAGAAACTTACCAAAGATCGGATCGCGTTCGCTATATCGGCGTCCTGCGGGAGCATCACCGCCTCTAAGGTCGAAGCATAGGGCACTGGAAGATCGAGCGCGCCGAGTCTGCGCACTGGGGCATCGAGGAGTTCGAAGCCTTCGCTTGCGATGGTCGCGGCGATTTCCGCGCCGAAACCCTGTGTGATCGTATCCTCGTGCGCGACGAGCGCCCGTCCGGTTTTCTTAACGCTTTCGAGAACGAGTTCGCGATCCCACGGCACGATGGTGCGCAGGTCGATGACTTCGACGCTCACGCCTTCCTTCTCGAGTTCGCGAACGACGTTCATAGTCTTGTGAACGATCATCCCCCACGTGACGACGGTGGCGTCCGTGCCCTCGTGGACGATCTTGCCGACGCCGAACGGGAGTCTGTAGTCCGCGCCCGGCTCCGGACGCTGCGCAGCGCCCGCGCGGTAGAGTCCCTTATGCTCGAGGAATAGAACTGGATCGTCGCAGCGGATCGCCGTCCGGAGCAGTCCTTTCGCGTCCGCGGCGTTTGACGGAAGGCAGATGTGAATGCCCGGCAGGTGCGCGAAGAATCCTTCGATGTTCTGGCTGTGACAGAGTCCGCCGTGGATGTAGCCTCCCACCGGAATCCGGATGACCACGGGGCAGCTCCACGCTTCGTTCGAGCGGTAGCGCATCGTCGCGAGTTCGTTTCTGATCTGCATCATCGCGGTCCAGCAGTAATCTCCGAACTGGATTTCCGCGACGGGTTTGAAGCCTCGGGTCGCGAGTCCGATCGCGACTCCGACGATACTCGCCTCCGCCAGCGGCGAGTTGAAGCATCGTTCGACTCCGAATTTTGCGGTGAGTCCTCGGGTTGCGGTGAAGACTCCGCCCTTTCCGTGGGCGACGTCCTGCCCGAAGACGAGCATTTTGTCGTTGTGCACCATCTCCTCGTCAAGACAGTGGTTGATCGCGTCCACAAGAACGATCGAAGCGCCGGCGTTCTCCGGAGTCTCGCTGAAACCGACGGGCGAATTTTCGCCTTCGCAGAACAGATGGTCCCGAACAGTCGACGGATCAGGCATCTGCTCCTGCTCCATTTCGAGCGCGATCTCGTCGATTTCCGCGAGAACCTCCTTGCGAATCTCTTCGAGTTCGTCCTCGTCCGCGATTTTGTTTCTTACGAGAAACGCGCCGAGGCGCCTTATCGGGTCGCGTTCGAGGTCTTTCGCGATATCCTCCTCCGAGCGGTACTTCCGATGGTCGTCCGACGACGAGTGCGGAAGCAAACGGACGACGTTCGCCTCGACAAGCGACGGCCCGTCGCCTCTGCGCGCGACGTTGTACGCCTCGCGCATCGCGTCGAGACTTGCGAGATAGTCGGTGCCGTCTACGCTGACGCGGTGCAGCCCCGGATAACCCTTTATCATCTCGAAAACGCTGTCGCCTGAAGTTTGTTCGTGCACGGGAACGCTGATCGCGAACCTGTTGTTCTCGACGAGGAAGATCACGGGCAGCTTCTCCCGCGACGACCAGTTGAGCGCCTCGTGGAAGTCGCCTTGACTCGTCGTGCCTTCTCCCGACGTTACGAGCACGACTTCGTCCGTCCCCGCCTTCCTGCTCGCCATCGCCGCGCCGACCGCTTGCAGGTACTGCGTCCCCGTCGGCGAGCTTTGACTGACGATCCGAAGGTCCTTGTGCCCGTAGTGCTGCGGCATCTGCCGACCTCCGGAGTTCGGATCGTTCTCGCGGGAAAGGAAACAGCGGAGCACGTCCCGCGGCTCCATTCCGACTCCGAGCGCGATCGACTGCCCGCGGTAGTAAGGATAATAGTAGTCCTTCCCGCGCTCGGACGCCTCCGCTGCGGCGAGCTGCGCGGCCTCGTGTCCGGAGCAGCCAATGTGAAAGAAACCCTTGCCCTGCTTCAACAGGATGAGCATCTTCTCGTCGAGTCTCCTCGAAACGCGCATCATCCTGTAAACCGCGAGCAGATCTGCGCCCGTAACGTCGCCGCGGTCGAACGCGTCTCCTTCGTTTCTTAGATTTTTTATCGTGTCGGTACCGTTTGCTAATTTCATGGTTCCTCTTTCAGAGCTGAATGAAGTCCTCGAATTTCGATCCCGCGAGGACGACGAGCGCCTTATTCGCGGCTTTCTGCTCCGCCTCCTTCTTCGTCGACCCGAAGCAGCTTTCATAAAGGGTCCCCGCGACCAGCGCCGCGACTTCATAGCGTTTTGCGTGGTCTGGACCATCCTCGCCGAGGACCTCGTACGTGGGCGTGGTCGAAAGATGCTTTTGCGTCCATTGCTGCAAGAGGCTCTTGTAGTTCTGTTCTCTTCCGTGCTCGAGGAGTTCCGACAGCTTCGGCGCGACGTGCCGGAGGACGAATCCCGCGGCCTCCTCGAAACCCGCGTCGATGTAGATCGCGCCGATGATCGCTTCAAGGATGTTCGCGTACACCGACCGCGGCAGCTTCTTTTTCCCCGCGAGTCCTTTGCCGAAGACGATGAATCTGTCGATCCCGAGGGAGATTCCGACCTCGCATAGGGTGTGCGCGGAAACCACCACGCTTTTGATCTTCGTCATCGGTCCTTCGTCAGAGTGCGGGAAGCTTTTATAAAGCAATTCCGTAACCGCGAGTCCGAGCACCGAGTCGCCCAGGAACTCGAGACGTTCGTTCGAAACGTCGTACTCGGGCTTGGCGCTCGAATGGATCAGCGCCGTGCGGAGATGCCCTTCTTCGATGAAGTGGTAGCCGATGGCCTCCTGACATTCCTCAAGCAAAAACTCGCTGAACTCCGACGGCATTCCGCCCTCCAAATTTATCCTTAATACTGAAATAGATGAAAACAAATACCCGGAGCTTCCGCAACCCTGCGATGAACGATATTATTCACACCGCGAAGCCTCCTGTTCTGGCGGTTCTCCGGAGCCGCGCATCAGAAAGACGAATGAATTCAAGAATCAAAATTCTAAGGACTCGCAAGGAAATAAGTTGTACAAAATCGCGCTCAGATTTGCGTCAGGTTCGATTCGCACGATTGAGTCAAACCGGAGTCGTAGCTATAGTTACTTCGAGGATTTGACGATTGAGTGCGGATTGAAGATGGCGTGAAGGTGAGATGCGAGATGTATTACTTATTTCTTTGCGAGTCCTAACCGCGATCGCGGTCCTCTGCACCGCTGCGGGAATATACTTCGCGCTCCAGAAAGATGAGCCGTGGTGGGAAGACGTCGAACTGAAGACCATCGAGGCTGAGTACGAACCTCTGAAGGCTGAACTGCTCTACGTGAATGAAGCGCTCGCACAAAGACGCACGGCGTTCACAAGAGGCGCCCGCAGGATGGAACCCGGCGATCCGATGATAAACGCGCTGGCGGGCGAAATTCAGAGCCTTGAAAAGCGCAGCGAACAGTTGATCGGGAACGTGAACGATCTTTTAGATAAGGCTAAAAGAAGGTGCGACCAACTTCGGGTAGAGACGCGCCACGTCGATGCGCTGATACGAAGATGGGACCATCACGCCGAATCGCTGCGCGCGAATCCGGAATTCATCTCTGGTCTCGAAAACTAGAAGTCTGAGAACGTGCCGGTCACATTCGAGGTGCCTGGCACGTTACCCCGTTACTTTCGGACGATGGCGGAAGCGCCCCAATCCGCGATTCGCGCAACGTTTGCGATTCATTCGAAAATTAAAAATCCTCATCCGGATTGTCCTCCGGAGCCGGTGGCCGCGCGGGAACCTGAGGCTGCGCGGGAGTCGATGGAGCCGGTGTAGTCTCCGGCCGTGGCGCGGGAGTCGATCCTTCCGCGGGCCGGGTTCCAATCCTTGAAGGTCCGCGCCTCGGCGTTTCCGGCTGCGGCGCGGGAATCGTCCGCGGCTGCTGGACCGGAGACGGAGCGGGATTTCGAGCTTCGCCGCCTTCGCGTTCCCTCTCTGCAAGTCTGCGAAGTTCCCCGTCCGGAAGCAGCGAGTTCTCGAACAGTCTTCTGATCAGACTCCCGCCGCGACGGAAGACCTCGCGGGTTTCCTCGCTCGCGCGGGAGATCGTGTTGATCGTATCGCCCGCGTTCGCGCCGGAACCTTCCGCGATGCTCTCCTCCATCACGTCCCACGAAAGTTCGCCGCCTTCCTCGTAACTTGTGACTTCGAGGCCGTATGGTTCGAGCATCCTGCGTTCGAGAAACATCGCGATACCCGGTCCGTACGACGAACCCTGCACGTCGTCGCGATAAAGAAAGTTTTCGAGTTCGTTCGTCTTGTCGAACGCGCTCGGATGAAGGATCGGGCCGACGTATTCGTTCGCATTGCAGACGACGAAGGTGTAGCGGAAGCCGAGCGCACGCATCTTCGCCTTCAGATTGTTTATGACCACCGCGCTCGCTTTTCCAGGTACACAGGCAAAAAGCGCGTCCGCGATCCTGACGCTCATGAAAACCACCTGCCTTGGCGAGAACATCCCGCCGAGGCCATCGCCACGGGGCATTGTTTCGAGGCTCGAAGTCACGCTGAACTGCGCGTCCGGAGCCGTCCGTATTCGCGCGGACTCCTGCGCTATCCTCTCCGCGATCCGACTCGCGATTTCCTCGCCCAACCTGTACCTTTCAAGCGCCTCCTCTTCCGTCGGCTGGTCGAGAGGATCTCCGGGATCGGGAAGATTGAACAGCGACATCGGCTCCTCGGGCAGAATCTCGACCTCCGGCTCCGGCTCGAGTTCGTAGCCTTCTTCGCGCAGGTCGTGATTCGCGTCAAGAGCTTCGCTCGACAGCCAGAACACGGGGTAGTCCTCTCCCGTGATCCGAGCGAGCGCGGACCGCGTCCAGCCCGGAATGTCGGGCGAAATCTTGAAGTCCGTCCAGGGCGACGCGCCCGCGCCGCATCCGTAGCCCACGAACAGAGCGCGCGTTTTGCCGTCCGCGCCGGTGGCTTTAAGGAGGTTCATCTCGACGTCGCGCGTACCGTTGATGACGCGGATCGCCCGGATGAATCTCGGCTCGATGACCCGACGAAATCCGAGCTGGCACGGAGCGAGATCCCGAGCGGCTTCCACGATGCAATCGGCGATCTTTCCCACGATGCCGTCGAAGATCGCCTTGTCGTACTTGCCGAAGATGTTGTCGAGAAACGTGTCGACAAGCGGATTCATCGGCGGGTTGACTCCTCCCGGACCGCTGAGGGTTCCCGTGGCGCAGGCGAAGAAGTTTTCCGTGGTGATGCCAAGCTCCGCGGGCAGCAGCGCGAGCACCGCGTCCCGCGCGTACACGCGCACACCGAGCAGGTCGGCGCTGACGATGCACATCCGCTTTCCGCCTTCGTCGAACACCGCCGCGAACACGAGGACGGGTTCCCGCACGCCCTGCGAAGGCTGTCCCCGACGGTTCCCGTGTCCCGCCATAGGCACTGGCTTTTCAGGAGTAATGTCCGCCGACGCGAACCCGGCGAGCAACTCCGCCTTCGCGACCCCGGCAAAAACGAACGCCCAGGCGATAAACGCGCTAACAAGAACGATCTTCCTCATTCCGATCTCTCTATAATATGGTTACCGATAAACTTACCGCAGGCCGTCAATGTTAAGAACATTCGAAGCTATGGGAAAGATTTTTTTTCACGTTCCGATCTCATGCGTAGACGGCGTCAAAATTGTGACGTCCGGCAATGAACGATTTTCTTACATGTCACTTGAAAAAATTTTCGACATCGACTATAATTACTAAGAAATACCTATAAACGGATTTGCGACAATCGTGCTCTCGTCATTCATAAAGCAAAAGCGGCTCACAAGCGGATTTACTCAGGAATACCTTGCTTCGAAACTTGGCGTATCCAGGCCTACATACAGGCTGATCGAGGACGGAAAACGCGAGATCACGATCCCTGAGGCACGTAAACTGGCCTCGCTGTTCGATATCGCCATTTCGGATTTCATATCGGAGGACGACTCGAGGCCTAGAATAACTATCGAGCGGGCCAAATCTCACAAGAAGAATGAAATCCGTGTCACAAAAAAAAACTTTGAAAAATTCCGCCAGATATTTCTTTATATCCTTGAGTGTGTTGGAGCCAAACCGAATATCGGCGAAGGCTTTTTTCATCACCTGCTCTATTTTATCGATTTTGATTACTATGAAAAAAACGAGCGTTCGATAATGGGGCTTACATATTTAAAGACTCCCCGCGGACCGAAGGCGATAGAATTCGAATCGTTAATATTGGAACTCCAAAACTCAAACGAGATCGAACTTGTAAAAAGCAAGGTGTTTAGATTCGATCGAAAGAAATATCTTCCACTGAATTCGTCACTGCCGCTTGAATCGCTGTCTGCGGATGAAATCAAGCACGTTGACGACGTGCTGGCCAGAATTTCCGATAAAAGCGCGTCGGATATGGAACGGTACTCGCTTCAGGATGTTCCAGTCCGCGCTGCCGCAGATGGCGAGGAGATTGAATACGAAGCCGTGTTCTATCGCGACGATAAATATTCGGTTCGATCATACGACGATGAAATTTAATGAAATTCCAGAATTCTCATCCGACCTGAAGCGTTTGAAAAAAAAATATAAATCGCTACCCGACGATCTCGAAACGTTTAAACGAATTATTGAATTCGAGCCGCTTGGGACGGGTAAGCATTTTAATACTATTATCGAAAAGGAAGATTGTTCGATAATCAAAGCGAGGCTGTTTTGCCGATACTTGAAGGGGTCGTCGCTAAGGATTATTTATTCATTAAGGCGAAAAGAGAATGTGGTAGATTTCATCGAATTATATTTCAAAGGCGAAAGCGATATCGAGGATCGGAAAAGAATCGATCGATATTTTGATAGCGTAACTGTTCACGGGGTAGATCGCAGTCTATAGCGGGATGCTGTTCGTAGTGTGCTCGTGAGAGCATATTTTCGCGGTATGGTGGATCAAAGAAACGCCTTACGGCGCCACTACGAGCGCGAACTACCCCGTGAACAATTACAATCTTCGAAGGTTGTTTTACTCCGGCGCTGGAGCGTCCTTGACGCAGCAGAATCCGACGGAACGGTTCGGATGGTTCTTTAGCGCGAGATCGTTCGGCAGGCCGTACGCGCGGTAGGAGCACCGAAGGTGAAACCGCATTCTGCCACGGTAGAAAAATTCCTGGTTTATCGCAAGTACTCGATCGCATTATCTATATACTCGGCGAACTCCGGAAATCGATCTTTCAGGATCATCAGGACTCCAATATCGTCCCTTGCAGCGTACCTGCACGTAAATTCTATGGCGGACCAGGCATCGGAAGCGTCTCGCAGTGAAAGTGCGCGTTCACGCACCGCTTCGATTATTCCGGTGTTGGCGAAATCGCCTCTTTCCTTCTCGGCGACAACATTGAAACTGAACAAAATATCGTCAATGGTCTTCCGGTCGCCAAAACGAATGTTTTCGAGGATGAATTCTCTTACGACGCTTTTTTCCCAATGTCTTACTATCAGATTTTCAAATATCAGCCCTTTAATCGTTCCAGCAACCCAGCGATCTTGAATCTGCGCTAAATCGCGTCTAATCAGGCTCAAGCAGAATTCGACCGCGTCTTCACCTGCGCACACGAAAAAGGAGCGAGCTAAAAGATAGCGTACATTGTAATTCGAAGCTCGATCAATCCAGACAACCCATCTATCTTTTTGATTCTCAGTCAATGGGGGGACATATTGCAAGGCATCCGCCAATCGCAATTCTATGAAAGGTTCAATCTTCATAAATGAGATCGCTTCAAGCTCATCAAATGAATATGACCCAAACTCTTTCGATAGAATAGTAATCGCCTCTGCAGTCGATAGAGGCCAAGATTCACTGTCGAGCGATTCGGTTACGAATTCTCTAAGCGCCGATTCAACCTCATCGGTTTTAACCCGTGAAATTCGCCTTACCGCGTCGACTCTGACATAATCTACACCGTATCCGAGCGCATAATCCCGTTGACCTATTCCGTATTCATCATTGTATCCGATGTCGTTACTCAATGTGCATTGGCTGCCGCGCAGAAAATTGCAAAGCTCCGGAATAAGTATGCTATCATCGTTGTAATTTATACCGTGATACTCACATGTTCCCATCAAAAAAATCTTAGCATCCTCAACGGCGGATCCATCATATTCGAAGCCGTATATTGCGATGTCCCACGGTGTGTCGCCAGGCCAGCCAGTCCAGTCATTGTCAGTGCTCTGCGAGTCTTGATCAGCATTGATTGTTACGTCTTGGGGAACTCGATGTTGAGTAGAATCAAGCAATAAAACCTCTCCAGAATCCACTTCGGATTGTAAATCAGTTGCAGACTTCGGGATCTGTTCAGGAGTAATTAATGTAGCTTTCTCCTGATATATCCACCTTCGGTTTAAATTCCCAAAGTCGTTTTCTTTTGCGAGGACAAAACCATTGTTTAGTTCTTCGCTATCACCGCTAAAAATCAAAAACAGAATGGTCGCTATTGCCACTATCAATTTGATAGTTTTTTTATTCATACGTTCCTCTCCTGAAGAATTCATAGTATTTCTACGGTGTATAGACGTAATAAAACGATCGCATGTCACCGCACCTGTTAGTCACAACTACAAGAACTTTGATTGTTATTTCAAGAAGAATGTCGGTTCCTTCAGGATAAGCGCTTTCCCAAGTCGGGTTATTGATGAGGGCAACTTTGTATTTCAGATCAACCGCGCTACGTTTAATGTAAGTTTCTAACTCGCAAACCGATGTATCAGAACTTATATTTGTTGTACCCAACGATCCTATCCCTGTATCCAACCCTTGAAGTGATGGAACACCCTCTATCAAAAACTTGGCGTAGATCTCAAAAAAAGTGGTGCATCTTAATGGTTGACATTCAGGATCGGTTTCCTTGATGTCTGGGCTAATTTTAATTTTAAAACTGTCCTCTTTTTGCCCTTGCGGGTCAAGAATGTGCGTGATCTCAATAGGAACTCCAACGTCCCTATCTTCGAGGCTATCAGTTTCAGCGACTATTGGATAAGGCGAATCGCTAGTTGCATCTTTTGTTGTCGGAAATCGTTTACTATATTTAAACCTTGATCCACAATTATCGGTTACGATTATATCGACTGTAAAGAAAAGCTGTCCATCGCATGGCCTAATTCTTGAACGGTTTAAAATAAAAGAAATAGACAGGCTGGAAGGAGCCTGAATAATTGTTCTGTCATTTCCATCAGTAACCTGTATATTGGGTGAACGCAGATTCTCCTGTATCGCGCCGCCCCTGGTTATACATATAAGTTTTGGCGCTACGATGATCACTGTCAGCGGAAGACATTCCGCTGACGTAACAACGAAGTTGATAGAGATTTTTCCGCCTTCTTCGAAAGTCTGACCACCAGCGGAGTACTCACCGTCTGGATCTCGGGCTGCGGTCTGACCGATGTTTGCGGTTAAATCGCCGCTGTGGTCGGTAATCGTTCCCGGCGCAGGTTCTTCGTTTGGCGGTGGATTCTTGACTATGTTCTGGATGTTTTGATTTGTTGTAAGCCACGCTTCCTGAATCTGCTTCAGCGTCGAAACGCCCGCTTGAACGAACCCTGTCCACGCGACGCGGTCGACCTGGTCGGGACGACCTCGGAGTTGTCTATCCCGCCAGCGGTCGCGCCCTTCTTCAAGGATTTCTTCAACTCCTACGCGCGCGTCGTTTCTGATAACGAGGACGTTTTCTTTGCTGTGGTTACCGATTTGAGCGCGCTCGTTCTTGTCTTCCACAAATTCAAGTTCGTCCACAAGAGTTGCAAACTCCGCGTCCATCGCGTCATCAGCTTCTTTCGACACCACCGCCATATCGATTCGCTTTACGCCGAGATCGTACGGTAATGAGTCTTCCTCCGGAACCGTGTTTGAAGGGACGATGTAACCGGTAACGACGCCGTTCCAGGTGCAGTTATCGGTGACTATGATCGGGTTTCCAAACTGATCCACACCGCTTTGATAGGTGAGGTAGCCGAAGCCAGTGTAAGTTCCCTCGATTACGATAGTGCCGGAAGCGGTTTTCCCTTTGGACTGGATACCCGACAGAGTTGCAGTCGCGTCATAAACGGAGGTCGTTTCCTCATCGGTAAGAACCTGATGCTGGTTCAACGTGACGCTATCCCCCATGATATATCCAGAAAGTTCGATTCCATCCGGTACGTCAACAAAAGCGAGCGAGTTTCCGGTTTGCTCGCACCGAAGCGCTGGTGTGTCTCCCTGCGGCGCTATCGCGAGCATGTTCGCTTCATCTATTTCCCAGGTTCCGCCTTGAAGATCGAGGGAAAGCATCCATATCCCCGTTAAATCGAGATCGTCAGTCTCCGCTGTAGAAATGGACGCTACAGAAATGAACAGTAGCGACGTTAAAAGAGTCGTCAGTCTGAATTCGAGCGACGATTTACGCTGACTGACTGACTGACTGACTGACTGACTGACTTCGCCTGTACAGAACGTTCAAGTCACTCATTTGCGCTCCTAGTAGATATAGATGATATAGATAGTTGTATGGAATCTACAGCCAACTACTAACACGAAATAACTCCAGAATCAAGCGCTTTTTCAAGAATGGTTTAACTCCGGCGCTGGAGCGTCCTTGACGCAGCGGAATCCGACGGAACGGTTCGGATGGTTCTTTAGCGCGAGATCGTTCGGGAGGCCGTACGCGCGGTACGAGCACCGAAGATTCGCGCGCTGGTTGAAGCCCGCGCCACCGCGATAGACGCGGTACTTTTCGCCGTACCAGATTTCGTTGTGGTACGAAGGCCGGTGGCCGTTTCCGTAGTACGGCTTATACCAGCTCGCAGTCCATTCCCAGACGTTTCCGGCCATATCGTAGCAGCCATAGGGACTCCTGCCTGCGGGGTACTGCCCCACTTCTTCGCGATCGTCCCACGCGACGAGCGACCAGTCGAAGAACTCGCCCCACGGGAACGTCCGACCGTTCGTCCCCCGCGCGGCTTTCTCCCACTCCTCCTCGGTCGGAAGCCGCTTCCCGACCTTCATCGCGTAGTCCGTCGCCTCCTGCCACGTCACCACTGCGGGATGGTTTTCCATTCCTTCGTCGAACCCATGCTCTGGGAACTCCTTCGCGAACTCCGCGTTCGTGACCTCGTACCGATCTATCCAGTATCCATTTGCGATGCGCGCGGTTCTGCGCGGGCGCTCGTCGATGTCGCCGACGTTCGAACCCATCACGAATTCGCCGGCGGGGACGTATACCATTCCCGCCGCCTGACCCTCGCCAGGATCCTCTCGCGGGACGCGGCCCCAGTTCGTCGCGTCCTTTAGATCGACGCCTTCGCGGTACGCGGAAATCTCCGCGAACTCGCGAACCTCGCGTTCGTCCTCGGACAGAATACCGTGGTGACGCGCGGTCCAGTAAGTAAGCGTGTACTTAACGGGAGACTCCTGGAACAGTCCCTCGACTCCTCCTAGCGATCCTTTGCGCGGGCGGATGTCGTTTTTGATCAGCCACAGCATCGAGTCGGCGTGAACGGGCTGCGAATCCTCGTTCATCGCGCGGTACAGAAAGTCGAAGTACGCTCGCTGATGCCCCGCGCGATTGTTTATCCAGAATCTTTCGAGGCTTCGGTGAACCTGCTCCTGAATCATCGGCTCGGTCTCGATTCTCGACCATGCGTAGAGCATTATCCACGCAAGGAAGTCGTCGCTTCCGTTCGCGTACTTCCCCGGCTCGACGTTGATCGCGGACATCACCGCGTCTTCGAGGTATTTGTGTTCGCCGACGAGCTGGTTGAACTTCTGCGTGTACTTGATTTTCCCTGTGACGTGGCCCGCGATGCGAAGATGCGCAAGCGCGAGCAGCGAGTTCAATTCCTGGTGCGGAAGCCTCGGCGAGAACTGCCCCCAAAGCGTGACCTTGTCGTCCACGTCGACAATCTGCATATCGTGGTCGACGATTCTTCCCATTATCCGATCCACGTTTTCCGCGACGCGCGCCTTCTCCTCTTCGTCGGCGCAGAGGTCGAAGTAGAGCGCGTAGCCGAACATGAGTCCAGAAAGCTGATCGCTCGAAACGTCGCCGAGCCAGCGCCAGCCGGGCATCGTGGGCGAATCGTGCCATTCCCAGGGGAAGAAGACCCAGTTTTCTTCGTCGCTGTATCCGCCTGTGTTGCGGGCGTACCGCGAGAACACTCCGGGAACTCCCGTAACTCGTTCGAGAAGCTGAAGTCCGTCCGCGGCGCGCTTCGCTCTCTCGCGGGCGTCGGCTGAATTCGTCACCGCGTATTCGAGCGAAAGCGCCGCGAGGTGGAGTCCGGTGTTGAAGCAGCCGTCCTCGAAGTGCCCGCTCGAGTTGTCGCCGCGAGGGTCCGGATCGATCATCGCGCGGGGCATCGTCATCCCCTGGTTGACGTGATGCTCCTGCAGCGTGGCTTCGTAGCGTTTTGCCCGTTCGAGGAAGGTTTCGCCCATCGCCTCGCAAAGCTCGAATACGCTCTGGTTTTGCGGGGCACTCTCCTGCGCGACTTCCGTCGCTACGGGGTCGGCGTCCGCTTCCGGGTCCGGCTTAACGTCCTTCTTGCAGCTAGCGAGCAGCACAAGTCCGGCGGAAAAAACGATCGCGGGATACAAACGAAGCATTGGAGTCCTCTATGAAATGGATTACGCGGATGTAGACCTCGATTTTACCGCCATGGCCTCGCGTCTTCCAGAGATTCGTAGCGAGTTTGCCTTTTCATCGATTCGCTAAAACGTTCAGCGCGCTCACGTCCACGGCAGGCTGCTCGCATATTACGAATCCCCGGCTCATCACCAGAAAACCACGTTAGGACGCGCGTCAAAATAAGTTGACGTTTTCACATCACATCTTCACGTCATCTTCGTTCCGCTCTCGGTCGCCCCATAACTTCGAGGTAGTGGCTCACCGGAACTATAGCTACGCCTTCGGTTTGGCTTCCTCGCGCAAAACGAACCTGGCGTAAATCTGAGCGCGAAATCCGTAAACTTATTTGTATTCGTTCGGTTAACCACATATCGCGCAATTACAAAACCAGCATTCTCGCGGTTCTTCACCGCGGAGGCGCGGAGAGCGCAGAGACTCGCCCCGCTGCGTTAGCAGCAAATCGTTATCGCATTATGTCTTCGATTATCTTAATATAGCGTCGAGAATCCGCCTTAATATAGCGCCT
>JANLHZ010000195.1 GCA_024653775.1 Planctomycetota bacterium | reverse complement strand
TGGCGTGCCGAACGAGCTATTCGAAAATTCGACCGGCAAAGACGCAAACCAGGACGATTTTATCGAGTTCCTCAAAAAGCTCGGTTGCCTCGACCGACGTCAGTAAAAATTGTTTACGATAGATGTAGGAGGGGGCCGTGGAACGTGTAAGCGGTTTTGACAAGCGGACCCTCAGGCATTGCGAGCGAGATCGCCCCTTAGAAAAATCTTCAAAAAATCCGAACACACCGGAACCGCGAGATTCGGGCAATGGTCGCGCTTTCGAGGCTCAGTCTAACGAATCCTCTGTCGTCCTGCGTCGCCTCGTTTCGACTTTACCGAAGTTTGGCACTCGCGTTGCTAATCAGTACTTCGGAGTTGAGTGGTTCAGCTCTATATCGGGGGGGTAGTCGGTCGCTTGCCTGGAAGCGTTTTTCAGTCAGACGACCGGCTCTTTTTTTGGGGAGAAGAATTCAGGAGTCGTCCGTCTACGCTCATACTCGTCTGTAAACAGCGCGAGTTTCAATCCCTCGCGGGCGACTCCTGAATTCTTCCTCGAAAGTTGTTCGTGTACGCCGGTTAGCGGTAGGATCAGGGTTTTGGCACCCAGTCCCGGCGTAACATGGACCACCATCAGATCATAATCAAAGGCGCGGCGGAGCACAATCTGCGCGGATTCGACCTGAGGCTCCCGCGGGAAAAGCTGATCGTGTTCACCGGAATTTCCGGCTCAGGAAAGTCATCGCTCGCGTTCGATACGATTTTCGCGGAAGGCCAGCGGAGGTACGTCGAGAGTCTGTCCGTCCGCGCGAGAGCGTTTCTCGAGACGCTGAAGCGACCCGCAGTCGAAAGCATCGAAGGACTCTCGCCGACGATAGCGATCGAACAGCGGCTTTTCATGCCGACGCCAAGATCGACACTCGCGACAAGCACGGAACTTGCCGACTTTCTGAGGCTGCTTTTCGCGAAGGTCGGGACGCCTTTCGATCCAGCGACGAACGAGGAAATCCGCCGCGAGACGCCGGACTCGATTATGGACCGACTTCAGCAGCTTCCTGAGGTGGCGAAGCTGATGATAATGGCGCCGGTGCTGAGGCAGAGGGCAGAAAGCGGAATGCAGAATTCAGCATACGGAATGCAGGGTGCGGAAAGCGGAATCGAGGCGGTTCTGCAGAATCTCATGCGCGAAGGCTTTATGCGCGTTCGCGTCGATGGCGACGTCACGTCGCTGGACGTCAACTTGAAACCAGACCCCGGAAAACCGCACGACGTCGACATCGTGATCGACCGCCTCTACCTACGGGATGAAAATCGCAGCAGAATCGCGGAGTCCGTCGAACTCGCGCTCCAGTACGCAGGCGGAACGGTGATTGTCGCGGTGTTCGACGAGGACACAGGCGAGTATCGCGACCATCTTTTCAGCGAGCATTTCGTCAATCCGAAGACGAATTTCACCGTGCCGAAGCTCGCGCCGAAGCTGTTCAACTCGGCGAGCCCACACGGGGCCTGCGATGCGTGCCACGGCCTTGGGATCGTTCCAGAATTCGATCCGGACCTCGTGATCGCGGACAAGGACGCCGGGCTTCGCGAAATCCTTGCCGGCGTTTTCGAGCGGAAGGGCAGCGTCGAGGCGCTTGTCGACGCGGCGATTTCGAAGTTCTGCCGGATAGCGGGGGTTCGCGACGACGCAAGATTTTCGAGTCTGACGAAAGAACAGCAGGAGGCGTTCCTCTACGGCCTTGAGGGCGACGCGGACGAAAGCTCTTTCATCGGACTCCTGCCCGCGCTTTCCCACGGTTTCGACAATGCGAAAAGTGTCGCGGTGAAAAAACATATCGAGGAGTACAAACGCTTCGGAAGCTGCCCCGCGTGCGAAGGCTCCGGACTTCGTTCGGGGGCGCTTGCGGTCAGGATCGCGGGGCTTAACATCCACGAAGTGATGCGAATGACGATCGAGAACGCGCTCGCGTTCTTCAAATCGCTGACGCTCTCCGCGGAGAAGGAGATCATCGGACGGAGCGTGATCGACGGGATTTCCGCGCGGCTCGGATTCCTCGCGGACGTCGGGCTTTCGTATCTGACCCTCGATCGCAAAAGCATCACCCTCTCCGGCGGCGAGGCGCAGCGCATCCGTCTCGCGACCCAGGTGAACAGCTCCCTCGTCGGCGTGTGTTACGTCCTCGACGAGCCGACCGTCGGACTGCATCAGCGCGACACCGAGCAGCTCCTTCGCGTGCTGAAGGAAATCCGCGATCTCGGAAACACCGTGATCGTGGTCGAGCATGATTTCGAAGTACTCAAAGCCGCGGATCACGTCGTCGACATCGGCCCCGGAGCGGGCGCGAAGGGCGGTCAGGTCGTATTCGAAGGCAGCGTCGAAGAACTTCGCGGCTGCGAAGAGTCGATCACAGCGAAGTTTCTGACCGGCGCGGAATCCATCCACGTTCCGGAGCAGCGTAGGACTATGAGCGAGCACAAAACGATCACCGTGAAAGGCGCCCGCGGGAACAATTTGAAAAATATCGACGCGAAGTTCCCCGTCGGATGCTTCACCGCAGTGACGGGCGTCAGCGGCTCGGGCAAGAGCACACTTGTCATCGACACGCTCCTTCCCGCGCTGAAGCGCAGACTGAGCAAAGATCGGCTTCCCGCGGGGGAAGAGGCGCCCGCGGAATACGATCAGCTTCTCGGCACCGGGCAGGTGGACAAGATCGTCCTTATCGATCAGGCGCCTATCGGACGCTCGCCCAGGTCGAATCCTGCGACCCACACGGGCGCGTTCGACGAAATCCGGAAACTCTTCGCAAAGACCAAGGAGGCGAAAATCCGCGGCTACAAACATTCGCGGTTCAGCTTCAACACGAAGGGCGGCCGCTGCGAGGCGTGCCAGGGCCAGGGAATAAAGCGCGTCGAGATGCACTTCCTTCCAGACGTGTTCGTCGAATGCGAAAGCTGCAAGGGCACGCGCTACAGCAAGGAGACCCTTCACGTCCGTTATCGCGGAAAAACCATCGCGGACGTGCTGAATATGAGCGTCGAGGAGGCGGTGACGTTCTTTGGCAGGGTGCCGGCGCTACGGAGCGTGCTCGATACGCTTTCAGACGTAGGCCTCGGCTATATGAGCATCGGCCAGTCATCCACGACCTTGAGCGGCGGAGAAGCGCAGCGCGTCAAACTTGCGACGGAACTCGCCTGCAAACAGAGCGGCAGGACCGTCTACATTCTAGACGAACCGACCACAGGACTTCATCCTCACGACATCGAAAGGATACTCGGGGTTCTCCACGCGCTCGTGGACCTCGGAAACACCGTCATCGTGATCGAACACAGTCTGGACGTGATCAAAACCGCCGACTGGGTCATAGACCTTGGTCCGGGCGCAGGCGAGCAGGGCGGAAGGATTCTGTTCGCGGGCAGGCCGGAGGAGCTTTGCGCGAAAGATGACAGCTATACAGGGAAATATCTCGCGAGCCATCTTCAAAGTGTTCAGATGACCGCCTGAGCGACGGGAAAATGGAATACGAAAAAATCGACCTCGAAAACCTCGCGCTGAGTTCCGCGGAAGTCAAACCCGGCGCTCGCTGGACCTTCTACATTTTCTGCGTCGCGGGTGTAATGATTATGGTTGTCTTCGGGCTGTCCGCAGTCGGATCGGCAATTGGGCAGAAACCTGAGCAGATGATAGTTTCACTTTGCGCGTTCACGTTCATCCTCGGCGGATTCATTTATGAACTCCGCAGTTTCTGGTTCAACGTCATCGTGAAGATCGAATGCGTGGAAGAGGGCTTTTTTGCGCGGACATTCAGCAAAAATATATTTGTGGACTTCAATAAATTTCACATAAAGACGCATACAGGACGAATAATAAAATTAATAGTTGAAATGCCCGGAGAATTCGGACATACAATTCTTTTGTTGCGACTCTCCAGTTTTCCGGATGACGCGCAATCCGTCATTCTCGGAATTATTGCAAAGGGAACGAAGAGCTTGTAATCCTTCGGGCAACATGATAAAAAATTGTTAAGACTGCCGTAATTAAGTTGTTAATTGACCAAAGGGGTTGGTATGCGAACGCAGATCACTGTTTGGCTTGCTCTTGCTGGCCTGTTTTTGATTTTTGCGGATTCGAAGGCGTCCGCGCGGGGTTCGGACTGGGAAGCTGAGTTCAATCGCGTGTGGAATCAGCATACGCCGGAAGCGTACATGCAGGCGATCGAAAAGCTGAAGGAAGTCAATAACGAAGGCGCGGCGCGGAAACTCGTCGAAATCATTCGCGGCAGCGTCGTCGTGATGACGCGGGAAGAGGAAGCGCGTCTCGCGGAAAACGAGCAGTGGCGTCAACGAGTTGGCGTTAACAGCCAGGAAGTACTCGACGAATACAACCGTCGCCGGGCGGAGGACGCGGAGCTTCAGACGAAAATCGCCCAGAAGCGCGCCGCGGCGGATACTGCGCGGGAGGCGCTTAAATTCATGACCGAGGCGGGCGCGCAGGAGTATCTATACAAACGTGCCCTTGGAGATCGCAGCGTGGACGTGCTGAAAGCGGTTCTGGAAGCTCTTGGCTATATGAGGGTCGAAGCGGCTTACGAGACTCTGATGGGTCGTAGAGGTCCGGTTGCGAACGATTCGCCGGGCGTCAGGATATGCACGATCAATGCGCTCGCGGCCATCGCTAATATCGAGTGCATTCCCGTGATCGAATCGAAAGTCAAGGATGACCCGGTATGGCAGGTCCGACTCGCGGCGGCGCAGGCGCTCGCAAAGCTCGAAAGCTATTCTTCGATCCCCGTGATCGTGGAGCGGATGCAGGAAGAGGCTGGCAGAATGGTCCACGATATGGACGCGGTTCTGAAAAAACTCACCGGGCAGAGCTTCGCTGGTCAGAAGGACCTATGGAAAACCTGGCTCGAAGGCGCTATCCCGCGCATCCAGGACGGCACTTTCAGGCCGACGACTTCGGGTGCCGCACCTCCGCCCGCGGACAACAGGAACACCAACTTCTACGGAATCCCAATCATTTCGACCAAGATCATGCTCATCGTCGACACGTCGGGTTCGATGGGTCCGGACCCGCAACAGGGCGGCGGAACGAATTTCGAGCAGATGGTCCTTCCGGAGTATCAGGGTCGTCCTTCGATAACGCTCGGCAAGACCAAGATGGACCGCGCAAAGTTCGAACTCGTAACCACGATCCGAAGACTGCCGGAGGAGACGTTCTTCAACATCATCACGTTCGCCAATGACGTGACTTTTTTCCAGCCGGGAAGGATGCTCACCGCGACACCCGACGTAAAGAATCGCGCGGAACAGTGGATTCTTGAAAGACAGGCAAGTGGTGGTACCAACATCTACGACAGCATCAAGCGCGCGTTCTTCCTTTCGGACAACGTCAATCCGGAGTCGAACGACGCCTACAACAACGCGATCGACACGATCTTCTTCGTAACCGACGGCGAGCCGTCCGCGGGCGAAAAGACTTCCCCGCAGGCGATTTTCGACGACATCCAGAAATGGAATTCCACCAGGAACGTCGTCATCAACACCATCGAAATCGGAATGCAGATGGCCCAGGATATTTCCGATCGTAACAACGGCGGTCAGCATGCCGTCAGATTGCTCGAGGCGATCGCGCTCACTTCCGGCGGAGAATGGCGCCTGTATTAAAATGTCGTACAGCATCGGAATAATTGGATTCGGCGCGAGTGATTACAATCCGCTTCCACAGGAGGCGGAGCATCTGGAGCGTATCGCAAAATTTCTTGCCGGCACGGATCACGAGATTCTTTACTTCCCGGAGTCCGGCGGGCAGACCGAAGATTTCGCGCGTCTTTATTCCGAGGCCGGCGGGAAG
This sequence comes from Planctomycetota bacterium, assembly GCA_024653775.1. Taxonomy (GTDB): domain Bacteria; phylum Planctomycetota; class UBA8742; order JACQVU01; family JANLHZ01; genus JANLHZ01. The sequence goes on along the minus strand of JANLHZ010000195.1, from coordinate 1,736 downwards.
AAAATTTCGGGGGTCGCAGCGGGCGACGTGCTCAGGCGAATCGAAACGATGATGCGCGAGATCGACTTACTTGTAGTGGTCGGGTACTCGTTTTCGACTCTGCTGAAACTCAGCATCGCGGGCCACCTCTGGCGTGGGGAGGACAAGCGCGCAATGATCGTATCCGACCTCGTGCAGGAGCAACCGCCGAGGCAGATACTCAGCATCATGCGGGTGGAGTCGGTGCTCGTGAACGAACTTCTTTCGTATCTGAAGCAGTCCTCCTGACGTACCAGTCACTTTATCTCCGGCACGTTATCTCTCAAAGTACCTGGCCGCGGATATTCAGCAGTTAATACGCGCCAATTTGACATAACATTATTTTCATGTGGTTTATATAATAGTGTTACGACTCGTGACGCTATGTTAGTCGTATAATAAAGAGTATGTTTAATAAGATTACTATGAAATAATCATTATTATTGTTGGCTTGCGAAGTCGATCAGAGCCGCGATACCGCCTGAATAGAGTTCGCCGCGCGCGCCGAGTCCGATGCGCATCGTCCCCGGCTCGCGGAAGAACGATCCTGGCGCGAGAACGGTTCCGGTTTCGTTCTTCAGGTCGATTGCGAACTGCTTGTCGTCCTCGATGCCTTCGATTTTTATCAGCCCGACGATTCCTTCGCCCGCGGGACGGTGCCATCGGATTCGCGACCCAGGCGCGCGGAATTTTTCGTCCAGTGCGTCAGGCCTTCCTCGCGCGTGTCCGGCGGCTTTCTCGTAAAGCGAATCGAGATCGTCAAGAAACGGAATCGCGGCGGCGGCGGTGGCGGGCGGGTAGAGGCCGAGAGTGTAGATCGACGCGTCGGCGAAGTTTTTCGCGATCCGCGAAGGCGCAGCGATCCAGCCGAAGCGCAGGAAGCTGAGGCCGTACGCTTTCGTGAGCGTCGAGATTATGGCGACGTTGTCCGAAGTCCCGAACACCGACTTTGCGCCGCGAACGAACGGAAGATACGCCTCGTTCACGACGAGAGTCGCGGGATGGACCGCCTCCGCGAGTCTTGCGATCGTCTCGCGGGTGTCCCACGCCCCGGAAGGATTGTTCGGGTTCGTGATCATCACCGCGCTCGCGCCCTTCGCGAGCTTTCGCGCTTCATCGATCTTCGGTGCGAGGCTGTAGTCGTCGTCCCATTCTCGCCTTAGAAACCGGACTTCCGTTCCGCAGGACTCGAACCCGCGCCAGAGAGGTTCGTACACGGGAGATTCGACTACCGCGACTTCGCGCGATCCTCCGAGAGTGAGCGCCGAGAGGAAGATCGCGCCGCTTCCGCCTGCGCAGAGGGTGACTTGCTCCGCGTCCGCTTCGTAGAGTTCGCCTACCTTCTTTTGCGCGTCCGCGAGAATTTTGTAGCCGTTCTCGCGGAGGAGCGGGTTGTCCGCGGGCCCAGGCAGCGCGGTGAAATCCATCGGCACGCCCGAGTTCGCGAGATCGAACTTCGGGCCGTGATAAAACTTCACGGCCCAGTCGGAAAGATATTCGATACGGTTCAGCACAGAAGCTCCGGACAGCAGTACGTTTTCCCTGCGCACAGGTTAGCACAATAAGGCGTAGCCTGAATCAAAAACTATCCGCAGATTACGCCGATTTCGCGGATTCATTTTTTGTAACCGTTCACGGGGTAGTTCGCGTTCGTAGTGGCGCCGTAAGGCGTTTATTCGATCCACCACACCGCGAAAATATGCTCTCACGAGCACACT
>JANLHZ010000142.1 GCA_024653775.1 Planctomycetota bacterium | reverse complement strand
CTTCCGCCATCGTCCGTGTTTCCACGGGCAAGATGCCCGTGCCACACCCAGAAATCCAGGTAGACGCTTCAATAAGGCGTGGTTCACCGAACGTTCACGGTATTGGTGCGAAAGCACCCGCCTCATAAAGACTCGCCAACAGGATCCCCGAATGTCCGACGAAAAGAAAAGCGAAAATAAGTCCAATGCCAGCGCCGAAGCGATCGCAGCGATACTCCGGTGGATACGTGAGGGAATGTCATCGAGCTTCAAGTACTTTCTGCTCGTAATCGCGGCGATAATCGTTTTCTGGTTCATATTCACGCTGTCGGACATCTTCGGCCCGCTGTTCCTCGGACTACTCGTTGCGTACGTGCTCGCGCCGCTGGTGGACTGGCTCACGTTGAAAGCGAAACTCCCGCGGCCGGTCGCGATACTCGTCATTTTCGCGGTCTTGATCGGAGCTACAACGTGGGTCATCGTCGAAGGCTCAATCCGTCTGGTAGAGGAGGTCGACGCGCTGATTCTCGAGGCGCAGGAGGGCTTTCCAGATTTCGAGAAGAAGTTCCCGGAACTGAGCGCCAACGTCACGAAACAGCTAGACGAGTGGGGCGTAAACCTCGATCAGATCGCGGAGCAAGCCGCGTCGGAAATTCAGTCCCAGGCGAAGACGCTGCTCGGCACAGGCGCGGAAGGCGCGTGGACCATCATCGAAGCCATCGCGATGGGTCTCGGAAAGATGTTCGGACTTCTCGGAACCAGTTTGCTCGTGCTTCTGTACACGTTCTTCTTCCTGATGGGGATGCCGGAAATATCGAAGGTGATGATGGAGTACGTTCCCGCGAGAGGCCGCGAAACGACCGTCAAAATCGTGGGCGAAATCAACGACATGACCCGCGCGTTCTTCCGCGGAAGACTGGTCATCGCTGTCATCGTCGCGATCATCGCCACCGTCGGACTCGCCGCGCTCGGAGTGCGGTTCGCGCTGTTCATAGGCGTCATCACCGGCCTCGGAATCATGATTCCGTTTTTCAGCATCATCTGCGGGCTGATCCCGAGCATCGTAATACTGCTCGTCACGGGAGGCGAGACCTGGCAGATAATCGCGGTCACGGCTCTGTTCTTCGCAATCGTATTCCTCGAGGCGTTCGTGATCGCGCCCTACGTCCTCGGCAAGAGCATCGAAATCCATCCGCTGACGCTCTTCGTGAGCATGTTCTGCGGCGGCGCTCTGATGGGACTTCTCGGAGTGATATTCGCGGTGCCGATCGTATGCGCCGCGAAGACGCTCGCGCGGGAATTCATTGTGCCGACACTGAAGGAACTCGCGAAGAAGGAAGTGGGGGAAGTCGTCGCCAGCAAGTAGGCGGATTCCCGGGTGCATTGAACCTTATAAATTCCGGATCCCGTGATGTGATGAAAGCATTTTTGTTACTGCCATTGTTATTTTCGTGGATGACTCAGCCCGCGAACGCGGGAGGGTTCTACAAGGTAGAGGAAACTGGCGGCGTGTGGTGGTTCGCCAAACCTGACGGCGAAAGGGTGCTTTCAATAGGCGTAAATAGCGTTCATCCGCAAGGCGATCACTGCCCGGACCTCGGCTACAGCGAATACCGCAGGTTTGTTACGGAGAACTACGAAAACGATGCCACGTGGACGGACGAGGCGCACAGGAGACTTACAGATTGGGGATTCAACACCATCGGAAGCTTCAGCCAAGTAGACCTTTTCGCGGACAAGAATATAGCGCTGACTACGAATGTCGGCATCTCCGGCGCGGACTGGCTTACCGGATCGTTTCCCGACGTTTTCAGCGACGAGTTCGAGCGGAAAGTCCTTGAGCGCGCACGGACAGTCTGCGGTGAATATAAGGATAATAGAGACTTCCTCGGCTACTTCCTCGATAACGAGCTTTCATGGACTCCCGACTGGAGAACCCGCCTGACAATGCTGGAACGCTACGTGAAACTCCCAGCGAGTTCGGCGGGAAAGAATGAGGTATGCCGGTTTTTTGAAGAGAGATATGGGGACTTCAACTCATTTAGGAACGCCTATGAAACCGACGCCAGATCATTCGAAGAGCTTGGCGCGGATATGGAACTGAAACCTAAGGATGCTGCTCGCTTCAAAGCTGATGGGAATGCGTTCCTCGCGCTCGTCGCGGACGCGTATTTCAAAAAGACGACCGACGCAATTCGCTCAGTGGATCCAAACCATCTGATTCTTGGCGCGAGATTCGTCTCCTGGCTGACTCGCAGGGAGCCTCTAGAGGCGTGCGCGCGATACTGCGACGTCATATCGCTTCAGCATTACATTCTAAGTCCGGTTGGCGAGATGATAGTCCGCGGCTTCGCGGGAGATTCAGTAAGCACCGAGGACGATTTCGCCGAGTTCTACGAGCTTGCGGAAAAGCCGCTTTTAATCAGCGAGTTTGGATTCCGCGCGCGGGATTCCGGACTTCCAAACACGTTACCTCCTTTAATGCGCATTTACGATACTCAGCGCGAACGCGCTGATGCGTACCGCGAAACCGTTTCATCCTGGGCGTCGAGATCGTACATCGCCGGATTCCACGTATTCGAATACTGCGATCAGCCCGCGCTTGGGAGATTCGACGGGGAAAATTCCAACTGGGGGATCGTAAACGTCCGTGACGAACCATACAGGGAATACACGGAAATGATGACAGTCCTTCACCCAACACTGGGCGAACTACACGGACGCGGCGGCGATCAAGGCGAAGATTTCTGAACCTCCCGTGTTCTTCATCGGGTAATTCAGAAATCCGCGCGATCTGCTAATAGACTCAGGCTCACGATTCCCATGTTTGTATTTCTCTGTGACGACGGTTACGCGATCGAAATAGTTCTTTTTTTACTGTCATTTCGATCTATAATGCTAGTACCCCAATCAGGAAACGTATACAGACTGTTTTTTCGGTTCAACGGAGAGATATCGCATGGCTAAGTATCATCTATTCGCCGCCGCAGTGTTTGCGGCCGTTTTATCGTCCTGCGTAACACCGGCGGAGCTCGACATTGTCGACCGCGGCGTGATTCAGGTCCAGGAGGACGTAAACAACGTCCGAAACCAGGTGAACTCGCTTCAGCTTTCGTATCAGGAAACGATCGCATGGAGAGGGTCGATTTCCGACAATTTCGCCGACCTCCAGAAACAGTTCATCGCGGTGAACGAGCGCGCGAACCTCGCGGCGGAAAACGCGGCGAAGACGACCGCGGAAACGCTCAATAAATTCCGCGAGGAAGTCATCGGACCGCTCACCACGAGCGTATCGAACATGCAGACGAGGCTCGACGAAAACCTCGAAGCCATAGGCGCGAGACTCGACGCCCTCGAAGCCGGTCACGCGCAGACGAACGCGCAGCTCACGCAGTTCAAGGCGTCTTCGGACGAGGAGTTCGCGAGGATCAACCGCGTCATGCTGAACACCGACCTCGACGCGCTCAGACTCCAGTGGGTGCAGCTCCAGCTCGATCAGCTCGGGCCGGAACGCACCGCGATCGAACAGCGCGAGCGCGAACTCGCTCGCGAACGCGACCGTCTGCTCGAAGCAACGTCGAACCGCCAGAACTCCGGTGCCACCGGCGGCGGACGCTGAAAGACAGTTCGAATGTCCTCGCCTGCGAGTGGCATCGGCGTCTCGCCGATGATACACGGGCAAGATGCCCGCGCCACCCAATTCGCAATTAGCCTCCACCACGACTTGGGGACGTTTGTTTTTATGGCGCCGCCTTTCGAGTTGTGATAAGGTTCCAGAATCCTCATCGTACTGGCACTTAACCCACGGAGAGTTTCATGGAATACAGAAGACTTGGCAAAGCCGGCGTGCTCGTCAGCGAAATCGGATTCGGAACCTGGGCGACCTGGGGCAGCCGCGTCGATTTGAATCGCGGTCGCGAACTGCTGAAACTGAGCTTCGACTCGAACATCAATTTCATCGACACCGCGGACATCTACCGCAGAGGCGAGGCTGAGGCTATGCTGGGCGAACTGCTGCCGAGTTACAGACGCTCGTCTTACATTCTCGCTACGAAGCTCTTCTGGCCAATGAGCGACGATGTAAACGACAAGGGGCTTTCGCGGAAGCACATTTTCGAGTCCGTCGACAAGTCGCTCCAGCGGATGAAGACCGACTACATCGACATTTACCAGTGCCACCGCTTCGACGAGAACACGCCGATGGAGGAGACCGTCCGCGCAATGGGCGACCTCTGCCGGATCGGGAAAATTCTGTACTGGGGCACCAGCGAATGGACCGGCGATCAGATCGAAGAGGCGATAAATATCGCGCGCGAGATCTGCGTTCAGCCGCCGTCGTCGAACCAGCCGCAGTACAGCATGCTCGCAAGGCACTGGGAGCGGGACGCGTTCCCGAAGTGCGTCGAGCACGAAATCGGCCAGGTCATCTGGAGTCCCCTCGCGCAGGGCGTCCTCACGGGCAAATACCAGGGCGGCGCCCGTCCCGCGGATTCCCGCGCAACCGACCCCGGCGCGCAGAATTTCGTCCTCGGCTACATCAACGCGGAAAACGAGAAGAAGATCGCGGGCCTATCGGGAGTAGCGAAGGAGCTTGGGCTTTCGATGGTCCAGCTCGCGCTCGCGTGGACGCTGCGGCTACCGATCATATCGAGCGCAATCGTCGGCGCGACCAAGCCCGAGCAGCTAAAGATGAACGTCACCGCGGCAGGCGTGAAGCTCGGAAATGACGTTATCGCGAAGATCGAAAGCATCCTCGATAACGATCCGTTCAAACAATAGCGAACGAATCTCGCTTACTTGCGAACGCAGCGAATCGTGATTCTGCCGCCTGACTCGTAATCCGGTATGAAGCTGTAGTCGGTTACGCCAAGTTCGCGGTATCCGATTTTCTCGGACGCGTACCCAAGGTCTTCCATCATCAAAAAAAGCGCGGACTCGCTCGGGTAGCCGACCAGAATTTTCCGGTTGTCGCCGCGGAGGTCGATGGAATCGCTTTCCTTCACGGGATCGTCGTGGCGCAGCTCGATGACGGGCGCGCTGCTCATCGAAATCGCGGTATCGATAATGATCCTCTCCGGGCTGAGCGCCGCGATTCTCGCAAGCGTGCTGAACGGACTTCGAAGGTGGTAAAGGATTCCGAGGACGAGCACGAGATCGAAGTCGCGCGCTGAAAGCTTTTCCAGCTCGCTATCGACGTCCCCGATGATGAACCTGAACTTCTCGCGCGAGATCCCGTACTCCTCGAACGTCTTGCAGGCGTTCGAGGCGAGATACTCCCGGCCCTCGATTCCGGTGACGAAGCTCGCTCCCGCCTTTAGTGCGGCGAATGTCCACCTGCCGTCGTGGCTCCCGAGGTCGAGCACGCGGGCGCCTTCGAACCAACTCCGCTGATTCTCGACGATCCCCTGGTGCCTCGTGTTCAGCCGATTGAGCTGCGGCGTCGTGGCACTCGTTTCCTGAAAACGCGGATATTCGTCAAAGAACCTGGAAATCGTCACTCCTTCGCTCCTTTCCGCCGCGCGATCAGGTATGAGCCTTCGCGCGTCACCGGCATCGTGAAATCGAATCTATCTATGCAGGTCGCGCAGTCGAGATCGCCTGGGGTTTTGTAGTCGATCAGCGGATCGAGCGCCTGTAGTCCTGACGGGCTGTTCCGGACCTCGTCGATGATCCTCTGTTTGTCGATAGCCTCTTCGCGAAGGACGTGGTCGATGTACGTCCGGCACGCGATGTCCTCGGCGCCGTCGGGGCCTGCCACGGACCCCATCGCTAGAATCGTCGTCGTCCGGGGGTTTGCGAGGCGAAGCGCGCGCGCTGTCGCAGACGCGACGACGAGGCTTCCGAGATATATCTGCTCGGCCCGCTTCGCGCTCACGACTCCCTGCGTCCCGCTGCTCGAGCGCAGCACGATCGACCTTCCCGTGAAATCCTCGCGCGAAATCGCTTCCGGCGAATTCCCGAAGTCGAATCCTTCGATCTGCCGGCCGCCGTTTTCGCCTACGAGGACGAAGCGCGGGTTCTTCGCCTTCAGCCGGAACGCCTCTTCCGCAGTCGAAACCAGGAATATCTTTTCTGCGCCGCGATAGAACGCGAACGCGGCGGTGGTGAACGCGCGGATCACGTCGATGACGACCACGTATCCCTCGCAATGGGGAGCATCGTCGATACCGTATTTGAGTTCGATTTTCATTACATTATATTCGTACCGTCTACGAATTATTCGTCATATTTTCGCGTCGGATAAAATTGTACGATAAATTCGTAGACGGTACGAATATAATGTAATGATTTTTCAGCCGCGGTCAAAATGGTTTTCTCAGCGTAGCGTAGATCATGAATGGAAGTCTCCGGTCGAGGAACCTGTGCAGGAACTTCGGCATCCAGAACGGAAGCGCGCGCCTCGGGAAGAAATGGTAGTAAATCTCCTCGACGACGAAGTGTTTTTCTATCATCTCGCGGAACTGCTTCTTCGTGTACATTTTGCCGATGGGGTTTTCGCTTCCGTCGTAGTAGCGAACGATATCATCTATGTCGCGCTGCGCGAAGATAGTTTCGCGGCCTCTTCCCTTAAGCCTGGCGCCGAGTTTGAAAAGGACGTAGGACGGAATTCGCAGAAGCCACCAGTTCCGAAGGATTACGTTCCGGTAGTACACCGAGATGCACGCGGTTCCGCCGGGTTTCAGCACACGTGCGATTTCAGACACGCAGTTCTCCGTATTCGGCGTGTGGTGTATCACTCCCTGGCAATTGACGTGATCGAACTTCCCCGTCTCGAACGTCAGACTCTCCGCGTTCTGGATTTCCGTGAAAGGTTCGAGACCGTAAATCTGAAGGCGCTTCGCGCAGAGTTCGACCGCTTTCTCCGTCAGGTCGGCGGAAACGAGTTTGTTCGCGCCGCCGCGGATTTGAAGTTCGACGCTCCACATTCCGGGGCCGCAGCCGAGGTCGAGGACGAGGCCACGATTCTCGGTTGGCGGGATGAACCTCTCGTCGAAGACACCCGCGAGGCAGTCCTCGATGTAGACCTTGCGGTGCTCCTCGAAATACTCTTTGCTTCCCACTTCAGACGAGGCTTCGCCCGAGAACAGCGGGTTGTTCTGCCAGAAGTCTCTGACCTCGTCTATCGACGGCCCGTTAGCGATGACCTCTGGTTTCTCTTGTTCCATCCGAAAACTTCGATGATGAGTTCGATTTCCCGTTTAGGAGGCTGAAAATAATAAGTTGTACATCTCGCATCTCACCTTCACGTCATCTTCGCTCCGCGCTCGGTCACACCATAACATCGAGGTAATGGCTCAGCGGAACTATGGCTACGCTTCCGGTTTTGCTTCCTCCCGCGAATCGAACCTGACATAAATCTGAGCGCGATTTTGTACAACTTATTAATTTCAGCCTCCTTATCCCGCCGCGGCGTTGAGTTTCGCGATCGCGCGATAAATGTTCGAATTCGTGCCCTTCTGGCCGAGGATCATTTTCTTGCCGAGTTTTGAATAATCGTCCCATTTCAGCTTTCTCTTTAGCTGAATCTTGCCTTCCGCGTTTTTAAGGAACGTGAGATTCCGGAGTTGATCGTTCGTGTATTTCTGGAACTGATGCTCGAAAATATCTATGTACGCCATCAGAGAGTTGTTCGTCGGCCCGAAGCCCTTTGCGTAGAGATAGCCTCCCTCGATCTCTGCGCTGCACTCGTGCATGTCCGAGAAGCGCTGCTTCTTGTCCATCGCGAGCATTCGCATGATGATTTTAGAAAGCTCCTTCGGAACGTCCTCCCGCACCATGTGAGGCGGGACGATGTCATTGCTCATCTGCTGTTTCACGTACTCGACCATTCCCTTGAAATCGAGTCCGCCCTTAAGCACGTAGACCGGTATTCCAGTGACGGCCTGATACGCGACAAGCCCGAGCGCGAACATGTCCGCGCGGCCGTCGACCTGCTCGCGACCGAGCTGCTCCGGAGCCATGAAATGCAGCTTCCCCGCGAATCCCTGGTCCGCGTCGTCCGCCGCGACCGCGATGCCGAAATCGGTCAGCTTCGCGACTCCCTGGTTGTTTATCAGGATGTTCTCGGGCGAAATGTCGCGATGGACGATCCATTCGTGGGCGTACGCGAGCGCGCGGCAGATTCGGCTGATCGCGAACGCGGCGAGCTGCGGCGGCATCAGCAGTCCGCGATCGAAATGCGCGCGGAGGATGTTGTCGAGGTCCGCCCCGTCGATGAAGTCCATGGCCATCATGTACATTTTCTTGCCGGAGTCGTTGATCGCACCAAGCCCGGAATCGCTTCGACGCGCGGAGTGTTTCCCGCCGGGTGCTTCGAGTTTCCTTCGTTTGAAATCCTTCGTGCGCTGAACCGTCGCTCCGCTGTGTTTCTCGTCCATCGACTGCGCGAGCGAGCGAGGCAGCATCGACAGCGGGATCGACTCGAGACCGTATGTCTTGACGATGTTTTCGTGGCGGAGCATCGTTGCGACGTTCGCCTCCTGACGGAGTCTTTTGACGTTGGTCTCGTTGACTGTGAGAATGCTTTTCAGAACGACGTAGTCGAGCACGCCCTCGCAGTTCTTCTCCGCGAGATAGACGACTCCCATCCCTCCACGGCCGAGTTCCTCGATGATCGTATAAGTAGACGACGACGGAAAAGTCATCGCTTCAAGGCTTTCGTTTTTATCCATCGTTAGTTCTTGTTGCTGGTTTTATGCTAATGATTGTTCGCAGGGAGTAGTCGTCAGTTCAGCGGGGTCGATCTGATCGATTCATTTCCTGGTTCCCGATTTTCATCATGGGGTCTGTAGTCGATTCCGACGATGAACATTTCGACGCTGTTCGATTTCGAAGCCGGAGGTTTCTGGCATTTTACCTTCCCGAAAACGCTTCTGACAGCTTGTAGCAAATCCGGATAGTCGGGTCCCTGAAACGCCTTAATTACCATATAGCCTCCATTAGTCAAGACGCTTTCCGCGAGATCGAGCACCCTGTGACAAAGTTTCATGGACCTGAAATGATCTCCCGTGCGATCGCCAGTCGTGCTAGGCGCCATATCGGAAAGCACGACGTCGAACTTTCCGCCGTGGGAGAGAAGTTCCTCCGGCCCGATTTCGAAAATATCGCGTCGAATGAATTTCGCGTTTCCCGGAAACGCTGTGCCGGCGTCGTTGATATCGATCCCGAGCACGAAGCCGCTTTCGCCTACGCGCTGCGCTGAGTAAAGCGTCCACGATCCCGGGTTGCAACCGAAGTCGACGACGCGCACGCCTTTAGGCAGAATCCGGAACTGCTTGTCGATCGCTTCGAGCTTGTAGATCGACCGCGCGGGATACTTTTCCTTCTTCGCAAGGCGAGCGTAGTAGTCCTGATGCTGATTCCCGCCGGATTTTTTTTTCACGACTTTATGCGTTTTGCCTGAAGAGTAAAAGCGCGATGACCGCGCCCGCAACGACGACGAGAACGATGATGTAGATTCCGCCCGAACCGAAACTGCCGCGTCCGCCTTCATCGGCGCTGGCCGCTGCCTGTTCCGCGTTCTCTGAGCCTTCGGGAAGCGACCTCTCCGCGTAATTCGTTCCGATCTGCTCAAGACCCATCTTGGTCCAGTCGATCGAAACGTTCGTGCCGAGGGCCTTGTTGAACTTTGCGATGAGTCCTTCGCTCTCGCCAACGCCCTTGAAAACGTTCACTACCTTGCCGGAATCGTACTTCGGATCGACTTCGCCCGGCGCGCGCCACGCAAGAGTCACTTCCATCATCAGCACGCGGCGATCGCCGTTGGCGAGATCGACCACGGTCTTCTGATTCCTCGCGTCGTTCAGATCGTAGATGAGGGGATAGATTTTCCCGCCGGCCTGCTCGATGTAGGTGTAGAGGATTCTCTGCACAGCCTGTAGAATGTCGGTCCGCGCTACGTTCAGCCAGATCCGCAACTCGATCTGATCGTTCCTCGGAACGAACGTCCCAGCCGCGATCGCTTCCGCCATCTGCGTGACCCGCTCCAGCCCGATCTGGTACGAGCCGCGATACGCCGCGAGAATCGTCACGTCCGGCGCGGCGATCCCGATGGAAGTCTTTATTTCCTGCATTTCGAGCAGCGCTTCGGCGCTTCCGGGCTTTCTCGGGTCCGCGTCCTTGAACGTCGCGCTCTGAAGTACGGTCGATCCAGGGTTTGCGCTCACGACCTTCTCGATCGCAGCCTTCTCGGCCTCGCTGGTGTGATAAATCACGAGTCCTTCATCGCCGAAATTCGGGGTCACGTTCGCCTTCACAGTGAAATTGATCGTCGTGTCCGCGTTCTGGGATGACTTGAACGTGATCTGGCTGTCGTACGCTCCCGTGAGTCCGATAGTGATGAGTGAAACCCGCATCATCTGGTCCTTTCCCGTGCCCGCGGTCCCGAGGAAATCGAGCTTTACGTGGTTCGGGTCGGAGATCAGAAGAAGTTCCAGCTTGAAGTTCGGGTCTTCCGGCCATTTGATGCGCACGAACTCGGAAACCCTTCTCGACGCGCGCACGTCGCCGAAATCGAGCATCGCCGGTTCGAAGATGCCTGTCCCAGCGGCGGGCTGATTACCAGCCGGCTCCTCCGCGAAAGCGTTCGAACCTGCGAAAACAATCAGAACCAGAAGAGCTAACGTGGAAATGCGAGAAATCATGACGCCTTTGACCTCATCTACTTTTGCCTGTGGATAGTTGTCAGCGGAAAGTTCTGGAGGAAGCGATCAGTCGAAGTAAACCGATAACTTGAACCTCGAAACTTGAAACTGATGACAAGGTTAGGTTGTATTGTGGATTCAGAAAGGTCAAGGTCCAAGGAAAGTAATTACGAATTACGAATGAACTCGAATCTACTTTCTTAATTCTGCATTCTGAACTCCGCATTCTGCATTCCCCTGACCCCTGACCCTGACCCCTGACTACTGACTACTACTTGGAGCACAAATGAAATCTGTAACGATCCGTACCGACAAAGGCGACATCAATGTGAATCTGTTCGACGAGACCGCGCCGAAGACCGTCGAGAACTTCGTCAAGCTGGCAAACGAAGGCTTCTACGAAGGACTTGCGTTCCACCGCGTCATCGACGGCTTCGTGATCCAGGGCGGCTGCCCGAATACCCGCGAAGGCGCCACCGGCATGCCGGGGACCGGAGGTCCGGGCTATAAAATCAAATGCGAAACAGGACCGTCGAATCCGGAAAAGCACACGCCGGGAACGCTTTCGATGGCCCACGCGGGCAAAGACACGGGAGGAAGCCAGTTCTTCGTCACCCACGCCGCGACTCCTCACCTCGACGGCGTTCACACCGTCTTCGGCAGGGTCAAGAGCGATGCGGATATGAAAGTGGTCCTCAAAATCCGTCAGGGAGATCGTTTCAGCGTCACAGTCGACGAGTGAGGATCGGGAAGAGAGAGAGCGAGTTCGAACTCGCGAGTTTTCTGTTTTTAATTCGTAATTCGCAATATGTAATTCGTAATTTCCTACGGATGGCCTTACTCGGAGTGAATATCGATCACGTCGCGACGCTTCGCCAGCAGCGCCGCGGGAAGTACCCGGACCCCGCCCTCGCCGCGGCTATTGCGACGATCGCGGGCGCGGACAGCATCACGATCCATCTTCGCGAGGACCGAAGGCACATTCAGGATCGCGACCTGCGCGTTCTGAAGGAAACCGTACAGACGAAGCTCAACCTCGAACTTGGGATGGCGAAGGACATAATCGCGCTCGCGCTCGAAGTCCGTCCGGACCAGGTGACGCTCGTCCCCGAAAAACGCGAAGAGCTCACCACCGAAGGCGGACTCGACGTCGCGCGGGAGAAGCGAAAGCTGCGGAGCGTCCTCGAAAAATTTCGCGAACTCGGAATCGTCACGAGTCTGTTCATCGATCCGGACGAGCGGCAGATCGCGGCTTCCGCGGACCTCGGAGCGGATTCGGTCGAAATCCACACCGGAGCCTATGCCGATGCGTTCGCGGAGTTCGGAGCGGAAAGCAAGGAAACTGCCGGTGCGCTACGAACGCTCGCTCTCGCCGGATCGCGCGTAAAAAAGTACGATCTGAAACTTCTAATGGGCCACGGACTCGACTATCATAACATCGGTTTGCTGCACGACTCGATCGAGGTATTCGAATACAATATCGGGTTCAGCATCGTAAGCCGTGCGGTTTTCGTCGGGCTCGACAGGGCCGTCCGGGAAATGAAGAATCTCATCGCAGCGAGACATCCTCTCGCAATTCAACCAACAATCGACAACGGAAATTAGTTTGGCCAAACGCAAGACCACCTCGTTAAGCGCAAAAAGCCCCAAGGTTTCGGGGAGTAGATTCGACTTCTGCGGGAGTTACGTCGCGATAGTCACGCCTTTCTCGGGCGGAAAAGTCGACCACGACGCGCTCGAAGCGCTGGTCGAAACCCAGATCGCGCAGGGAACGAAGGGGATCGTCCCACTCGGAACGACCGGCGAAGCGTGGGCGCTCGATCAGAAACAGTACCGCGACGTCGCGAACACCGTCATCAAGGTGACCGCGGGCCGTGTGCCCGTGTTCTGCGGCTCCGGGACGAACTCGACCGACGGAACGATCGCATACTCGAAGATCGCCAAGGAAGCCGGCGCGGACGGCCTCCTCGTCGTGACTCCGTATTACAACAAGCCGTCGCAGGAAGGGCTGTTCCAGCACTATAAACAGATCCTCGCGGCCGTCGACCTGCCGATAATACTCTACAACGTGCCCGGACGGACCGGCTGCAAGATGACTCCGGAGACCGTGCTCAGACTGTACGAACTTCCGGACATCGTTGCGATCAAGGAAGCCTCCGGCGATCTGAACGTTCTGACGAGCATTCGCAGACGCTGCGACATCCCCGTCCTCTCCGGAGATGACGCGCTGACGCTTCCGATGCTCGCGCTCGGCGCGCAGGGAGTGATCTCCGTAGTCGGGAACATTCTCCCGAGGGATATGCAGAACCTCGTCGATTTCGTCCACCAGGGAAAGACCGAAGAGGCGAGGAAGCTCCACTACCAGATGCTTCCCGTGATGGACGCGATGTTCATGGACTCGAACCCGATACCCGTCAAAACCGCGATGTACATGGCTGGGCGCATCAAACTCGAATTCAAACTTCCGCTCTGCCCGATGTCCGAAGAGAATTGCGCAAAACTTCTTTCCGTCCTTCGTGAATACGGCTTCGTCAACCCCACGCCCGAGGAGGCGTCATGAGAATCGTCACAACACTCGCTACCGCATTCGTTTTCGCCCTGATGCTTCCGGGAGCCGCGCTTGCGGAAGAAGGCGCTTCCGGTGGCGTAGACTCGTTATTCGCGGACGGAATCACGAAAGGCTCGCTCAGACTGCTGATACACCTCGTGCTGCTACTCATCGCGTATCTGATCATCCGCGCGATCGAACGCCCGTTCCTCGAAAGTCCCGACAGCGGCACCAAAATCGCCGGGGCGATTCTCGCCGCGGGATTCATCATAGGTTCGGCGATCCTTATTGCGGCATCGTTCAGCACGCTGGCGATGGGATAGCGCAGGTCGTTTTACATTAAATTCGTGCCGTCTACGAATTTAACGTACGATTTTCCCCGGCGGGCATAATATTACGAATAATTCGTAGACGGTACGAATTTAATGTCATATCCACGACTTCGATGGACAAAACGATTCCCGCCAAATTTATGCCCAAACTCTGGCCTTCGCCGATGCCACTTGTCGAGGTCGAAAGCGCTCGGGACACGAAAGCGAAGGCGAAACCGCCGAAACCAGCGCTCGTCTCCGCGGAAGGAGCGCTCTACCTCGCCGACAACCTGAGCCTGCTAGCGCAAACGGACTCTGAGAGCGTCCAGCTCGTTTACGTCGATCCGCCGTTTTTCACGCAGCGACCGCGCACGTCGAAAAGCCGTTCGAACGATGCGGAACTGAAATTCGAGGATTCCTGGGAATCGCTCGCTGCCTACCTCGGCTGGCTGAACGCGCGGTTTCTGGAAACCTGGCGCGTTCTCGCTCCAGCCGGATCGCTGGTCGTGCATCTCGACTGGCGCGCCGCGAGTTACGTCAGGACGCAGCTCGACATCATCTTCGGTCCCGGAGTGCGCGGAAACGCGGTCGTTCCAGGGTTTCGGAACGAGATCGTCTGGCATTCCGAGTCCGGCGGACGCGGACGCAAGCAGATGCCGCGCAAGCATCAGACGCTTCTCTGGTACACGAAATCGAAGTCGTGGACTTTCAACTTCGAGGCGCTCGAACAAAGCCGCGCGAGATGTCCTTCCTGCGGAACGGGGCGCGATAAATGGAACCACCTGAAAAAGCACGAGGACGCTGACGGCAGGGTGTATCGCACGATCAAAAGCGCGGGCAGGGTGTATCGCTATTACGACGACGAGGCGATCCCGCCGGCGGACGTGTGGCTCGACGTCGGGCACTTGCAGCAGCACGATCCGGAACGTTCCGGCTATCCGACGCAGAAACCTCTTGCGCTGCTGGATCGGATTGTCAAACTGTTTTCGAACCCCGGAGAAGTCGTCTGCGACCTTTTCTGCGGCAGCGGCACGACGCTCGTCTCAGCGAAAAATCTCGGCAGGAAATTCCTCGGCTGCGATATATCGGAGGACGCAATCGAAATCGCGAAGAGTCGGCTAGCGCGATGAAACGATCGACAGGTATACTGCGCCTATTTTGAACAAAGATGTTGACTCGCGGTACAACCAGCGACAAGAATACTCGCATACCGGGTGTATAGCTCAGTTGGCTAGAGCGCCACGTTGACATCGTGGAGGTCACAAGTTCGAGTCTTGTTACACCCATATCAGGAATTGGGCAGATCAGGAATCAGGTTTCAGGATCGAGGATTTAGGGAATGTCTGAATTACACACGTTCAGCGAAGATACTTTCGATTCCGAAGTGCTAGGCTCGGATACGGCGGTGCTCGTCGAGTTCACCACGCCTTACTGCATGCCCTGCAAGAAGATGCTCCCCATCCTCGAAAAGATGGCTGTCGATTTCAGCGGCAAAGCCAAACTCGGGAAGCTCGACATGATCGATCATCCGAATCTCGCGATCAAGTACGCGGTTTCCAGCGCGCCGACGATTCTGTTCTTCAAAAACGGCGACGTTGCGAAACGCCTCGCGGGATTCCAGGGCGAGGAAAAACTCGCCGGCGAACTGCGCTCGATGATTTAGGCACACGGCTTCTCAGATGCGCGCCTGACTTGCGACCGTGAGCGAAGCGAACCGTTCCTTTGGAACGCTCCTGCCGAAGTCCGCGCGATTCATTACAGGAGGCGAATCAGTAAATTCGGGACGCGATATTACGAATAATTCGTAGACGGCACGAATAATGTGTATCAATGACTTTCCTGGAAGTAGTGGATTATGTCTCGCACGCTCAGGATTCCCACCGGCTCGCCTTTAGCGGTCGTCAGCGGAACGTGTCTGTAGTTTCCGACAGCCATCTTGTGGATCGCGTGGACGACTTTCGATTCCGTCGTCAGAGTCTCCGGATTGCGCGTCATTATCGATTCAGCCGTGGCGGAGTCGACGTCTACGTCCTTGCCCGCGACTTTCATCAGTAGGTCCCGTTCGCTGAGAATGCCGACGACCTGCCTGCCTTCGAGCACGAGCACGGCGCCGATTGCTTCGCTGACCATTTTATCGATGACGGACTTCAGTTTGGCGGATTTATCGACGGAAACCGCGGAGTATTTGCAGAGATGCGACACCTCCTCGTTCATGAACTTCACCGCGAACGCGTCGGTCAGCGGGTGGAAGTCGCTGTCGCGATGGAGATCTCCGTTGCATTCCTCGCAGTAGTCCGCGCCGGGAAGGTTAACGTGGCCGCAGCCTGTACATTCGAGACCGTCGATCGTTTCAGCCATTTTGACCGCCTTTCCGATACCCACTCAGTTTGTCGCTTAATTGGATTTGTCGACTTCCACGGTTTCGGTCGCTCCCTGGATCGTCCAGAGGTCTCCGTCGTATAGAAGTTCTTCGAGACTGCCTTCGCCCTCCTTCGCGCGGACGTCGGAGAGCTGGAGGTTCAGCGCTTCGTCGTAGGTCGCGCGCTCGACGTCGCGGAACACGCCGAACGGAGTCGGGAATTCCGGGAACTCCATATGCGCAAGGAACGCGGAGTGAGTCTGTCGTATCGCGTGCTCGTCGTGGAACATGAGGTCGTCCTCTTTCACGCCGTTATCCTTCAGGTTCACGATATGCGGCGAGAGATTGTCGAGCCGGATTCCCTTGTCGCGATCTTTTCCGAACACGAGCGGTCTGCCGTGCTCGAGGTAGATAGCCTGATCGCTTCTGACCTGGCGGTCGGTGACTCCCGAGAACGTGGCGTTATTGAACACGTGGCAGTTCTGCCAGATTTCGACGAAGCTGCAACCCTTGTGGGCGTGGGCGCGCTTCAGCACCTCGGTCATGTGTTTCGGGTCTACGTCGAGGGTGCGCGCGACGAAGGTCGCCTCGCAGCCTATGGCGAAACCAAGCGGGTTGATCGGGTAGTCGAGAGCGCCGTAGGGCGAGGACTTGGTCTTCTTGCCGACTTCGCTGGTCGGGGAATACTGACCTTTGGTCAGCCCGTAAATGCGGTTATTGAACAGCAGGAACACGACGTTCACGTTTCTGCGGATCATGTGGATCAGGTGGTTCCCGCCGATGGAAAGGCCGTCGCCGTCTCCGGAGATGACCCACACGTCGAGTTCCGGATTCGCGACCTTGATTCCGGACGCCACCGCGGGCGCGCGCCCGTGGATCGTGTGAAATCCGTAGGTGTTCATATAATACGGGAACCGGCTCGAGCAGCCGATGCCGGAAATGAAGCAATACTTCTCTTTCGGGACGTCCAGCTCGGCGAGGGTCTTCTGAACCGTCGCGAGGATGGAATAATCGCCGCAGCCCGGGCACCAACGCACTTCCGAGCCAGAGACGAAATCTTTCTTCGTGAGTTTCGGGGTTTCCGTAATGACTTCAGACATTTATAGGCCTCTATAAAAAAGACGATCTTTATACCTTTACAACACCGCCGCTTCAGGCGTTATTCTTTAAGCTTCGGTACCGTTCGAATTTCCGGAGTCGTTTCCGTTCAGGTTGAACGGCACGGGTTCTCCGTTATCTTCGCCGCTCAGGATGGCGAGTGCTTTCTTCGTGATCTCGCGAACCATGAAAGGCTGACCCTTGACCTTGCTCAGTTTTATCGGTTTTATGTCGCACTTCGTCTGGATCAGCATCGAGAGCTGCCCAAGATTCAGTTCCGGCACGAGAACCTTTTTGAAGCTCTGCAAGACGCTCTTAAGGTTCCGCGGGAACGGATTCAGGTAGCGCACATGCACCTGCGTGACTTTCCTTCCCTCCTTGCGGAGCTTTTCGACCGCGGTCGTGATCGCGCCGCGGGTGCCGCCCCAGCCGACGATCGCGAGATCGTCTCCGAGTTCGCCGAAATAGTCCTGCTCCGGAATGAAGTTCGCAATGCGATCGACCTTTTCCTGGCGGAGATTGACCATGAACTGATGGTTGTCTCCGTCGTAGTTGACGCCGCCGGTGATGTGCTTCTTTTCGAGTCCGCCGATGCGGTGCTCGAGTCCCGGCGTTCCCGGAATCGCCCATACTCTCGCGAGGGAATCGGAATTCCTTGCGTAGGGCTGGAACTCCGGATCGAATGCCTTGACGTAGTCGACGTGAATCGGTTTAAGGCTATCGACCGTCGGAAGCCGCCAGGGTTCCGCGCCGTTCGCGATGTATCCGTCCGAGAGCAGGATCACGGGGGTCATGTGCTGCAGCGCGATGCGAACCGCCTCGACGGTGACCTCGAAACAGTCTGCGGGAGACGACGCCCCGATAACCGCGACGGGGCATTCGCCGTTTCTTCCGTAGACCGCCTGTAGCAGGTCCGCCTGCTCGGTCTTGGTCGGAAGTCCGGTGCTCGGTCCTCCGCGCTGGACGTTGATGATGAGGAGCGGAAGTTCAGTCATCACCGCAAGCCCGATGGCTTCGCCTTTCAGCGCGACACCGGGTCCGGAGGTTCCCGTGACTCCGAGATCGCCCGCGAAGCTCGCTCCGATGGCTGCGCAGATTCCCGCGATTTCGTCCTCGCACTGGAACGTCTTTACGCCGTACTTCTTGAACTTCGAAAGCTCGTGCAGGATGTCGGACGCGGGCGTGATCGGATACGTGCCGTAGAGAAGTTCCTTGTTTGCGAGCTTCGCCGCGGCCACGAGTCCGATTGCGATCGCTTCGTTGCCCGTGACTCTGCGGTACACTCCGGGTGGGAGCGAGGCCTTCTTCACCCTGTACGTGCTGGGGAATATTTCGGTATTGTATCCGAGGGACCATCCCGCCTTCAGCGCGGTGGTGTTCGCGTTCGCGGTGTCGGGGTTCTTCTTGAATTTGCTCTGGATCCAATCGACGATGGGTTCGAGCGGTCTGTCGTATAGCCAGCAAACGAGACCTAGCGCGAAAAGGTTCTTCGAGCGGTCGGCTTCCTTCTTGTTGAGCGGGCTTTCCTTAAGACTTTCGAGGTTCAGCGTCGAAATCGGGATCGAGTGCAGGGTGTACCCGCTCAGCGATCCGTCCTCCAGGGGATTGGAACTGAATCCCGCCTTCGTGAGGTTGTCCTTGGTGAACGCGTCCTTGTTCGCAATGATCATTCCCCCGTGTTCGAGGTCGCTGAGGTTGACCTTCAGCGCGGCGGGATTCATCGCGATCAGCACCTGCGGCGCGTCGCCTGGGGTGTGGATGTCGCGGCTCGAGAAGTGAATCTGGAATCCGGACACGCCTGGAAGCGAACCCGCGGGGGCGCGGATCTCAGCGGGGTAATCGGGGAACGTCGCGAAGTCGCTCCCGAACGCCGCGTTCGACGTTGTAAACTGCGTACCGGCAAGCTGCATACCGTCGCCGGAGTCGCCGGCGAAGCGAATCACAACGGATTCGACCTCCTCCACTCCCGGCGCGTGCTTCACATGTTCTGTCATTATAGTTTGCTCTTAAAAGATAATGTAAAAACATCATGCTCCATCTGGAGCATCGTGATTCTGACCCAGTTCCGGCGGGTGGTTGTACACCTCGGCCGGATAAAGACTTATGAGGAAGTTCAGCACATGCCGGACGGTAATTATCGATACGACCTTTCCGTCCGGACCGACGAGCGGTAGATGACGCACGCGGTGTTCGTCGAAGACTTTCGTTGCGTCCCCAAGGGTGCTGCTCTCGATAGGGAGAGTGTACGGCTTCGGAGTCATAAGCTCGCTGATCTGCTTTTTGTAGACCAGCTCCCGCTCGGACGCGGGCTTGCTCAGGACTTTTTTCAGCACGTCCCTCTCGGTGAAGATTCCCGCCAGCGTGCCGTTTTCGACGATCGCGACGGAGCCGACCCGATGCTCCTGCATCTTGTGGATGACTTCGAGAACAGCCGTCTCCTTCCCGATCGAGAGCATCGGCGTAATTTCGACTCTCGAAAGCGGCTCTTCGTGCAGCAGGGTAGCGGAACCCATAATTTACCTCATTTCAGGTCGTTACTGCTTCAATCCTAAATCTCGCCAGAGAGCGTTGCAATGTTCGCACTCAATTACTGCAAAAAATCTTGAGCAAATAAGCGAAGCGATGCGGAAACGAAGCTTTCAGGCGTTTCGAAGCGAGTCGGCTCTTTGCGAATCCAGGCTCTGCGAAGACTCCGCTCCTCCCGATTACCAAGGCATATCGAGCAGATTCAATTCGCTAGGTAATGCAGAAGTTGGAATTGAGAGTGAACTTCTGCATTCTGACTTCTGCATTTTCTCGCCCCTAACCACTATCGTTCATCCGTCGCGTCGGGTGTTGTTCAGCAGACGGAGGATTTCGCCTGCGCGGGTCGCGTATTCCGTTTCCGGGTACTTTTCCTCGATCTCGCTGATGAGCGTCCGTACGCGATTGTAGGACCCAGTGTCGGCGGTGTTCGCGCGGAACGAATCCCACGCCTCGTTGAGCGAACTGAGCTTGCCGTCGGCCTTCGAACGGAGATCGCCGAGGTCCTCTTCAAGCTCTTTGTCGAGTACCGGATAGCCTGCGTAGTCAGGCCTTATGCGCTCGAGCAGGTTTATCGTCCTTCCTGGAGTCGCAAGCGCGAATCCGAGAGCCTGGGTGCGTGCGCGATCGTATTCCGCGCGGATGACTTCCCCGAGGATCGCGAACGTCATTTCACTGTTCGTCAGGTTCGCGGGGAAGTAGACTCGTAAGGTCCGGACGGTTTTTCCGCCCGCAGTTTCGTCCTGGACGATGATCGCTACCGAGGGTTTGAAGCTGACGGAGTATACGAACGGCGATCCCGACACGATCTGGTTCCTGCTGTTCGAAAAGAGCGTCAACTGCGCGACCTTCTGTACCTTGCCGCCCGTGATTCCCTCCCTCGCCTGGAAGACGTTCGCGGTGTTTCCTTCGACGTACCATTCGATCGGGCCGTCGAAGAAATCGGAGTTCAGCGCCATTCTGATGAAAAGGTCGCTGCCGCTCGGGATCGACGACGGCGCGCTCAGGTTCTCGATAGCGACCTTGACGTTGTTCGCCTGCGTGTTCACGCGGTTCGAGAAGTTCCAGAAATCCCCGGCGAACAGATCGAACGCGCGTCCGGTGATGTTCATCCTGCCCGCGCGTCCGTCGACCTGATAGTCCGCGCGTGACGTGAACTGGAACGCAGGCAGCGGCGCGACGCTCGCGCTTTCGAGCCACCAGCGGCTCTCTTCGATTATAGCGTCGTTTCCGCGGAGGATGCGTATTTCACCTTCGCGTCCTCCGACAAGGTTCCAGCTTTCTTCGTCGTTCGGATCGCGGAAGAACGTCGTGACGTCCTGCGACGCGGCGGCTTCATCGGATTCGACGCCCAGGTACATATTGTCTACGGTGACGCTCGCGATCTTGCCAGCAAGCACGATCGAGAAGATGACCTTTTCGCACTTTGCAGGGACTCTCGCGATGAAGATGCTTTCCTGCCATTCCGCGGAAGAGCCGAGCATGTCGGAGAAGCGTTCCGCGATCTTGAAGTCGTTTCCGTCGACGAAAGTAAGCCTTACTCCCGCGATTCCTCCCGCGTATTCCATCAGAATGTTGACCTTCGCCTTGAACGCCCGCGTCCCTGCGGGTATCGCGAAGCCATCTTTGCTCGCGAATGCGAGGTGGAAGTCCGGCCCCGCGTTCTTCACCTCGAACCGAAGCGCCTTGCCGTCGCCTTCCGTCGCGGCTGGTTTGTCGACGACCTTCGGCGCTACCCCGGCGTCCTGCCCATAGACCTCGACGGTTTCGAACGTGGTCGGGAGGCCGGATTCGAAGCTCCAGACGTCGTCCGGAATAAGATTCCCCTCCGCGGTCAGCACCACGCCCTCCGCGCCCATTATCGAAATCAGCGTCCAGACAGCCGCGACTATCAACGTGACGATCACCGCCGCGCCGCCGACGAGCACGCCTAGCGCGACCTTTTTGCTCTGCTCCTCCTTCTCCTCCTCGGCGCGCAGTTTTGCAAGCTCCTTCTTTTCCTTCTTCATCTCGTCCAGGTGAGCGTCGAACAGCGCGGCTTCTCTCGGATTCACGAAACGAAACACCGTCGCGCCGATGGTGATCTCGTCGTCGTTCGAAATTTCGATCTCGCTGGTGAGTTTAGAACCGTTCAGGTAGGTCCCGTTGGTGCTACCAATGTCGCTGACGAAAAAACGATGACTTTCGGAATCGTGCGCCAGCTCGAAGTGCTTTCCCGACGCGCTCTTGTCCTTCAGAAGGAAATCGCAGCTTGGCTTGCGTCCGAATGAAAGTCGTTCGATGGAGGCGAGATCGATGATCTCTCCCTTGTGCGCGCCCGCGACGCATTCTAGCCGCGCGCGGTTCTCGTCCTGCACGAAGGTTCCGTAGAACTCGGGCTGCTTTGGAGCGCCTGCCGAAGCGGGTTCCTCCACGGGCATTTCGTCATCGAAGCTCGGAGGGGCGAGGTCTTCGTCCTCATCGTCGTCGTCCGCGACCATCGGCTCGGGCTTCTCCGGAGCCTTAGGCTTCGACGCTGGCTTCTCGGGCGCTGCTTTCGCGGCCTTCTTCGCGGGCGCGGGAGTCGCCGGCGCTTTTGCAGCCGGTTTTTCAGCGGGGGCCTTCTCAGCGGCCTGCCCGTCGACGAACACGATTTTCGAATCCCCAATGAAGACTTCCGTTCCGTTCGCGAGGCTCATCTCCTTGATCTTGCTACCTGCGATGACGGTGCCGTTCGAGCTTCCGAGGTCCCGGGCGGTCCACCCCGCGGCAGTCTTTTTGAACTCGCAGTGCTTCCTCGACGCGCGCTTCTCGAAAATCTGGACATCGTTCGACGGCTCCCTGCCGATGACGATCGAGTCCTTGTCAAGTTCGACCTTTCGCGAACCCTTCAGGTCGGTGATTTCCAGGTGTGCCATTTCGTGGTCCTTGTGTATTGGGGGCACGCACTACTTTTTAGTAACATGGAGCGTAAGTGAAGCTATGATCGATTCTTAATTGCGCCAATAGTTTCTTCTATCAATTCGATATAATCAGGAAAACGATCTTTATATTCTTCCAGTATCCATATTTCACTCAACCTTCCGAATCTAGTGAAATACCTCATCAGCCTGAGTAGAGAAGGATAGTCGGCGATTTCATCTTTATTAATTGCAAGTTGGTATGCAATTCCATTTATTCCGAGTCGTTCAATATCGTTGCCGCTGATTTCATACGTAGGATCCGACAATTCGGCAATGATGGTTAAATGTGCATATTTGTACTTGGGATCGCTTAAAATGGCGACGAGTTCATTTTGAAATTGTTCACTATTCCAGAAATTTTCTATCAATACCCCATCTACTATCAAATGACTATACAAGACGGAGTGACGCCTACTTTGCTCCTGATTGCCTGGGGATCCTTTGCTTAAAATACTTTCCCTGAATAGAGAACACAAATCCGGGACGAGAGACTGCCCACAGGATACGATCGCGGAGTCTATTAATAAATAAATATATTTTTCCAGAATCTTCCGATCGTTAATCCATCTGCTGTTATCGACTCTATCGACCCAAGAACGCCAGCGTATTTTTTCATCATATGAAAAGCTGGGAACGTACTTCAAGGCTTCCATGATTGAATACTGAACCGGTGGAAGCGGATCGGTTTCAGCATATTGGTCAAGTTGGTCGAATGAGAAATGGGCAAATTCTCGCGAGAGTATTTCAATTGCTTTCGCAATGGAAAACGTCAAGCCTATCTTTCGAAAACCATCGTTGACAAAATTCGATAACAGAAACTCGACGTCTGTTTTTTTTGCAATTTCAGAGTATTTTTCGACAGCAATCAATGCATCGGTATCGAGCGGATCAAAATAGTCGTCTTTTGCTTTAATCAGTGCTGCCATTAGGATATTGGACCAATAAGATTTCTGGGCGACCACATCGTTTGGCGCATAATATGTTAATGTCATCCATCTCGGACCATAATAGTGACGAGTTATTATTAAACGATCCCCAACTTCTTCCCAATCCTCTAATTGCCAAATCTTAGGATGATGAACTACATTTGCTTGTGATAGCTCTGGATATTCAATTCCTATAGTTGATACCGATTCATCGGAAGCGGGAGCTGCGGCATATTCAACTTCTCGAATTTCGTTTTCATTCGGCAGAGGTTCACGCTGGTTTTTGCTCCTATCGTAATTTTCTATTGGCATATCAGAAGAATTCACGCGAATCAGCGTCTCAAATTCACGAGTTTCCGAGCCAATAGAGATTATATATACAAAATAAAGTGATGACAGCGCAAGGAGTGCAAATGCAGGCGCTAATTTCAATCTCACACTAGTTTTTTTAATATATTCATTCATGGAGTGTACCTATACAAATACGTTTCTGAACTACATACATTATAAACATGTACAACCGCCTCGATTGTTATGTTTAAGATATTATTCTCACCATCAATACTTTCTATACTATCGTCATAAGGATCATTGTGGTCATTTGGATCGTCTTCTAAAAGGTCATCATACCAGTTTTCTACGTCGGTTTTTGAAATGGTCGTTCCTGTATAAATCCCACCGATTCCGTCAAATTCAATTTCTTGTATGACTTTGGTGACAACATTCTCCGATCCCTTATCTTTAAAACTCGCAAAAATGGTTATCTTAATGTCATAGTGAGTTTTGCCGCAACCTCTTTGCTCTTGGTTGATTTCGGGCACGACACTAACAGTAAAGTTGCCGTCTTCGTCCATTACAACAAGCAGAGGATCTTCCACAGGGGTTTCTTCAAATGTTGCCTCTGAATCTGCATCAGAAATGGTCTGATTCTCTCCTCCCAAATGATACGAGCGAGTAAATTGGTACTTGTTATCACAGCTATCTTCGATTGCTATGATAAGTAGGAGGTCTATTGTTATCGCATTATTGGGTATTGCAAGTGCTTCGAAGTCAATATAAAACTCAAGAGGATCAATCGTTAATGGCAACTCGTCTATGTTTTTTATTGCCCTTGCATTGTGCCATCCAAATGCTGCATTTTTGAGGGCGTATTGATTTACATACACACTTCTCCCATCTCCCGGTCCAATGCTATTGCCTGCGTTGTCAAAATAAACCACCGTACCTGTCATAAAAACTTCAAGCGGCAAACAATCTTCCCGTGTCTCAAATGCTTGTGATGTAATTGTTAAACTTGTAGTTATCTGCGCTGCATTTTCAAGTGAAACGGAATCGTTCTGATCTTCGGAATCTACAGTGTGATTCGACGGTGGATTCTTAGTATATGTTCCAAATTCGATGATCGTTATTTCTTCGGTTTCCCCGGGATCTGGTTCATCATCAGGCGGGGGTGGATTTTTGACAACGTTCTCGATTCCTTTGTTTATTTCAAGCCAAGCGTTATGTATCTGTTGCAAGTTTGAGACGCCCGCTTGAACGAACCCTGTCCAGGCAACTCGGTCGATCTGGTCCGGTCTACCCCTAAGCGCGCGATCTCGCCAGCGATTCCGTCCTTCCTCAAGGATTTCTTCAACGCCGTGTCTTGCGTCTTTGCGGATTTCGAGAATGTTTTCCTGACTTGCTCTTCCTTCTTCCTTGCGAATGGATGGGTTGTTAACGTCTTCAAGAACGACAACGAGATCGTTGAATTCCGTTTCCATCGCTTCGGTAGACTCTTTCTCGATAATGGACATCTCGATCCGTTTCACGCTGAGGTCGTAGGACAGCGATCCCTCCTCGGGAATCGTTTCCGAAAGAATTATATACCCGGTTACGTTTCCAAACCAGGTGCAGTTGTCGGTAAGAAAAATCGGTTCGCCGGATTCATCGACGCCGTACTGACGGGTGAGGAAGCCGAAGCCGGTGTATGTTCCCTCGATGATGGCGGAACCAGAATCGGTTCTGCCTTTCATCGTTATTCCAGAGAGCGAAACCGTCGCGTCGTAAACTGACGTCGTTTCTTCGCCAAACAAGACCTGATGCTGGTTTATCGTCACGGAATCGCCTGAAACCGTTCCTGAAAGCTCTATCGTTTCAGGAGGATTCAGGAAGTTAAGTATGTTGCCGTTCTGTTCGACAGCAAGGGGAGGAGCCTCGCCATCCGGAGCTATCGCGACCATATTCGCTTCGTCTAGTTCCCAGGTTCCGCCCTGAAGGTCGAGCGAGAGAACCCACAGACCGGTGAGGTCGGGTTCCGTACTTTGCGAAAAAGCGTCAATAGGGAGGCTGACAAGGAGCGCAAGCGTCAGCAGACATGATAATCTCGGGTTCAGCCAAAAATTTAGGCTGACTGACTGACCTCGTTTGAACAGAACGTTCACGTCACTCATTTGATCTCCTGATACACTCATTTGATCTCCTGATAGATTATTGTGTAGAATCCAGATTAAACACCTATCA
This sequence comes from Planctomycetota bacterium, assembly GCA_024653775.1. GTDB lineage: Bacteria > Planctomycetota > UBA8742 > JACQVU01 > JANLHZ01 > JANLHZ01. Next base: position 11,891 of record JANLHZ010000142.1, on the reverse strand, counting down.
CCAATTGCAAGGTTATTCAACGGCAAATTTCCAAAACCTGGAAATTTCGGATTACTTTTTTTGATCTCACTAAACCTCCATTTGGGCATCTTCTTCCTGAGAGAGAGTGTGGGGATAAATCGACAACCTCGGAGGGAGATGGAAACCAGTGAAACTATGCGCTAACTTTTAACTCCAGGTGGCTGATCGCTTTCATTCTACGGAATCCACGGATAAAATGCAGCGATGAACCTAAGCGTCAAAGTCGGACCTCTTGATCTGAAGAACCCGCTGCTCACAGCGTCCGGAACTTTCGGCTACGGCACCGAGTTCGGCTTCGTGAACGCCGCGGAGCTTTACGCGGGAATCATCGGGAAATCGATCACGCCCGAGCCGCGGCTTGGGAACGAGACGCCTCGGGTGGCGGAGACGCCATCCGGAATGCTGAACGCTATCGGCCTCCAGAATCCAGGGGTCGAGGAATACTGTCTGAGCTATCTTCCGAAGCTGCGGGAACTTTCGGACGTGAACATCGTCAACGTCGCGGGAAAATGCACTTCAGACTTCGTTCGGGTCGTCGAGCGGCTCGAGGACGAAGACGGCATCGCGGCTTACGAGCTGAACCTCAGTTGCCCGAACGTCGAAAAGGACGGAAGAAACATCGCGACGGAGTGTGTCCTCACGTACGAAGCCGTCGCGGCTGTGCGCAAACTGACGAAGCGTCCGCTTATCTCGAAACTCACGCCGAACGTGACGGACATCGTAAGCATCGCGCGCGCAGCGGTGGACGCGGGGACGGACGCTCTCAGCGCGATCAACACTCCCCTCGGGATGGCGGTAGACTACCGCACCAGGAAGCCGATACTCTCGAACGTGTACGGCGGACTCTCCGGGCCCGCGGTGAAGCCGATCGCGCTGCGGTGCGTGCATCAGATCGCAAGCGCGCTCAGCGCCCCGATCATCGGCATAGGCGGGATAATGACCGCGGCGGACGTGCTCGAATTCCTCTGCGCGGGCGCAAGCGCGGTTCAGGTCGGAACCGCGAACTTCCTCCGTCCTGGCGTGGTGAAGACGATTCTGGACGATCTCGAACGAATACTCACGCAGCAGAAAGTCAGCGACGTTCGCGAGTACATCCGCGCCGGCGTCGGCGGAGGTTAGAGTTTACTGCTCCTTGACGTTGGGACGGAGAACCGAAAGGACATCTTGCGGGTTTCCTCGCACCGGAGCCTTGAAAGTCCAGCGATTCCTGATACCTTCGTGAAAGAATTTACACCACCAACCACCTCATTCCCGCCGCGCCTTCGAGGTACGGGAAGTAAAGGCTGAGGAATCGTGACAGCCAAGGAACTCGTAGTCGTCGTCTGCCTGAAATGCGGGTCGAAATTCAAAAGCAAGAGTTTCGACACCGACAAAGCGTATTCCTGCAAGAAATGCGGCGGAGTTTTGTCCGCGCCGACGCTCGTGAAGGAATCGAGCGAGTTCAGCGCGATGAAATCGTCGTCCGGACATTTGCAGGTCGCGGATTCGTCGAAGGAACTCGCGGTCGTCGATCCTGAGGAAGGCGCGCCCGCGAAGAAAAAGCTCGCTCCGCCGAAAAAGAAGCTCGCTCCACCTGAAAAGAAACCGGCGCCGCCGAAAAAGGAAGAGATGAAGCACGAGGCGAGGAAGCTCGGGCCGCCCGCAAAGAAAAAGAAAGTCACCGCGGTTCTCGGCCGCGAGCCGGAGGAAGGCGACCTCATCGGCGGACTCCTTATCGGGAAATTCATCGGCGCGGGTCCGCTCGGAAAAGTCTACGAAGCGACCGACCGCGACGAGCGAATCTGGCACTTCAAGATGCTCGAAGTCCCGAAAGATCAGTTCGAGCGAATTCTTAAAAGCGCCGGAGCGATCAAGGGAATGAGTCACCCGTTCATCGCGAGCGTGCAGAACGCTGGGATGGACAAGGGAGTGCAGTTCGTCGCGCTCGAAAGACCGCGCGGGGGCACTCTGCAGGAAGTTCTGAACCGAGGAGACAAACTCGAAAGGGACAAGATTCTCCACGTTATGAAGTGCGTCTTCGAAGCGCTTCAGGCCGCCCACGACGTCGACGTGCTTCACAGGAACCTGAGGCCTTCGAACGTCTTCCTCGCGGAAGGCGGCGACGGCAGGGTCAGCGACTTCGGATTCGCGACCGACTCCGCGGGAAGCGACCTGAAATCGAAGCCCCGTCCGGAGAGGAAGGTCAGCGCGGACGCGACCGACGTCGAAGGCGAAACCAGCGACGCAGGCGGCGGGATAAAAACTTTCGAGGACGATCCGGACTATCTCCTCGCGCAGTATATGAGCTTCGAGCAGTGGCAGGGCGAACGTTTAGACACGAGAGCCGACGTCTATTCCGCGGGCGTAATGTGCTACAGGCTCCTCACTGGGAAACTTCCGTACGCGGGCGAGCACCCCGCGGAAATCTTCGAGGCTGTTAAGGAAGGGAGGTACACTCCGCTTCGTCAGATCGTCCCTGACTTAGGCGATGGACTTTGCAGGTTCGTCGAAAAATGCATGGAGAAGGATCGCAGGCAAAGGTACAAGGCTCCCTACGCCGCGCTGGAGGACATAGAGAACCTCGCGGAAGGAAAGTCGGCGGTGTTCGTAGACGCGCCTCTGTCGATCAATTCCACGGGCGAATTCAAAAAGCCCGTGAAGTCGTCTGACACCGAGCCGGAGCTTCCCGCGGCTTCGAAAGGCAAGGCGCCCAGCTCGAAAACCGCCGCGGTCGTCGTCGAGCTTAGTCTGCTCGATGGACTTCGAAAAGCGTTCGAAGCCAAATCGGGCGAAGTTTTCAAGGAAGGAAAGTGCCCGTTCTGCCAGCACCAGAATCAGAAGACCAGCGCTTACTGCGAAGTCTGCGGCGCGGAACTCTTCGAGCACTGCGTTGCATGTAACGGAAGCACCCGCATCGGGATCACCTTCTGCCAGATATGCGGAATCAACATTCCAGGAAGGAAGTACATCTCGGACAAGATCGGCAAAGTGAAGAACCTCATTTCGAAGGGTCAGTTCGCGGACGCGTACAACTTCACGAACGAGGCGATTTCCTATGACCCGGCATTCGACGCGCTCATAAAGCTCCACGCGAAGGCCAAGACGAGGCGAGGCGAGGAATCGAAAGCCGCGAAGACTCTCGATAAAGCGGAGAAGTCCGGGGACTTCTCCGGCGCGGTGAAGGCGCTCAAGAGCCTTACGAGTCTGTATCCATCGGACGCGAACTTGCAGAAGAAGCTCCTCGAGTTCGAGGTCAAAGCGTACGAAAAAAAGCTCGATGGCAAGTACGAGAAACTAAATGAGCTGAAGAACGAAGGCAACCTCAAAAAGACGCTGAAACAGCTCGCGAAACTCGAAGAGGAGGACGGCAGGAATCCGAAGACGGAGGAATTCGTCCTGGCGTTCCGCACGGAACTCGCGGACGAAAAAATCGCCGAGGCGCGGAGGATCCTCGCGGACAAGAAGACGAAGAATCCGGAAACTGCGATGGCGCTCACCGACGAGACGCTCGAAATCCTTCCAGGCTATAAACCCGGAACCAGACTTCGCATCGACGTGATGGAAAGGCAGCGGAAATTCCTGAAATCGAAGAAGGTCAAAGGTTTCATGTGGGGTTTCACGAAGTTCATCCTGATCCTCGGAATTCTCGGCACCGGCGGCTACTTCGGGTACGAGTACCGGGAACAGCTCCTCGAGTGGATTCGCGGCGGCGCGAAGGAAATTACAGGCTTCATGTACGGATCGAACGAGGAGAAAACCATTCCGGCGGAGGATGCCGCGGCTCCGGATTCCGCGGTGCCGTCGTCTTCGACGGAAGAGACTCCAGGCGATCGAGGGGAAGCTCCGCCAGCGGAGGAGCCTGCGAATCCTGGCGGCTAAGAAACTATCTCGATCACATGGGACCGCGGACGTCCTCGTCCGCAAAAGCCGTCAAACGTCTCGTTTGACGGCTCCGAATTATCGATGTCGCTCGCCTACGATAGTTTCTAAGGACGTCTCACGCCCAGAAGCCGACCTTCCCGCGCACCTCGGCGGACCTGAAATATCCCATGCCCACTATGGTTTTGAACATGATGAACATCTGGCGGAAGTAATAGTTCGAACTCGACTCGAGTTTTCGGATGAACTTTCTTCGGTCCTTCGCGCCCATTTTCGAAAACCTTCGAAGCGAACGCATCAGCAGCAGCGGCAGCAGGTCGAACACGAAAATCAGCGCGCGTAGTCCGATCGCCTGGCCCCTCCCGATTCCAGTGAGGAACGTCTGGAAGAACTCGACGACGCCGGCCTCTTTTCCGGAGGGATAGCCCGCCGCGACGTTTTCCGGAAGATAGGTGTCCACGATTTTCTCGATGACGTCGAACTCGTTCCTCGTTAGCCTTCGAAGTTTCGAAAGCGTCCTCGTCGTCGGTCTCGGCGCCGGCGCGGGGGGCGGTACTGCATTAGCTTTCGTTCGCAATGTGAATGCCTCCAGGGATGTGGTCGTTATCGCGATAGGGAGTCTGAAATTAATAAGTTTTACAAAATCGCGCTCAGATTTGCTCCAGGTTCGTTTTGCGGGAGAGAGCGAAACCGGAGGCGTAGCTATAGTTCCGTTGAGGATTTCGCGACCGACTGCGAAACGAAGATGGCGTGAAGATGAGATGCGAGATGTACAACTTATTAATTTCAGCCTCCTAATTATGCCCGAACAAAAGTGATTTCTTAATTCTCAATTCGTAATTCTTAACTCTTAACTCTTAACTCTCAATTGTCCTCGACTTCTTCGAGCGCGTCCCCGATGATCTCGACCGTCGCCACCGCGCGCCTCCTCGATTCCGGGTGATACGCGACGATGTGAATCCGCCCGCTGAAGTTCTCCGGCGCGTGGAAGTTGCCGTGCTCGTCGACGGTCCCCGCGGTCGGGAGGTACTCTGCCTGTACGACGAAAAGATTGCCGTCCCCGTCGACGCCGAAGGTCTGAAGGCCGATCGTTTCGCCCGGCGCGAGATGACTTATCGAAGGATGCACCTCGATCCTGCGTGGAACCTTGCGCACGACTGTGAACACCGCGCTTGCGCTGACGTTCGAATCCGTGGTGTAGACGACCACCGCCGCCCGTCCGGCGCGCGTCGCGGTGAAGATTCCGTCGTCGCTGACGGTGCCGCCCGACGCCTGCCAGTTGAAGGCCTGGTCGACGAGCCCTCCGTTCGAGTCGTACGCGAACGCGCGAAGCTGCACCCTGCTTCCGACGCCAAGCGCCACGTCCGGCGCGTCGATTTCGATTCTCGCAAGCCTCGAACTCTGAACGTGCGCCGTCGCGCTCGCGGACCTTCCGTCTTCGTGCGCGATCGAAACTTTCACCTCGCCTGTCTCGCTTGCGACGAACCTTCCCGTCTCGTCGATGTGCCCGGAACCCTCGATGCTCCAGCGAACCGCGCGGGCTGGATACAGATAGCCGCTGATGGTCCGGACTCGAAACTGCACGCTGTCTCCCGGCGACACGTACACCTCCGCGGGAACGATGAGCAGCTTGTCCGCGGGAAGATCGCGGGGAGTCTCCCCGGTCCCGGAGTCCGTATCAGTCCCGGAGTCGATCTCGTTCGCGCGCCGGGCAGCGCCAAGGCTTTCGTCGACCCGGACGTAGATGATGCCGTCGTTATCCGGATGACCGAGTTTGTAATGGACGCGCACCTGGTACGTTCCCCCCGAAAGCGGCGCGAAGAAGATGTTGTCGCGGAACACTCCCGCCTCCGCGGTGAACGCGAAGTCGCCCCAGCCTTCCGGATGAACCTCCCGTCCGCGGTAGTACAGCTTCACGGAAAGCTCGATCTCCGCGCCCGGCGCGCACGTAACGTAGTCGGGAGTGACGACGACTTCGTAGCGCGGAGCTTCCGCAGATGCCGAAGGACCGAAGAACGTCAACATGGCCCATGCGAAGAGCAGCGGGATGCGAATGTGGTACATCTTGATCGTCCTTTGAATTCGTGTATTGTGAACTGAAACTGAATTCGTACCCTTCTCCCATTTGGGAGAAGGGTACGAAGGCGGATGAAGGGCATTTCTTTTTCCCTCACCCCGGCCCTCTCCCGGTGGGAGAGGGAGAAATCATATCAATTTAACGACCTTACAATCAAAAGGATGGACAAATGACCTTCGAAACCCTCCAGCTCGAAACCGCGGACTTCATAAGCACACTTCGCCTGAACCGTCCGGAAAAGCGGAATTCCCTCTCGAGCCAGATGCTCTCTGAGCTGACGGCGGCGCTGAAAATGCTCGACGCGTCTCCGGAAACGAGGGTCATCGTACTCGCCGCGAACGGGAAGGTCTGGTGCGCGGGCGCGGACCTCAGCCAGATGCACGCCGCGGGCGAAGAGCGAAAATTCCCGCCCGCGTCGTTCAAGGACCTGAACGTGACGATGTGGTCGATGAAAACGCCTATAGTGGCGAAAATCCACGGCCACGCCCTCGCGGGTGCGACTTCGCTTGTCATGGGATCCCACGTCGCAATCGCCGGGGAGTCCGCCGGGTTCGGCGTGCCGGAAGTCAACGTCGGCGTCTTCCCGATGATGGTGATGGCGGGACTTTTCAGGAACGTGAGCCGAAAGCGCGCGCTCGAACTCGTCCTCACGGGCGAGCGCATTGGCGCAAGCGAAGCCGAGCGCATCGGCTGGATCACGCGCTGCGTTCCGGACGATAAACTAGACGCGGAAGTCGATCGCGTCGCGAAACTTCTCGCGTCGAAAAGCCCCGCGGTGCTTGGCAAAGGGCTCGAAGCGTACTACCAGATGCTCGACAAGGGTTTCGACGCGGGACTCGGCTATCTGGAAGGCAAGCTCGTAGAAGTTTTCTCGCTTGAAGACAGCGCGGAAGGTTTGAGCGCGTTCCTTGAAAAGCGCGACCCCGTCTGGCGTGGAAAGTAGATTGATTTGCGCAACCCTTCAGCGCGGAGGCGCAGAGGACGCGGAGACTCGCGGAGAACATTATATTTTAGTAGTACATGTCCCGAATAATCGCGAATAACTGTTGCGATTTGTTTCCGCGTCGGCGAATTTGCGTTTGCAACAATCCGCAACTCAGATTACATGATTGGTAGTAGTTATCTTTTATTACTGAAACGATACGAGTGCGATGACGATAGCGATAGCGATAATCTGGGAGTGGCTTCTTGGGAGCGTTCGGAAATTGTTACTCCACCTCAAAAAAAAGGGAGGTGCTGAATCAACGACTAATGTCTCCTCGGGCGTTGGCGGTGCTTCTGTCGGATCAATGTCCGGCGGGAACGTCATAATAAACAATCATTTTGCGCCAGCCGATCTAGATCCAAGCCTAACGCACTTCATGGAAAAGGCCATGCTGGAGCGCGATAGGGTTCACAACTCATTGGCAACCAACCCAGCACCAATTCTATCTCCGTCATCAGGCATGCGTTTGCTGGTCACGAAGATCAAGGCGATGTCAGTGAGCGGGGATCGTCACGAGCTTAGAATCATCTGGGACGGAGGCGGACTACTCGGCCCGGATCCCATTGGGATGTGCATTAGCTACCAAGGAGGATTTAGCGATACAGGTGAGGTCGATCAGGGTGTCAGGATAGATAAAGGCGCGGCCGAGTTCGACATCGAAATCGGCTACAAGGAGGTGCCCGGATCATGATCAAGCTCTGGCATCTGATTATGTTAATCACTGGGGACAGGCTTTAATTTTTCGTATGATTTTGCGCGGACGAGGACGTCCGCACTCCCAGGAATTCTCCGCGCTCTCCGCGGAGCCGCGGAGAGGAATTCAGATTCCCCGCCTACACCGCGCGGATGAACATGTTATTCTCGCGCTCGAAGCCGATGGTGGTCGTGACGCCGTGGCCGGTGTAGACGACGGTCTCCTTCGGGAGTTTGTACAGCCTGTCGCGGACGCTGTGCTCTAGAGTGCCGAAGTCGCCGCCGGGGAGGTCGGTCCTTCCCACGGAGCGCAGGAACAGCGTGTCGCCCACAATCACCGTGGGCGGGTCCGAGTCTTCGCTAAAGTAGCTCACCCCGCCCGGAGTGTGGCCCGGCGTGCAAATCGCGCGGAACTTCACGTCACTTGTAAGTTCGAACTCGTCTCCATCCTCGACGTACCGCTCGATCGCAAGCGGCGGACCGTCAAGGTCCATCCCGAACATCTGCGCCTGCACGCGGACGTTCGCATAAAGGAACTCGTCATTTACGTGCGCGTACGCCGGAACGCCGAGGGCTTTCTGTAGCAGCCCGGCCTCCTGGACGTGGTCGAGATGCCCGTGGGTCTGGATGATCGCCTTGGGTTTCAGCTTCAGATCCTGAATCTTCGAAATCACCCTGCCGTGGTGGCCACCAGGGTCGAAGATGTAGCAGTCGCGGGTGTTTCTGTCGTACGCGACGCTGCAGTTCACCTGGAAGAAGTGAACGACAACTGTTTCGACGACTAGCGGCTTTTCGTGAATCATTCCGACTCGCCCCTCACCCCTCAATCCTAGCCCCTATTTTCCATACGCGAGGCGATCCGCGAGGAAGTCTGAAAGTCCGCTCTGCTTCCTGATCTTGCGCATGGTGCTGACGTAATCGTACTTGACCCTGCGCCACTCGACGTAACCATCGTCGACGTGGATGATCAGATAGCACGAACGGTTATCCTGATCCCTCGGCTGTCCGACGCTTCCGATATTGAAAAGCGCTTTCTCGCCGTTGAGCTTCCACTTGCTACCGTCCATCTCCGCGGGATGGATGAACGTGCCGTCCTGACGGAACACTCCGGGAACGTGGGTGTGACCGACGAAACAGTATCGTTTCAGCATTGCGAAAATGTCCGCCATCTTCGGCTTGTCTTGACCGTCGCGGGGCATGATGTACTCGCGGGTTGGATCCCGCGGGCTTCCGTGGACGAAGAGATAATCGCCGTCCTCGTAGGTCTTTCTCATGGTGTCGATGTAGTTCCAGAACTCGCCGATCTCCTCCGGAGACTTGTCTGGACTGTTGATAGTGTCGCGCGTCCAGTGGACGGCTTTCTTCGCGTGCTCGTTGAAATCCTCCGGTATGTCGAGAACAGCCTCCTCGTGGTTTCCGATCAGACACACGCGGAAGAAATCTCTAGCGATGTCGAGACATTCCCGCGGATTCGGACCGTAGCCTATGATGTCACCCAGGCAGAAGTAATCCTCGACGCCGTTGGACGCGACGTCTCCGATACAAGCCTCGAATGCTTCGATGTTGGAATGAATGTCCGACAAAACGGCGATCTTTGCTGGAAGAGCCATGCGGAAGTGTCCTTATAGATTATTGCCGGGTTCGGGTTCGAAACGCGACTCGCTGACGATCAAAACCGGGAAGCCGCCTACGATCGGGTATATCCTCCCGCACGACCGGCACCTGACGTCCTCGGTTCGAAGTTCGAGTTCGCCACGGTCGTCCGCGGGACACCTGAGAATATCAAGTGAAAAGAGTTTCCGGATTTTTTCGATCGCTTGCGCCATTAAGCCGCCTTAAAAGGAGCAGAAGAAGGTAAACGGTTGAGGCGACATAGTCAAGAATTTCCACCCCGCGGTCATTATTACATTATATTCGTACCGTCTACGAATTTATCGTAATATTATTACTGCGCGTCAATAATCGTACGTTAAATTCGTAGACGGTACGAATATAATGTACTACCCAAAAATCGTCGTCGGTTTGAACCCCTGGTTACGCACAGCGTACTTCAGAACGTCTTCCGATTCATCCTGAAGTTCGCGGAGATTGGCGATCATCATATACGATCGCTCCACGAGGTATTCGACGTGCGCGCCCGCTTCCTCGATCGCGAGGAGCTTGCCGTAGCCTTTCTGGTCGCCGAACATTTTCTGGCAGATTTCGAACAGCGTCAGTGGCTCCTGGCATATTTCCATCACCTTGTCGAGTCGCTTTATGTGATGCCTGGCGATTTCGTCGATCCGCTCGTAGAAGTTGTATATCTCCTCCTCGTGGGCGGGAAGTGCAAGCCGGATTCCATCGACCCTGGAAATCTTCAGAAGGCTGTCCAGGTACGTTCCGAGGCCGGTGTAGCTCGTGATGCTCTCAGGCATCTGGTGGGGAGTGATTCCCGCAAGAATGTGATCGCCGGTGAAAATGACGTCGTCTACCCGGACGCAAATCTGCCCCGGGCAGTGCCCCGGCACATGATGCGCGACGTAATCGTTCACGATCAGTTGTTCGTCGTGGACGAGTTCGTCGACCCTTATCGAGGAAAAGGTCGCCTTGGTCGCGAGGTACATTTCCATCACGCTTGCGCGCATCTTTTCAGGCATGCCGTTTTCGCGGATGTATCGTTCAAGCCCTCGGCTCGCGACGAAGGTCCGTTCCTCGAACGCTGTGAGCACTTTCGCGTCGAGATCGTGAATCCAGAGCCTTGGCCTCGCGTTGTCCAGAATGTGCTTCGTCCCGCCGAAGTGATCGAGGTGCGCGTGTGTAATGATTACGTGGTCGAGGTCCTTCATCCTCGCGCGGCTCTCCCCGAAAATCTTTGTGACTATCTCGAAGCCGCGCGCGATGTGCTCGTTCGAAAAGTGGATTCCAGACCCCGCGTCGATCAGGACCCGCAGATCTTCATCGACGATCAGATACAGGTTGTTGACGTGTACCGGGAACGTTTCCGCGGGCATCCGGTACGCTATTTTTCCGCCGCCGGTTTCGAAGCGCTGGACTCCGTGGACGCCGAATTCGCGGATGTATTCTTCCCGCGCCTCGTTCGATCCGGGCAGTTTATCGAGAAGATCGATCCTGCGCTCCGCATCTTCGAATCCACCCGCGGAGAGAATTTCGTCCAGCCTTCCGCGAATCCTCGTAACCTCGTACTCCGCATCCGGCCCTTCTTTGTCCGGAACGAGGCGGTCATATTCGAGCGCGCGAAGAATTTGCAGTATTTCGAATTTTGGTTTCATAAGCCTAAGACAGGGAACGGTGAACAGAATGTTTTCAATTACACTCATAACCTCTAACACATACTCCCTGCTCCCTACTCCCTATTCCCTGACTAAGTTTGCCGCAAGCACTCTTCGTACAGATCGAACGTGCGATTGTTTCCGATGATAAAGAAGATTTCTTCAACGGTCGTGTCGCTTTCGAGATGCTTGATCGCCTCCGACACCATCAGTTCCGCGCTGCGCTTCACCGGAAACTCGCCTTTCGAGACTATCGCGGTGGCGGGAATCAGAACAGTCTTCACGCCGCGTTCCTTGGCGATCGCGAAAGCGCTGCGCATCGCGTTAGTCATCATCTCCTCGGTGATGACCTCCACCCGGCTCTGACAAACGCTGTGTACGACGAATCCAACGCCTATGTTGCCGGGTGCGGTGACGACCGCGTCGCCTAGCGCGACTTTGCCGATCTCGTTGAGTTCCTTCTGGACGTTTTCGCCCCCAAGCTTCAGGATTTGTCCCTCGAAGCCTTCCTTGCTGAGGGTAAGCTCGGTGTTTATCGGATTGATCAGGACGTCCGCCGTGATCGACGAAAGGTCTCCCATACGGAGGTAAATGCGTTCACGCATACGTCACAACTCCCCACGCAAAAAACGATTCCATATTCACAAATTCACAGGGGGGAAAGTGTATAAACCGGCTAGCGCGATCTCAATCTTAAGGGAAAAAACATTGGGGGCGGATTGTAGATTGCAGATTTCAGATTTCGGATTTATGGTATAAGTTCGGTCAAACACATGGTACTTCCGCCATCGTTCGCGATTGGGAGTGCAGACGTCCTCGTCTCATCATACTACACATCTCCGCCAGCGTTTATGACGCGCTCGCGCGGACAGTTATCTTTGTCATCCGGTCCTTTCGTTCTCAGCTTTAGGACGCGCGTCAAAATAAGTTGACGTTTTCACATCACATCTTCACGCCATCTTCGTTCCGCTCTCGGTCGCCCCATGAT
>JANLHZ010000140.1 GCA_024653775.1 Planctomycetota bacterium | reverse complement strand
CAAAGATGCAAAGGTGCGAAGGCGCAAAGGAATTAAATTCAAGATGGCGAACTGATCCTGCGGGGATGGCAGAATACGTGAATTACCGAACCAACACATACGCGCGAACAATTTGTCGAGCAGGTTATCAATGGGCTATCTGTCTTCGATATAGATTTAAATGTAGCGCGTATATTTGCGTCCATCTGGGCTGAATGTGATTCTAAAGGTACGTCGGTTGGAACGAGCGACCTACTTATCGCCGCGACGGCTATTGCTCTCGATTACACTCTCGATACTTTCAATATCAGGGACTTCGAGAAAGTTCCAGGATTGAGGCCAACAGTGTTCGGCATGCCTCATGCTGTGAATTTTGTCGCCTGCGTTTTCGTTCGGGATTGCCAGGCAATTCCGGCATGATGACATCGAAACGCGACCATGCATGTCCCGAAGGTAGTGCCACCTGACACATAGGAAGTTCGCAGTAACCAGTGCCAGAAAGAAGTTGGCGGAAAGATGATTGTATTCGGACGATATTCTTGTTATCCTGTAGAGCATGAAAATAACAGAATGTAGTTCAAATTATATATAGAATTGTGATATTAATTTAAGAGCTATGCACATAATTCATAATGAATTGTATATATAACTCTTAAATTACAATATACATAGCGTTGTGCGTATGAATGCCCGCGTACTAATTTTGGCGTAAGTACCCAGTGAAGCCCGTCGCCGGGTTTTCCGGGACGACCCAATAATGTTTAGCGACGATCATGCCGAACGCTATTGGGATTGAGGCCCATGAAAATCGACCGAACGTAATTTTGATCTTCCCCTGTAATTGCGGGGGCGTTCGGATTCGTTATATAATTCGAGGACTTTCCGCCGCGATTACTCCTTCAGTCCAAAACATGGCGATTCCGTCTACCTTCATCGATACGCTCACTTCGAGTGTCGACATCGTCGATCTCGTCGGCAATTACGTAACGCTGAAACGCGCCGGGCGGGACTTCAAGGCGAACTGCCCCCTCCCCGGCCACGAAGAGAAGACGCCGTCGTTTTACGTTTCGCCGGGAAAACAGATTTTCCACTGCTTCGGCTGTGGCCGCGGCGGGAGCGCGATCAAATTCATCCAGATCATGGAACGCCTCAGCTTTCCGGACGCGGTCGTGAACCTCGCCGGGAGGATCGGTCTCGATGTCCCATTCGAACGCGGTAGCGGCCCAACCGGACAGAGCGAGACGCTCCACGAGATCAACAAAATCGCCCACGAGTATTTCCGCCAGACTCTGCTTTCGCCTGCGGGAAAGGACGGCCTCGCGTATCTTCGCGGACGCGGATTCAGCGCGAAAACGATCGAGGCCCACAAAATCGGCTACGCGACTCCTTCCTTCGACGGACTTATCCAGCACCTGCGCTCGAAAAATGTCGATCTCGCGATGGCTGAGAATCTCGGACTGATAAACAGGAAGCAGGACGGCCGCGGTTTTTTCGATTTCTTCCGTCACCGGGTCGTGTTTCCGATCATCGACGAATACGACCGCGTCCTCGGCTTCAGCGCGCGGGTTATCGACAACTCCCAGCCAAACGTCGGGAAGTACATCAACACCCGCGAGACTCCGGTATTCCACAAGGGCAGGCTCGTATTCGGGTTCTCACTTGCGAGAAAGCCGATGATCGACGCGGGCGAGGTCATCGTTGTCGAAGGCCAGACGGACGTCATCGCACTCCACCAGGCGGGGATAACGAACGTCGTCGCGCCGCTTGGGACTGCGCTGACCAAGGAGCAGGTCCGGAAGCTGATGCGCACCGTGCGGGACGGCAAAATTTTTCTCTGCTTCGACGGCGACTCCGCGGGACGAAAAAGCGCCGCGGGAAAGCTCGACATCCTGATAGAGGAAAACGCACAGGCCTTCATCTCTATAATGCCCGCAGGCAAGGACCCGGCGGACCTCGCGTCAACTAGCGAAGGCGTCCGGGAGTTCCGGAAGGTGCTCGAAGATTCGGAGTCGATCCTTAAAACCAAATGGAAGTTCCTGAGCGATGAAAATCTGATGCTGGACGGCGCGGAACGACTCGACGACGCGGGACGGATCAATGAACTTCTCCGGCTGATCTCCCTTTGCGCGGACGACATAAAATCCCATTCGCTGATTCAGGAGGCGCGGAGTCTCACGAATCTGCCGGAGCACCGCCTCGAAGCCCGACTCGCGGAAATCCGCAGGAAGACCCGCGTGAGAAAACCCGTCGATGAACCTGCCAGCGCGGAAGAGGGCGCTGAAACGGACGATGTCCACCTTCTTACGCTTCACCAGCGATCGAAGCGTAGGACTTCCACTGGTGTGACACTGAAGGAGTCTAGTTACGAGCACGAACTGCTTTCGTTTCTTGTCAGTCGTCCGAAGCTGATAATCAATGCGCTCAAAGATCACCAGATCGTTCCGAATTTGATCCAGGATCCAGAACTGAGGGAAATATACTCGAAATTGCTGGAAATCGCGGCGGACGGGAATAATATCTCCTTTGCCTGTATTGAGGAGAAGTTGGCTGAAAGCGCTCTTTCCGGCAAGCTTTCGCAGCTCGTGCTAGCAAGCAAGGATCGCGGCATCTCGGAGGAGCATACGTACTTGAAGGATGTTGCGGATACCTTGAAACGAAATCGCAGCCGGGAGCTGGCGGAGGCGCTGAACCAGACCATACACAGTGATGTTGCGAATGGGGACGTTACAAATGAGGATAAGGACCGGGCGCTGCGGGAGCGACTGGAGCTGAGGAAACAGTCGAAGCTGCGTCGAGGCGGGTCCGTTACCGAAAACAATAGCTGATTTTATTTTCGAGGACGTTTAATGAACAAAGCACCAGTAGTAATCACCGACGAAATTAAACGCATCATCGATGTCGGCAAAAACCAGAACGGTCAGATTTCGCTCGACCAGCTCAACAACATGCTGAGCGAAGACACGAATCCGGAGAAGGTCGAGGAGATATTTCAGATTCTCGAGGAAAGCAAAATTGAAATCCTCGATTCAGTGGACGACTTCGAAACCGAGGGTGCGGAAGATCCCGACGAACTCGAAAACATCATTCCCGAGATCGACGAGGACGACGAGGAGTTCAGCTTCCAGGACGAAGGCGAGTATTTCGCGGATCGCACGCTTGTCGAGAAGATCGACGACCCGGTCAGACTCTACCTCACCCAGATGGGAGAGATTCCCCTCCTTAACCGAGACCAGGAAATATTGCTCGCAAAGCGCATCGAACTGACGCGCAAGCGCTTCCGCCTGAAAGTGCTCGAGTGTCCCGCGTCGCTGATTTCGAGCCTCAAACTTGTCGAGCAGGTCGACCACGGCGAACTCGCGATGGACCGCACGCTCAAGGTCGGAAACGAACTCGATCTCGACAAGGACGAAATGCAGGCGCGGATCAACGAAAACACCGAGACCCTCCAGAAGATGCTCGACCACCTTAACGCGGACTGGGAAAAGCTTCGCAAGATGGACAAGAAGAGCAGGGAGCGCGCGATACTTCGAAAAAAGGTACGCCAGCGTATCCGACGGGGGGTGGCGATAGTCGAGGAACTCAACATTCAGATCAAGCGCATCAAGCCGCTGATGGACGAGATGGAAATACTCTCCGACACGATGAGCCGGCTACGCACCGAGATCGACCGACTGTCGAAACAGAACGTCAGCGGCGTCCGCATAGGCGAACTCGAACGCGAACTCGGCGGAATCGAAAACGTCGTGATGGAAGACATGAAACGCGTCGGCGATCGCGTGCGAATCGTCAAGGAGCGCTACGCAGCGTACGAGCAGGCAAAACGCAAACTCAGCTCCGGAAATCTAAGGCTCGTCGTCAGCATCGCGAAAAAGTATCGCAACCGCGGGCTGTCGTTCCTCGACCTCATCCAAGAAGGCAACACCGGACTGATGAAAGCCGTCGAGAAGTACGAGTACCGAAGAGGGTTCAAGTTCTCGACGTATGCAACGTGGTGGATTAGGCAGGCGATAACGCGTTCGATCGCGGACCAGGCGCGCACGATCCGCATTCCCGTGCATATGATCGAAACGCTTTCGAAGCTGCGCAACACGCAGAAGCGCCTCACGCATCTAAACGGTCGCGAGCCGACCATGGAGGAGGTCGCGAAGGAAGCGGGTATCAGCGTCGAGGAAACGAAGCGCGTCCTCAAGATTTCGAAGCAGCCGATCAGCCTCGACAAACCCATCGGGGATTCCGACGACAGCTTCTACGGCGATTTCGTGCAGGACGAGCACGCCGAGAGTCCGGTCAGCGCCGCGGCGCACGAGATGCTCAAGGAGAAGATCGATGGCGTGCTCCAGACGCTCAGCTTCCGCGAGCGAGAGATCATCAAACTCCGCTACGGCATAGGCGACGGCTACACCTACACCCTCGAGGAAGTCGGCAAGATATTCAACGTCACCCGCGAACGCGTCCGTCAGATCGAGGCGAAAGCTGTGAGAAAGCTCCAGCACCCCGTCCGCGCGCGCAAACTCGAGGGCTATAAAGAACTGCTGTCGGATCAATAAACCTGGGACCGCGGACGTCCTCGTCCGCAAAAGCCGTCAAACGTCTCGTTTGACGGCTCCGAATTATCGATGTTGCTTGCCTACGATAGTTTCTAAGTGGGTGTGCAGGCGTCCTCGCCTGCACATTATTTCCATCTCCCTTCGGGAGAGGGCGGCGCGTAGTGCCGGGTGAGGGCGAATTTTGAGTTGGCGCGCGCGGTGCGCCACTACTTCAAACCTCGATCACACTTATGGTCTTATCGTCGGCGGAATAGCACGCGATACGCTCGTTCGTGACGCGGATGACTTTCTCCATGCGCTTCTTTAAACTTGAACAAGGAATTCATTTAGTTGCTTTGAAATTTTTCGGGTATCATATAGACTTCAAATCTCTGGAGGAACGCGAAAGATATGAGCAATCTTTGCCAGGTCTGCAACAAGAGATTTTCGACCGTGCACGTCACCGAGATCAGAGGCGACGAGAAGTTCGAACTGCACGTCTGCGACTATTGCGCCCAGAAGGAGGGAATCATCACCGCCGCCCCGGCGCCGACGACCGCTCCGCCGATCGCGAAGAAGCCCGACAAAGGCGGGAGCACTCCGAAAAAGGCGAAAATTCTCAGCGGAAAGGAGCCGCCTTCGATCGAGAACCTTCTCGAAGGAATCTCCGGCGAGCATCCATACGCGGAACTCCCCTGCCCGAAATGCGGAATGACTTTCGAGCAGTTCAATAAGCGCGGAAGGCTTGGATGCGCGCACGATTACGATCACTTCCAGATTCAGTTAGAACCGATCCTGCACCGCATCCATCAGCATATCGAGCACGTCGGTAAGGTTCCGAAGCGCATCGAGCCGAACATTGCGATCGACCGGGAACTCCGCGGTCTGCGCAAGGATCTGGACGAAGCGATCAAGGGAGAGCGCTTCGAAGAAGCTGCGCAGCTTCGCGATAAAATTAAAGGACTCGAGCAGGACCGCGACAAAACGAAGCTTCCCGCGGATGCAGGCAGCGAAGAAAAGGCGTAACAAGTTGGCATTCGACATAGACAAGCTACCGGCGGATAAACCAGGGGAATGGCTGAAAGGCACCGGACCCGAGAGCGACATCGTTGTTTCGACGCGCATACGCCTCGCGAGGAACGTGAAGGGATACCCGTTCCTGCACTCGATGACGGAAAAGCAGCAGGAGGAGGTCAATTCGCTGCTCGAAAAGGCGTTCAAGGCCATCGACAGGAACCGCAGCGCCGCAAATCCGATAAAAGGGAAGCTCGCCTTCTGCGAGCTGAAGGACGCGGGTTCGCTCGATCGAAAGTTTCTCGCGGAAAGGCACCTGATTTCCCAGGAGCACGCCGCAGGAAAGAACAGCCGATCGGTGGCGTTTTCGAGCGATGAAAGATTCTCGATAATGGTGAACGAGGAGGACCACATCCGCCTCCAGCACATTCTGAGCGGACTCCGTCTCGCCGAGGCGTACGAGGCGGTCGACAAGGTGGACGACGAGATCGAGAAAGTGGTCGAGTACAGCTACCACCCCACGTACGGCTATCTCACAGCATGCCCGACGAACGTCGGCACGGGTCTGCGCGCGTCGGTAATGCTGCATCTTCCGTCGCTCGCGGTATCGAAGCATATCGAGAAGGTGTTCCACAGCGCGAAGAAAATGAACCTCGCGGTTCGCGGGCTTTACGGCGAAAACACGCAGGCCCACGGCGATTTCTACCAGATTTCGAACCACGTCACCCTAGGCGAATCCGAGGCGAGTTGCATCAGGAAACTCAGCGAGATCGTGCCTCTCATCGTGAAGTTCGAGCGCGACACGCGCAAGATGCTCATCGATGAAAACAAGATGAAATTCGAGGATCGTATCTACCGGAGCCTAGGAATGCTCCGGAGCGCCCGCATCGTAACGAGCGAGGAAGCTATGAGCCATCTTTCGAATCTGCGCGTCGGAGTCTTCACCGGGCTGCTCGGCGGAATCGACATCAAAACCATCAACCAGCTTTTCGTCATCAGCCAGCCCGCGCATTTGCAAAGACTCTCCGGCGGCGAACTCTGCGAGGAGGATCGGGATAGCATCCGCGCCCAGTTCCTTAGAGAAAAGCTCGAGAGCAACTGAGAGTTAAGAGTTAGCCCAAGTTCATTTGTTCTCTATAAAAAACTGCTGGCAACCGACTAACGGCCACTAACAACCGCCCACTAACCACTAACCACTAACCACCAACCTCTATTCGATTTATGGCAAAGATAACTTACTTACAGGCAATCAGCGAAGGACTCCGTGAGGAGATGCGCCGAGACGAGACGGTATTCTGCCTCGGAGAAGACATCGCGACCTACGGCGGCGCGTTCAAGGTTACGGACGGCTTCATCGAGGAGTTCGGTTCGGAACGGATGCGCGACACTCCTATTTCGGAGGAGGGGTTTTCCGGACTCGCGACCGGCGCGGCGATGATGGGATTCCGGCCTGTGGTGGAATTCCAGTTCATGGATTTCCTTTCGAACGCGATGACGATGATCACGCAGATGACGAGCACGTCGTACTACCGCTACGGGATGAAAACCCCGATCGTATTCCGCGGTCCCGCGGGCGGCTACGTACACGGCGGTCCCTTCCACAGCCAGAACCGCGAGGCGTGGTTCTGCCACACTCCAGGACTGAAGGTCGTCTATCCCTCGATGGCGGAAGACGCGAAGGGACTCATCAAAAGTTCGATCCGCGACAACAACCCCGTGCTGTTTTTCGAACACAAATATCTTTACCGAAGGATCAAGGCCGAGATGCCGGCGGGGGATCACATCGTTCCGCTTGGGAAGGCGAACGTCGTACTTGGCGGAAGCGACCTTACCATCGTCACGTACGGCGCGCAGGTACACATGTCCCTCGACGCCGCGAAGGAACTCGAAAAGGACGGCATCAGCGTGGAGATTATCGACCTGCGCACGCTTGTCCCGCTCGACGAGGAAACGATCTACGAAAGCGTCCGGAAAACGAACCGCTGCCTCGTTCTGAACGAAGCGCACCTCACCTGCGGCTTCGCGTCGGAAGTCGCGGCACGGATTGGCGAGTTCGCGTTTGAGCACCTCGACGCGCCCGTCCGCAGACTCACGGGACTCGACACCCCCGTGCCGTTCAGTCCGCCGCTCGAAGAGTTCTACATGCCACAGGTTTCCGACATCGTCGAGCTTGTCCGCGCGCAGGTAAGTTACTGACCTCGGAGTGCACAACATGACTTTCGAAACTTTCGATGCCATCTTGTGGGCAAGCATAGCCATAGTTCCTGGATTTATATTTTCTGGCACGTTATCTATGCTTATTCCTAGATCCAATTCATCTTTGGAGCTACGCGCAAAGGAATATTTCACACTGAGTTGTATCAATTATGGCATATGGGTTTTGCCGCTGATGTTTTTCTATAAGTATGAGTGGATTGACGAGTATCCGAAATGGTCAATTTTTGGCGCTTGGTGTGCCATATTTGTTTCGCCGATCGTTCTTGGTCTTATTTTCGGCTATATCAGTCAGAGAAATTTACCCGCGCGATTTCTTGGAAGATTTGGTTTTAGGACCATAAGTCCTATACCACGAGCATGGGACAGCCACTTTTCACGCATGTTCCAATATTATGTTATTGTAACCCTTAAGAACGACACTTGTTTATACGGTCTATATGGTGTAAACTCAATAGCAGGAAGTGATCCAAATTGTAGGGATATATACTTGGAGACGGTATTCGATGTGAATGAGGAGGGAGAGTGGATTCTTCTAGAAGATAGTCGGGGAGCATGGATAGCTGAAGATCAGATTTCATTCTTAGAGTTTATAGAGTATGAGGAAGTAAACGATGGGGCAAATCAAAAAGAACGGTCAGAATCAGGAAGCGGTACCGGTCAGGGAAAGCTACCAACCTAGGTATGTCGAAAAAGGCTATCAACCATCAAAGAAGGGTTCTCCCAAAGTAGACCTAAGAAATTTGAAGTTACCGCACAGGGGTTCAACCGCGAAACCGGTTACAAAGAATTCTTCCAAATAGAACACCCCAATCTAAAGTAGTGGGGGGGGAAATTAAGTGGGTGGAATGAAAGACATCGTAAATCTCGTCCGTGAGCAGGTGAGTTACTAGCTGGGACTGCGGACGTCCTCGTCCGCATGAATCAAACCACAGAGAGCTAAATGAGCATTCCCGACTTTCAAAGCCTGACGCTTCCTGTACTCGAATACGCAGCTGAACATCCTGATGGGTTTTCCGTGTCGTCGGCTCGCGAAGAACTGTCGACGCGTCTTGGACTCTCTGATGAAGACTACAACGAACTCCTCCCGAGCGGCGTGCAAACCAAATTCGCGAATCGTATTGGCTGGGTGTGTGTCTACTTTAGCAAGGCGCTCGTGCTCGATAGAATCGGCAGAGGCAAATACAAGATCACGAAGCGAGGCATCGACCTTCTAAAATCGAACCCGGGCGAAATTACAACTGAAACCTTGCGCCAGTATCCTGAGTTTGTCGAGTTTCAGAAGTTGAAAGGTACTCGCTCCGCCAAGTCGCGCCAAATCGCGAATGGCGAAGAGAAAACCGAGCCGGAGACGAACGGCACCGGGTTTGAGACTCCTAATGAAGCCATGGAATGGGCTTATGAAGACCTTCGGAGCACACTTGCGTCCGAGTTGCTTGAAATGCTGAAGAACAATTCGCCAGCATTCTTTGAAAGAACGGTTGTGGATTTACTCGTGAAAATGGGTTACGGAGGCTCGAGAGCCGACGCAGGCAGGGCGATCGGCAGGAGTGGCGACGAGGGCATCGACGGCGTCATTAACGAAGACCGACTTGGACTCGACGTCGTCTATTTACAGGCAAAACGCTACACGGACTCGTCTGTCGGGAGACCCGATGTGATGAAGTTTGCTGGTGCCCTGCAGGGCAAACGCGCCAACAAGGGAATATTCATTACAACTTCCAGATTTACGGAAGACGCGCTTTCGTATGTCGGTATGATAAACAGCAAAATCGTGTTGATAGGCGGCGAACGACTTTGCGAACTGATGATCGACCACGACATCGGTGTAACGACGGAATCTGTCTTTGCAGTCAAAAAAGTCGATTCCGATTATTTTGAAGAAGATTGATTGCGTACTCTACGCCGCCGGAGAAACCCCGCAGGAAGCCGCGTCCTTCTTCACCTTCACGATGCCGGCAACGATCGCGCCAAGGAAGAGAGCGCAGCCCGCGTTGTCCAGCAGGATGTTCTGGGTGTAATCTGCGGGAAAGTAGAAGTAGAGCCTGTAGTTCATTCCGCTCACGACGTTTCCAACGAGGAAGCACATCCCCGCTATAAACCACCTGCGGTAGAAGCAGGTCGCGCTCGACAACGCGACGACTATGGAAATTGCGAGCGCTACAAGAAAGTCCGTCAGCCCGGATATCGGGAAAACGTCCATCATCTCCGGATCGGCGCCGTCCGGCTTAACCATCACGGTGACGAGCGGTCCCTTCTTGAATTTTTCCGCGTACGCTTTGAATTCTTCGCTTTTCGGGTCCGACATCGTCTCGGAGGTGGTCCACGGAAGGAAGTAAATCCTGTGCTCGAGAGTCCCCTGCTTCGCAAGGTCGCTAACGAAAGCTGCCTCGTCGGGAAGCTCCGAGAAATCGTTGTCGTGAAGACCGAGAGCCGCCCAGGTAAGAAATCCCCAGAAAAAAATGAACAAGCCGCCGACTATCGCGGCAACAATAACCCTGATCGCCATTTTGTACCTCGATTGAACTATTGGAAGATGTGCAGAAGCCATCAGGTTAACAATTCGCAGCCGGGTGTATCCATAGCCATAGCAAAATGCGTTTCCGGCGCGGCATCGAAATAGATGACATTTTATTCGTGCCGTCTACGAATTATTTGTATGATTTATTGCCCGTGCCAGAGTATTACATAAAATTCGTAGACGGCACGAATAAAATGTGCGACTACTCGTAGTGAAGCGCCTCGACCGGATCCTTCAGGCTCGCGACGAACGCGGGAATGATGCTCC
>JANLHZ010000110.1 GCA_024653775.1 Planctomycetota bacterium | reverse complement strand
GTACGGGAAGAGGGTGCGAGTCCCTCACTGTCGCGCAGCTGTGATCGACGTTCGTCCGGAGCAGACCTTTCCCTCTTACAGGGATGGTCAGCCACTGGGGAAACCTGGGAAGGCGCTTCGGATCAGGTCGTAAGTCAGAAGACCGGCTGAAACTGACGCTTTCAATTTTTCTCTTCCATCGCGTAAATGGCCAAGGAGGTTCTAGTGCGCACCCAGGTTTCTCATCTGTTCGTTTTTCTGTTCATTTCACTCTTCGCGGAATGCTCGGATTCGTCACGCACGCCGCTGCCGGCGGGATCTACCCCTGTGACGTCTTCGCCCGCGACGACCACTTTCACCGGAACCATCGGGACGACCGCAGCCGCGGCGCTTTCGGTCGATTCGAAGCCGCGGGCGCTGACGCAGGAAAGCTCACTGACGCTTTCTACGACCAAGGTCCGCGCTCACGGAACCGACGGCACCGTCTGGACGACGAGCGTAGACGAGGCCACCGGAGCGTTTTCGCTAACCGTCGCGGCGAGCGTCACGACCGCATACGCCATCGTGTTTTCCGACGACGATTTCACGACTAAAGTTTTCACGCTCGCTTTCCCGGTGACGGGGACTGTCGGTGATGCGCTCACGGGAGCCGACCAGCTCGGGCAGGTGCTAATCCCGAGCACGGCTGGGACGCTGGTAACTCTCGGCGCGATCGAGACGGGAACGATGGGCAGCGCCAGCGTGTTCCGTCCGACCCGGAACCCTCTCGACTTTTTCGACACCGACGGCGACGGCGTCGTTGATTCCGTAGACACCGACGACGACGGCGACGGAATCGCGGACTCTTCGGAAACGAATCCACTCGACTCCGACGGAGACGGGGTGCTTGCAAAGTACGATTCGAACGAGACCGTCTCGAACGACACCGACGGCGACGGAATCGCGGATTCGGTCGATCGCGATGACACCAACGACGGCACGATAGACGGTTCCGCGGACGTCACGTTCCTCGGCTCGGTTCTCGCGATCTCAGGGACGGACTACACCTCCGGAGGAAACGTCGCGCTGCTTGACACCGTTGTCACCTCCCGCACACAGACCAGCAGAAGTTTCTCGGACAACGTCGAACTGACCAGCAGCGACGTCGTGCTCGCGCGAGGATCGAACTACGTCTACGCGATCAACCGCTACGGCTACAACAACATTCAGGTTCTCGATCCGTCCGCGGGATTCAGGACGAAGAGACAAATCAGCGTCGGAAGCATTTCCGGAGAAAGCGCCCAGAACACGAATCCGTACGACGTAGTCGAGATTTCGTCAAGCCTCATCTACGTGTGTCTGTACGGAGCGACAACGCACCACGTAGTCGCGGTGAACACCGAGACCGGCGCGATCGCCAGTTTCGTCGATCTGAGCGTCGTGACGAACAACTCGGACCAGGGTATCGACCGCGTAAGTCCGATCGCGATGAAAATCGTCGGCTCACGGGTATACGTGCTCTGCCAGAATTTCGCGTCCGACTTCAGCGCGGTCGGCCTCGGGGTGATCGCGTGTATCGACACTGCTACCAATGACCTCGTAGACCTCGATTCCAGCGCCGCGGGTATTCAGGGGATCACGCTGACGCGCAAAAACGCGCAGGCGATGGTGTACGACTCCGCGGGGGATAGACTGCTCGTCGGCTCCGTCGGCGGCAAGCTGTTCGGCGACGAGTTCGACCAGAACCTCGCGACAGGTCTCGACAGCGCGATCGAGTCCGTGTACCTCGCGACTCCGACCGCGACTCCGACCATTCTGTGGGACAACGGATTCGACGATTCGACTCCGGACTTCGCGTCGAGGACCATCGACGTCGGCACGAATTCCGAGAGTTACGAATACCTGAGCGGGATGACGCTTTCGAGCGCGGGAAAGCTCTACGTCACCATCGACGTCGGCTTTCCGAACGCGCGCGCCATCGAGCTGGTTCTCGCGAATCCGGACGCGGGCGCGACGACAATCGTCACAGGCTCGCTCGCAGCGAGCATCGCGGCGGACAGCCAGGGGTTCGTCTACGTGGGCGATCGCGATTCGTCGAACCCGCGCATCAGGATTTTCGATTCGCTCGCGTCCTACTCGGAGCGGGGAACCGGAATCGTGACGCTAACGCCTCCGACGAGTCTTGCGATTTTTGACGGCGTCTCAAAGTGATCTTTACAATCGAATGCGAGAATGGGGATTCCGGGATTCCGATACCCCCATCCGCTCGCATCTATTTCAATTTCAGTTCAGCCTTTTTATTATAACCCGCCGGCAAGTTCGATCCCGAAACTTGCGGGTTATCGAGAGCATTTTTCGCTCGACTGCTCCGGTAGAAATCGTTCTGAATCAAATGAAGAGTCCAAGTTCAAACCTTGTTCATTGCATCGCCATTTCGGTAGTCATTCTGCTTGGCGCTCCGGTCCGCGCTGAGGCAGCGGACGACGAAGAATACGACATCGGCAGCGTCGAGGTCGTCGGCGCTGGCGCATCGAACGGAGTTACCGCAAGGCAGCTACCGTCCGACATTTCTTATGCGGGTACGATAATCGACGTCGAGGCGTACCAGAATAGATTTATCGAGCTGAAGGAGCTTCTGCGCGGAGTGCCTGGGGTAGTCGTGCGGGAGCAGGCTGGAACGCTCAGTCAGACGAGCGTTTCAATTCGCGGCTCTACCAGCGATCAGGTTCTGGTGCTTCTGGACGGAGTGCCGCTGAACCTCGCCGCGGGGGGAAGCGTAGACCTTTCGAACATCCCCGCGAGCAGCATCGAGAAGATCGAGGTCTACCGCGGAAGCGCCCCAGTGCGCTACGGGGACGCGGGCGTGGGCGGGACGATCAACCTCGTGACCTACAAGGACGGCCGCGGCGCGCGGGACAGACTCTCGGGTTCGATCGCGAGTTTCGAAACTACCCGCGCGCAGTCGCTTACGATGGATAGCGAGAACGAATTCCGCTACCTCGTTTTCGCGGGGTTCACGCGCACGAAGGGAGATTTCGAGTATCGAAGCGACAACGCCACGCCCCAGAATCCGGACGACGACTCTGACGAGGAGCGCGGTAACAACGATGGGCTAGAGAGGAACTTGCTCGCCTCCGCCGGATACTACCCGCAGGAGAATTTCGGTTTCGACCTCACTTTCGATCTTTATCGGAAGGACAAGAACCTCCCCGGTCCGGAGGCGTTCCAGGCGTCCCGCGCGAGGCTCGAGACCGACAGACATTCGGTTAGCTTCAGGTTTCGCGGCGACGACCTCTCAGACGGTTTCTTCACTTTCGATCTCCGCAGCCATTACACCGTCGAAAAACACTTCTTCGCAGACCCGCTCTCCGAGATTGGACTCGGCGCGCAGGATAACAGCGATCGCAGTTTCTCGCACAGTCACAGCGGTTACGCGGACTTCAAAATCCCCGGCGACGATGGAGGCTACGTTTCCTACGTCCAGCCGTCGGCATACGTCGGATACGAGTACGACGGATTCCGCTCCATCGACGAAAGGCGCGCGCCGGAGCGGACGGACCTTAGCCATCGGTCGAGAATGCTTTACGCAATGGAATTGAAAGGCGCGTTTCTGGATGAACGCGTGATCCTGATGCGCTCGGTTCGCATTCGCAGGGTGACGGATCGCTTCGATGGCGAGTCGCTTTATCGCTCGGTTCTATCGAACGTCGATAGCAGCGAAACACGCTCGACCTTCGCGTTCAACCTCGGAGTGAACGCCCTCGCTATCGACGGATTGTTCGAGGAAAACGTCGTCGTCGGAGCAAAGGCGAACATCAACCGGAACTCGCGGCTTCCGTCGTTTTCCGAGCTTTTCGGCGATCGCGGCACCGCGGTTGGCAATTCCGCGCTCCAGTCCGAGGTTTCGCGGGGCTGGGACGCAGGCGGCTACATCGATTACGAAGGCGAAGGCCTCGTCACGAACGTTCATTTCGAAGCGACGTACTTCCACGTTCAAACTAACGATCAGATCGTTTTCACAAGCAACTCGCAGAACGTCGCGCGGGCCGAGAATTTTCTGCGCACCGGTAACACGGGAGTCGAAATCGAACTCGGGACGGTTTTCATTTTCGGGACAAGCCTGCTCGCGTCGTACACTCATCAGGACGCGGTGAACCTCGCGCGGACAGCGGGCCTTTACAGAAGAAGGCTGCCCGGAAGGCCGGACAGAACCGCGAGCGTGAATATCGAGCACAAGTTCGAAGTCGGCGAGTGGTTCACTGCGAAGCCTTTCTACAGTCTTCACTACCAGGGGAAGAGCTATCTCGATTCCGTGAACAACCAGCCGCTTCCTTCGAGGTCGCTCCACGGTGCGGGCGTGACGCTCCGCCTTGGAGAGTCGTTCAATATGACTCTGGAGGCGAAGAACATCAGAGGCGACAGGCATTTCGATTCCGTCGGCTACCCGCTGCCCGGACGAAGCTTCGCCTTCACGATGCAGGCCGACTTCTAACTTCCCTGGATTTCCTTGTCGTGCTGGACGATCTTCTCCGCCTGCTTCAGCTTGAACTCCGCAAGCTTTCCGGCGATTTCCATGTCGTTCGTTGCGAGGATCATTGCCGCGAAGATTCCCGCGTTGCGCGCGCCCCAGCTTCCGACGGACATCGTCGCGACGGGAACTCCCGGCGGCATCTGCGCGGTCGAAAGCAGCGCGTCGAATCCGCCGAGCGGGCTTGACGCTATCGGAACTCCGAGCACGGGAAGAGTCGTCGACGCAGCCATGACTCCCGCGAGGTGCGCGGCTCCCCCCGCCGCGGCGATGATGACCTTCAGCCCGCGGGCCTTCGCGGTGCTCGAATACTCGTGCGCGATCTCCGGAGTCCTGTGCGCGCTGATGACGCGCATTTCGTATTCGATCCCGAATTCCGAAAGCGCTTCGCCCGCGTCCTTCATCACTTCGAGGTCGCTCTTGCTCCCCATTACTATCCCTACTATTGCCTTCATAGTTGTCAGTCGCCTAACCCGGACGAGCCGGAACCAAAATTCCTCCGCGTTCTCTGCGCCTCTGCGCTGAAGAAGAATCGAAAATCGCTGTGTAATTTCAGATTTTTGATTTCAGATTGAACTTCTGCATTCTGCATTCTGACTTCCGCATTTTCTCACCACTATGTTGGTGCCAGACTCTCATCAAGTTTGTAGCAGGATGAACTTGCCGCAATCAAAAATCAAAATTTAAAAATCAAAAATCCTACCGATTGACCGCATTCGCCATCTGCAGGAGCGGGATTAGGATGCTCGCGACTATTCCGCCCACCACGAACGCCATGAAGACGATCAGCAGCGGCTCGAGCATCGAGGTGAATTTCTGGATCGCGAGGTCGAGTTCCTCGTCGTAGCTTTCCGCGATCTTATCGAGGATTTCTTCGAGCGATCCGGCTTGCTCGCCCACCGCGATCATATATCCCACCGCGGGGGGGAATACTCCGGACTTCTTGAGCGGGCCGGAAATGTCCGCGCCTTCGAGAATCTTGTCGTGGACTTCGATTATCGTGTCTTCGAGGACTTTGTTGCCTATGACTGTCTTAACGATCTTCAGCGCGTCGAGCGCGGGAAGTCCACTCCGAAGCAGCGTGGACAGAGTCACGCAGAATCTCGATATATAGCTCTTCTTCATCAGATCGCCCAGGGCGGGGATTTTGAGGAGCGCTGTGTCGTAGAAGTATCTGCCTTTGTTCGTCTGCATCAGCGAGTATATCGTCACCCAGATTCCGATAAGCGCCAGAATGAGGAACAACCAGTTCCCGGCTATGAAATCGCTCGTCCCGACGACGAACTTCGTAATCCAGGGAAGAGCGTCTGCATTGCGTTTGAAGATCATAGTCATCCGCGGCACGACGAAAGTCATAAGGAAGATGACGACGAGAATCGCGATGATCGCTAGCACGACGGGGTAGGTCATCGCCGCGCCGATCTTGCCCTTGATGCGGTTCTGGCTCTGGATGTACTTCGCGAGCTTGTCGAGGATTTCGTCGAGGTTGCCTGCCGCTTCGCCCGCGCGGACCATATTTACGTAAAGAGTGGTGAACGCGCGTTTATGCTTGTCTAAAGCCTCGGAGAACGAAGCGCCCTGAGTGATTCGCTCGCGCACGTCCCGAAGGACTATCGCGAGGGACTTGCTTTCGATCTGCTCGATAAGGATGTTGAGCGAATTCGCAATCGGGATTCCGCTTTTCAGAAGCGTGGAAAGCTGCCGAGTGAAGTTCGCTATGTCCGAACCTTTGACTCGTCCGCCGATTTTGGGAAGCTTGAACTGCACTTTGCCGCGGACGATCTTGAGGCCGCTTTCGCCATCGTCCCTAGGCTTCCCCTTTTCGACCTTCGTCCCCGCGGCGTCGATTTCATAGATGCTCGTGACCATCAGCCGTTTGTAGCGCAGAATTTCCCGCGCCTCCTTCCCGCTGTCGGCGTCGATGGTATCGCTTATGGATTTCCCTTCCGGGGAGATTGCTTTGTATTCGAATATGGGCATGCAGCTTCGCTGAATTAATAATTAACAATTAATAATTAATAATTGAAAATTGATACTGATAATAGTTGGTTCACTCCCTTAACCACTCAAATGCTCGCTTGATTGTTATCTATTTCTATCGTGGTAGCTTTTTCGGCACATTTCGACGTGTTCAGGATCGATGTCAATATTCTAAGAAGTTCAGTCGCGTCCGCATGAATCGACTCAAATTCTACTTCATTTAAATAGTCTGTAGCCTTGAATAGTCTGAGCCAATAATCTGTTTCGCGGGCTTCTTTGTAAGCTATCGATATTTTGTTGATGAAGTCCGCTCTCGATACTCCGCCAATAGCCTCCTCGATGTTTGCGCCTATGCTGGTTCCGCTTTTGAGAATCTGTTTGGAAAGTACGTATTCCTTTTTCGATTCAACAATATGTTTGTAGAGTTTGACGATTCTTACCGCGAAATCGAAGCTTTTTGAAACTATAACATTATCATCTTTCATAATTAGTAATTAGCTGTTAGTTATTAGATATCAATTGTTAACTATCGATTATGATGTTAATTATCAATTATTAATTATTAATTGTTAAACCCTGTCCCTGTGCGTCACTCTCAGCACCTCCTCCGGAGTAGTGATTCCCGCGAGCATTTTGTCGATTGCGTCGACACGGAGCGTAACCATTCCTTCGTGCCTGACGGCGTGCTCCTTGATCTCCGCCGCGCTGCGCTTCTGAATAGTCAGACTTTTGATCGGCTCGGTAATCGGCATGATCTCGTAGATGCCCGAACGATCGGAGTAGCCCTTTCCGAAACAGCGATCGCAGCCCTTCCCGTGCCAGAGTTTGCCGCCGGGGACGCGCGATTTATCGACGCCTATGATGCGCAGCGATTCCTCGTCCGGCTCGTATATCTCCTTGCAGCCTTCGCAGATGAGACGGATGAGCCTCTGCGCGACTACAAGGATCAGCGAACTTGCAACGAGATAAGGCTCGACGCCGAGATCGACGAGACGGGTGATCGAACCCGCGGCGTCGTTCGTGTGGAGCGTGCTGAACACGAGGTGTCCGGTGAGCGCGCTCTGGATCGCGATTCCAGCGGTCTCGCCGTCGCGGATTTCGCCGACCATTATGGTGTCCGGGTCCTGGCGGACGATCGTGCGAAGCCCCGCGGCGAAGGTCAGTCCTTTCTTGGTGTTGACTTCCACCTGGCTTATTCCGCTGAGCTGATACTCGATCGGGTCCTCGACAGTGATGATGTTCTGTTCCGGACTGTTTACCCTTGTAAGCGCGGCGTAGAGCGTGGTCGTCTTGCCCGATCCCGTCGGACCCGTTACGAGGATGATCCCGTTCGGCATGTGGATGTATTCGTTGACTGTCTTCTGGGCTTCGATACGAAGTCCGATTTCAGCGAGCGAAAACACCTTGCTCGTCTTGTCGAGAATACGAAGCACGATTCGCTCTCCGTTCGGGGTCGGGAGCGAGCTTATGCGGAGATCGATTTCCGAGTCGCCCATGCGGATGGTTGCGCGACCGTCCTGGGGCATTCGTCGTTCCGCGATGTCCATTTTGCCCATGACCTTGATCCTCGTAAGGATGAGTTCCTGCACGCGCTTCGGAATCTTTTCGACGTCGATCAGAAGGCCGTCGACTCGGTAGCGAACCTGCAGGTGATAGTCGTAGGGCTGGAAGTGGATGTCGGAGGCGCGCATTTTCAGCGCATTGAACATGATGCTGTTTACCTTCCGGATGACCGGCGCCTTGTCGATGTCGTCCAGAATATTCTGTGAGGTCTGGAGCGAATCGAGGTCGTCCTCGTTGTCCTGCACCATCAGGTCGGCGTAGTTCTGATCTTCCTTGTCCGCCGCGGCCTGCCTCGTGTAGTAGCGGTTGATCGCGCTCGTGATCTCCTGGCGGGGCGTGAAGACGACGTCGATCTCGCGGCCAAGCATCTGCGCGACCTCATCGAGGGGATCGAGCTCCATCGGGCGCGCGGTCGCGACCTTGACGAAGCCGTTTTCCTCCGCGAACGCGATCAGGTTGCAGCTCTTCGCGAACTTGATCGGGACGTGACGGGCAAACTCGGGCGGAATTTCTGTCGCTTCGAGGGTCTCTCGGAACTCGACCTGCATCAACTCGGCGAAGAACTTCAGCATGTCGACCTCGTTCATTATCGAACGCTTGACGAGCATCGAGTCGATCTTCTCGCCTTCCTCGCCGGCCTCCTTGAAGACCTCCTCCACCTTCTCCGGCGCGAGTCCCGCTTTTTCTTCAAGTGTGCTTTTTAGATTTAGTGTCAACATCACAAAATTAATTCTTAACTCTTAACTCTTAACTCTTAACTCACCTGTCAGACGCGGCGCCTTCGCCGAAGAGATCGAACCGCTGGTACGGAAGGTCGCCGGAGGGAATGAAATAACGATCGCTTTCGCGACGGTTGAGAAGGTCGCGCAGGTTGATGCTTCCGACGCTGAAATTGTGGACTTCCTGGGTGTATTCCTTCGTGAGTTCCTCGATCTGCGACCTTCTGCGAAGAATCTTCGGCGTAAGGAAGATGTAAAGGTTTCTCTGCTCCTGAATCGAGGTGCGGGTCTTGAAAAGATCACCGAGAATCGGAATGTCGCCCAGGAGCGGGATCTTTGTAACCTGCTCGCTGACAGTCGCGGTGGACAGTCCGCCCAGAATAATGAGCTGGTTGTCCGGCACGGTGATGTTGAGCGTCAGCGTGCGGCGGGTTCTGCTCGGTGGGAGGTCGGCGCCGCCGGTTCCCGCGATGAAGTCGGTGACTTCGATCGAAAGCTCCATCCGGATGCTCTCTTCGCTGGCAGTGGCGCGAACGCCGCCACTGGAGCGCCTTCCCGTCAGCGAGCCTTCCATCGACTTGTCGCCCAGGGAAACGTGCGGCGTGACGTCGAGACTGATCGGTGCGTCCTCGAAACGGATGTTGTCGAAGACGCCTGTGGTTCCTCCGGTCTGACTGCGCTCGCGCACGGGCACCTGGCGGCTGATGAGAATCTTCGCCTGCTGGCCGCTGTCGGTGACGATCCTCGGGACGCTGAGCACGTTCGACGCGCTTTCGCTTCCCTTCGCGTTCAGGAAGATCGGAATGTTGAAGTACGTGTCCTTGAAGACTCCGGTGGTGATTCCCTGCGAAACGTTCGGGAGCCTTCCGACCGGAGTGCCGCCGCCGGCGTCGATGGGAGTTCCGGTCTCGTCGACGGGAGTGCTCAAACCGAAATTCGTTATCCCGAACCCGCGAGCGTGCGCGCTCGGCTCGTCAAGCGTTGCGAGTTCGATGCCGTAGGTCATATCGTCGCCCTGAGTGACCTCCGCGATGACGCTTTCGATAAGAACCTGAGGCTGCGAAATATCGAGGCGCTCGACGATGGTCATGATCTCGCGGTAGTCCGACGGCTTCGAGATGACGATGATCGCGTTCGATTCCTCGTCCGCAACGAGACGCACGCCTTCCGCGTCGGTGAATATCTGGTTTTCGGCCTGAGCCTGCGGGACCGCGGCGTTCGCAGGCGCGCGAGCCGCGGCGGGCTGCCCTTGCTGCTGCACCTGGGTCAGCTCCGTAAGGACGTTCGTCAGAATCTGCACGAGAGTCCCGGCTTCCTTGTACTTCGCGAAGTACACGTTCACCCGGCGCGTGTCCTGTTCCGGAAGTTCGATATCCAGCATCTCCACAAGGTCCTGCACCTCGCGAATCTGTTTTTCGGTTCCCTCGACGACGACGATATTGGTCGCCTCGTCGCTTATGATGACCGCGCCGCGCTCCTGGTTCACCTGCTGGGCCTGGGCAGCCTGAGCCTGGGTTCTCGCGCGGAGGAGCGTTTCGAGTTTCGGAAGCACCTCAGCCACAGTCCGGTATATCAGCGGTATGTGTCCGAGCCTCCTCGGCTCCGGCTCCTGATCGACGAGACGGATCAGCCACGCAATCCTGCGGATGTTGTTCGCGTAGTCCGCGAGAATGATCGCGTTGACGCCGTCGATCGGCTGGGCGTAGCCGTCGGGCTTGGAAAGCAGGTTAACGATGGCGCGGTAGACGAAGTTCGTGTTGGCGTACTTGATGTGGAGGACCATCGTGTGGTACTCGTTGCCCGCGGGGAGGTCGCTTAAGTCGTCTAGCTGGAGAACTTTGCTTCCGCGTTCCTTTAGCTGGCTGCTTGGGATGACCTGGTACAGATTGATCGGGCCGAAGCCGTCTTCGGGGGAAAGAATCTGCTCGAGGCCGAGGGAGTGGACGCGGAGGGTCGTCAGGAACACTCCGAAAAGGGCCTGGGTTGGAATCCAGAAAGCCTCTTGTCCGTTGATTGTCGTCTTTTCGCCTCCCATTATCCGGACGTTTTTGCCCTGGAAGAAGTTCTGCTGCGTGAGCAGGATTCTGAGGTCCAGCTTGTGCGCGACGAACCGCACGAACACCTCAAGCTCCATCCCAGCCTCTGAATGGAGGTCGTTCAGCGCGACCCACTCGCCGGAGAATTCCTCCTGGTTGACCGCGTCTCCGACCTGCGCGGACGCGACCAAAGGCAGCCCGGCGACAAAAAAAGCGGAGAAAAGTACAAAAATAAACAGATGTTTCTTCATTTGCGACAGATCCCGGATACAGGCCGAAACGTAAAAGTCGAATTAGGATTTATGGATTAAACGACCGACCGGAATTCCGGTTAGCGTTTTTTGGCATGGGATGTTATTAGAAACCGCGACGGGATGGATCGCAAACAAAATCCCCAAGGCTGGAATCGCGTCTCTCGCGACCATTATGTACATGGGGCCGACAAAGCCGTTTCTGGGCATTGTATACTATGAAACATAGCCGTTCAGGGGGTAGTGGCACGGGCATCCTGCCCGTGTTTTCACAGACGAGGACGTCTGCACTCCTAAATCACGGGCAAGATGCCCGTGCCACGCGTCCGTACTCCAAGGCGTTTGAAAGTTCCAAACAATCCGGATTCTCGTTGATTGTGGCAGTACTGAGTTTCGAAGATAGAATCATCGCGACATAGCGAGTTTTCACCTTTTTGAGGAGATATGGGGAACTGCAACAACATCAAGATTCGGGACGACATCCCGAAGGATATGCCTACGCTGGCGCTAAGTCAGCATTTCGGAACCTGTTTCACCTGCGGCGCGAGATGCTGCAGGTACATCACGAAGGAAATCGAAACTCCGCGAAGTCTTGCGGATTTCGAGAAGTTCCGCAGGTGGGTCGCGCAGCCCGGCGTGAAGGTGTTCATCTGCCAGGACGGAATCTGGCACACGGAATTCATTTCGACCTGCAAGCATCTCCGAAGCGACATGGGCTGTGGCATCTATACGATCCGCCCGCAGATATGCGAGGACTACAAGGTCGAAAGCTGCGAGTACACGAGCGACCTCACGCCCAGGCAGGAGTTCTTCGACGAACCGAGCCTACGGAAGTATCTGATCGAAATTCTCGGAACGCGCTGGCGAGTCGGCGACAGGCTGGAGGAGAAGTTGCTTCCCGCGCCAGAGGTTACAGGCGAGGCGATCATCGAGATCGACGTACCGGATTGCAAGGCCGATTTCGACACCATGCGCTGGTACACGTCGCATCCCGGATGCAGCGTTGCGATCGCGGGGGACGCGTACTACTTCTGCTGGCACTCTCCCGAGATTTGGAAGGACCGCGACCCATTTGCTCCGGGAAACGAGCCGAAGGGGGCAAACGTCGAGCCGAGGCCTTTCGTGAAGCCCGATCGCGTCCTGAAGACGGATTTCGAGGTCGAAATCTTCATGGCCGAGCAGCTTGCGTCGATGTATCAGATTCAGATCGCGGCGTTGCAGGGTAAGATCGGCGCGCTCAAGCGTCGCGCGGCGGAGATCGAAGGCGCCGCGGTCGAGATCAAGACGCATGAACTCCAGGCAGTCGTAAAAATCGGATAGCTATGGAAAACAAATATCTCGAAGAAGTGATGCAGCAGACCGATGAGGTCGAACGCAAGCTCAAAAAGCGCGCGGCCGCGCCTCAACTCGCAATGGCGCAGGCGGTGATGCCAGTCATGAACGTGCAGCAGGAGCTTCCTGGAGAAGCGTTCGTGGGCGGTTTTGCGGGAGGACGCCGCGAGGATCACGGCCCTGAAGTTCCAGCGGTCGACGTCAGAATCACCGGCTGGTGGAAGTACAAAACCGTCGTCGTTCCGCCAGCAGCGTACGTCGTCCACACACGCCGGGGTTTCAAGGATCCGATCACCATCGGCCAGGGTCTCAGCTTCGGGTTCAATCCGTACACCGACAGTTTCCTCGTCGTCCCGGCCGCGATGCAGACTATCGTAATCAACGCGCGCTGTATTTCGAAGGAACGGCAGGGGATTCTCGTACAGGCATACGTGCAGTGGATCATCGATAACTTCGCGATTGCATACCGGAAGCTCGATTTCAGCGATCCTTTCGATCCGATGAAGGTTGTGAACGTCCAGCTTCGCGAGCAAGCTGAGGCGACGATAAAAGACACCGTCGCGACGATGGAGATCGATCAGATTCTTTCGGACAAGCAGCCAATCATCACGGAGCTGACGCGAAGGCTGCGAGAGGTCGCGGAAGGCCAGAAGGGCGAGGAGGGTCTTGGGCTTCGCATAGTGACGATTCAGATCAAGGAGGCGATCGTCAGCTCGACGAAGCTGTGGGAAACTTTGCAGCGGGCATTTCGCGCAGAGCGGGCGAAGGACGCGAGGCTCGCGGAACTCAAGTCTAATTCGATCGTGCTCGAACGCGAAAAGGAAGAAGACGAAAAACGCGCCCGGCTCGAAATTTCAAAGAACGAATCCATCGCGAAGGCGCGTCAGGAAGCCGAGGCGGAGGAGTTCAATCGCACGCAGAACGAAAATGCGAGGCGCGCGCAGATCGAGGCGGAACTCAAGGCGAAATCGATCGAGTTCGAACGCGAGACGACGGAGAAGACCTTCGAACTCGAAAGGTTGCGCCAGAAGCTTTCGTCGGAAGTCGCGAAGATGCGCGCAGATGCGGACGACGAACTCGAAAAGATGCAGATCGAACTCGAACGCCTGCGCAAAACCATCGAGAATGACATCTCGGACGCCAGCCTCCAGGATCGTCTTATCGCGCTGCTTCCGGAGATTTACAGCCGGATTCCGCAGCCGACGGAGGTGAAGCAAATCCAGATCGGCGACCTCAGCGCCTTCGGCACGATTCTGAAAGGAATCGAGGAGATCGTGCGCGGCGTCCGGGAAAAACGCGTCGAGTAGGTCCGTGCTCGCTCCGCACGAAAAATCAATGGGCCAATTTTCCGACCGGGATTTTACTTGTACTAAGTTATAGATTATTGTATATAGCCAGGTGAACTTCCGGAGACTATGTTGATCAAGCGGTGCAATTCCGACGCGTCCCCGCAAGGGACGGCAAGTGGTAATGTAGATTCCAACCTGACATTGAGGAAAATTCGAGCATGTGTTCGGGAAATGAAGCCAAATCCCGTTTTGAGCGGCCTAATTAACCAGGGCACACTTGGTATGATGATTGCATGGTTCAAAGCGGTATTCGGATTGTAAACACTGTTACCATCATTGGTTTTGTTAAGATATTCGGAAAAATAATGGGTTTCGTAAGAAATTACTTTGACGGAGGCAATTCAATGCGGACAAGATTCAAAGCCGTATGGGCTATTTTTGCTCTCGTGGCCACAGCTTGCCTGTCGGGCGCTGGGTTATCGGGCTGCGGTGCGGAAATAGCCGCTATTCAAGCCGCGCAGAACGGCGGCAGCAATGGCGGCTCAGCCACCGGTGGCGGTTCTGGCACCGTTGCTGGAATTCCGCCATTCCTTCGTGTCGAAGGAAACTGGAACGGCGGACGACCGCGCAACGGAAACATCGGCGTTCTGTACACCGTGTTTGACGGCGGCGCCGATACAACGTCCGCGGACGAAAGAGAAGGCCACCCGGCAACTCTCACGGTCGAATGGTCTCGCGACGGCGTGACGTTCTTCCCCGCCACGATGGGGCAGACCGCCGCCACGGGTCAAGTCTCCAGCGGCACTTCCGGCCTCGCGACGAGCAACACCGGAACCCAGCACTATTACGTGTGGGACAGCGCGACCGCCATCGGCGCGACGACCGAATCGGCCATGTATCTCCGCCTTACAGTCTCCGACGTCAACGGCACCGACACCGTCAACGGTTCTCAGACCATAGGCCCCTTCCCGGTCGACAACTCCGGCGGCCTCGGCCCGCTAACCGGACCGGAAGTCATCATCGACACCGATTTCACGCCGTTCCAGGCTCCCGGCTACGCGGCTGGCAACCTCATCGTCCAGTACAGACTCCGAGACCCGGAATCGGATCTGCTCGCGGTCGAGGTCCAGTTCTTCAATCCCACCAGCGGCAGCTATGAAACCGCCGCGCAGGTTCCTGGAATGGGCGAAAATCTTGGGTCGCAGACCTCGAACAACGCGACCGGCATTCAGCACATCTTCGTTTGGGATTCGTCTGCGCAGGGTCAGCTAAAGGATCAGGCCCACACGGACGCAATTAAACTGCGCTTCTCCGCCCTCGACGCGGCTTCGAACATTTCGCCTTATGCGGAAACGATCGCGTTCAGCGTCGATAATACCAAACTCAACCAGCCGCCGCCGGTCAACACCCGCCCGACTCCGCTCATCACCGCGGTGAACGGCTCGAATCCCTACGGCGGACTCAGCTTCACGGGAGCGATTCCGTTCGCTCTGAATATTCAGGACGCGGAACAGACCACCGTCACAGTCACCGCGCAGTATTCGAAAAACGGCGGAACGAGCTGGAACAACGGCACCAACGGCAGAGCCACTCCGATGTCTCCGAGTATCAATCCGGATAACGCGGCCCCAGCGGCTCCCGCTCCGACCGGCGCCAGCTATACCTGGACGTGGGACAGCGCGACTGACCTCCCCGGCGGCCCGCACACAAATATCATGATGAGATTCATCGTCACCGACGGCGGCAAGACCTCCGTCGTTCAGAGCCAGTTCTTCGCGGTCAACAACCAGTCGAACGCCGGAGGCGGCGGTCCGACCGGATGGAATCCCCAGGGTCCGCCGAACACCAACCCAGCGATCACCCTCACGGCTCCTCCGTCAATCATCGCCACCAGGAATCCGATCGCGTTCGGAACTCTCAATAGCGCCGGGACTCCGCCGCGCGTCGACTTCTCCCCGGTCGCGGTCACCTACAACGTGACCGACGCGGAGAGCGATCAGGTTGCGGTTTCGTTCTACTGGAGCGACGGCTCGGTCGACGCTCAGGGTAATCAGCGGTATTTCCCCTGCACAGAGTACACGGGAACGAATACCCCCCCCTCCCAGGGCACCGGGCCGTTTGCGACCCCCGTGAGCGGTAACGTGTTTCTCTGGGACGCTTTCTTCGATCTGACAACCACCGCGACCACCGCGACTGGAAACAGCGGAGCGCCCGGACCGTATCCGACCTCCCAGCTCCAGCCCTCCGGCGGCGGCGCTGCGGTTTACGTCCACGCGACGGTTCAGGACGCGACCACCGCGGGCGGACTCACCGTCAACGCGGCGCTCACCTTCCCGGGCGACCAGAACCAGAGCAGCTATGACACTGCCGATACCATCGTGCAGGACAACAATCAGCCGCCGACGGTTGCGATCAACAGCCCGGCGCAGATTCCGAATCCCGCGCCCAATCCGTACACTCCGCCGACAATCGGCTCGATGCCCGTTCCGATCAACTATACGCTTAACGATCCTGACGGAGATACGATGTCGGTGAAAGTCGAATGGCAGTTCTACGATGACTCGCTCGCGACTCCAGCCTGGGTTCCGTCCCCGGCTCCAGGCGCGACCTGCATCGAGTACACCGCCACCTTCACTCCGCAGTCGCAGGGCGTCGGACTTCCGAATCCTCCCGGATTCGCGAACGGCACCTATGACTTCGTGTGGGATGCCGGCGCGGAAGCGGCGATCGCGTCCTACGTCGCAGCGAACCCCTCCAACGCGATCCAGTGCGTCGTCACCGTGACTCCGGTCGACAAGAAGGGCGCCAACGGAACTCCGGCTCAGACCCAGTTCATGATCCAGAATCAGAGGCCGACCGTCCAGATCACGAACCCGACGGACCCGGCAAACTATCCCACCGGCCAGCAGTGGTACGCTGGATCGATCACGATTCAGTACAACGTAACCGATCCGGAAGGCGATACGCCCCTTAGCGTCGCGTTCGAGTGGTACGGACTCTCCGGAACCTGGACGCCCTGCTCGCTCAATACCCCGAGCGTCGGAGCGATCACCGCAGGTAATACCGTTGGTGGACTTTCCACCGGAACCGGCTACTCCGTCGTGTGGGACACCACCACCGCTCCGAGCAACATCTCCGACGAATTCGTTTACCTTCGCGCAACGGCTTCCGATGCCGGTGGCGCGGGCGCTGCTCACACGGTTCCCGCGGCGAGTGGATACCGCGTGAACAACACGGGCACCGCGAATCCTCCGCCGGGCGGCAATCCTCCTCCTGGTGGCGGCGGCAATCCGCCGAGTGCAGGCGGTAACGGTCCCCCGCCGCAGGCTACACCGAGGGCGATTACCGGATTCGGTTCCCCGACGGTCGTGACCGCGCCCGGCGGCACACAGCTCCGCGGAATCTGCGCGGGCGACTGGAACTGGGACGGCTTCGACGACATCGCGGTTTGCGACAGCGCCAGCAGCGCGGTTTACCCGATAATGTCGAACGGTAACGGCACGTTCACCGTCGGTTCGGCGATCCTCGTCGGATACCAGGCGAGCACTACCACTACGGCGCCCTACAACTGCGTGTCTGGCGATATGAACAACGACAACGCGGTCGACATAAACGTGGTCTGCATCTCGACGTCTGACGCGACAACGGCGTTCAGCATGGGTAACGGCACGTTTACCGTCGGCGCGGCTTATCTCACCATGAGCACCGCCGACTACAACGCCGGTCAGCACAACGGCTTCGATATCGACGTCGGCGACGTCAACGCGGACAACTTCCTCGATATCGTGGTGTTCAACCACACCGGAAGCCACAACTACGCGCCCTGCGTCGGATGCTTCGTCAATCAGGCTGGCGCCAACGCCGGTCTCTTCGGTACGGTGCAGAACAGCGATCCGGGCATCGCCTGGGGCATCAGCATCGAGTGCGGCGACTTCAACGGCGACGGTCGCGCGGACGTGGTCTGCGGCAACCTCCCGTCCGCAAGCAGCAACGACATCATGACGATGCTCGGCGATGGAACCGGAAGATTCACTCAGAAGCATCTGTTCGTCGTCGGCAACATCGGCGGCAACGGCGGAACCGCGGGTTCGATCTTCGGCTTCCTCTCCAATCCGTTCGGATTCCTCCTCGGTCTGATCACAGGCGGAACCAGCGGCATCGGCGCCTTCGACTTCGCCACCGGCGACTTCGATCGCGACGGCGACA
The DNA here is from genome assembly GCA_024653775.1 of Planctomycetota bacterium. Lineage (GTDB taxonomy): Bacteria > Planctomycetota > UBA8742 > JACQVU01 > JANLHZ01 > JANLHZ01. Next base: position 10,548 of record JANLHZ010000110.1, on the reverse strand, counting down.
TCGACTGGGTCGCGCCTATGTCCCCCGCACAGCCTTCCGGCAGCGACGGATCGTTCGTCTTCGGTAACAACCAGGGCGGCGGAACCATCATCGCCGAGTCGAGCGCTTACACGCACAAAGTCGGAGCCAATCCGTTCGGAGTTGTCGCTTACGATTTCGACGCGGACGGCGCGGCTGACGACGTCGTAGTGACGGGTCAGCAGGCAAGTGTGTTCAGTCTCTGCTTCGGCGGCGGCGCGAGCGCGGGTCCGTTCACCGATGCGACTTCCGGCTCCGCTGGCGCGGGACGCGACTTCCCCACCAACTTCCCGGGTTCCGGCGAAGGTCCGTGGTTCGTCTGCGCGGGCGATTTCAACAACGACGGCAAGGGCGACGTTGCAGCGACTGGCGCAGCATCCAACAATGGCATCACCGGCACGTCGAACGTTTCTATCGTCCACGGCCAGTAGTAGCTGACTTGTTAAACGTCAATATCAATAATCGAGGGAGCGACACGCGTTGCTCCCTTTTTTTATTTGGGCCTGCTGCTAAGAAACTATCTAAGCACCTGGGACCGCGGTCGTCTATGTCCGCAAAGGCCGTCAGACGTCTCGTTTGACGGCTCCGAATTATCGATGTCGCTTGCCTACGATAGGTGAACGTTCGGTAAACCACGTGGCACGGCCGTCCCCGGCCGTGATTTCAAGAGAATGCGCAGTCTGGAATGTCTACACCACCGCTATTCCACGGGCAAGATGCCCGTGCCACGTGTTTTACCGAACCCATACTACGATAGTTTCTAAATGGTATTTTGTTCCGAGGACTTACTGTGAATTCGTGAACAGATACTCGTCGCTCCCAAATCTCAACGTGTCTGCAGTGAGGAGTCTCGCGCAAAGTCGCAAAGAATTCATTCAACTGTGTCGGCGTCGCATCGGTTGTCGAAATTCTGTTGCGATGCTCTCTCATAAATTTTTAATAAAAATTTTATCTAACGGTCCATGATAGTGAAGATGGTCGTTCCGCTGGTCCAAAGGTCCGATGGCGGAAAGCGTTTTCCTGCGGGTGAACTCCGCATTACTAACACCCGACTTCTTTGTTTCCTACAAAGATTTTCCAGACGTCATAAAGCCCTCACCCCGGCCCGGCACGCAAGGCAATCTGTGCAGAGGGAGAGGGAGATTTCTCCGCGAGCCTCAACGTCCTCCGCGGCTCCGCGCTGATGATTTTTGGTTCAGGCTGCGCTTGCCTGTGAATCCTGTCCAATAGACTTCCGCCGGCGTGTTTGGCGGTAAACTCCGAAGCCGCAATGGAGGAGTAGCCACAAAGAACACAAAGATCACAAAGATTTTTTCAGTGTGTTCCGTGGTTCGAAATTCGTTTCGTGCAAAGCCGCCAAGCACGGAATGCAAAACGTCGCGGGGAGCGTTTTCACATTCGAAAAAGGCAGTGATTCACTAATCTGCACGAATTAAATATTAGTGCAGATTAGGGTGAATTCGTGAACAGATACTCGTTGTTCCCGCAACTCACTGTGTGCACGGTGAGGAGTCTCGCGCAAAGACGCCAAGCCGCGAAGAGTTGAATCGACTATGCTTCCTGCACCTCGGTTATCGAAATTCAGTTGTTATGCTCTCTCATAAATTTTTATTAAAAATTTTATATAACTGATTTTGATGGTGAAGATGGTTAAACTCCACTGGCATATTTGGCGATAAGACGCGAAGGCGCAAAAGCTATAACCCCAATAGCCACAGAGAGCACAAAGAACACAAAGAAGAAATAGACAGGATTTACAAGATTGACAGAACTAAATTTGAATCTTGTTCATCCTGTGAATCCTGTCCATTCCCTTCATACCTTTCTACACGCGCGGGCAGCGAATCTTTGTGTTCTTTGTGCTATTTCCTTCGGATATAGCGGCGCACTGCGTTGGCCCGAATTGCAGGCGTGACGCCTCACGATACTACGCATCTCTGCCAGCGTTTATGACGGCTGCGCTAGAGTGGTACAGGCGTCCGTTGTGTCTTCACGGACGGGACGTCCGTGCCACGCGTCTGCGCTACACGTCCGGTCCTTTCGTTCTCAGCCTTTTTTTCCTTCCCGTCTGTAGCGAGAAAGGATCGAGGGCGCCCTCGGTGGACCCGAAACCATCGCGTTGTCAGAGAAACTCGACGGCAACTTGACGACTCCGGGTGGCTCGAGTTCGTTACCCGCATAAACAGAATCAGCCTACGTTAGTTTATACCGCACTCCGGACTTACCTGCTTATGCGCGATCTCGAACCTCCAATCTTTGCCCCTTCTGTCCTGCAGGAATACTTATTGAGGCTAAAGATCAGCGCATTTTTTTATGGATTTTTTCGCGCTCGATTTCGCTGATGGGACTTGTAGGCGTCACGGCTACAGCAAAAAAATAATGCGCAGACGGGACGTCTACACTCTCAATGGGTCTTTGCGACTTTGCGGGAAACTCTTCACTGCAGACACGTTGAGATTTGGGAGCAACGAGTATATGTCCACGAATTCGTGTCTATTAGTGAGCCACGGACGTGAAACATCGGCGTCCCGCCGATGTTTCACGGGCATGATGCCCGTGCCACCACGCGGTGCGCCCCTACAAGTGCAGTGGCGCGGAATCGCGATAGTCCCCGGGCTTGTCGCGTTTTCGTTGTTCAAGTTTGCTACTTCCGCCGGATTACGCGGACGAGTCTTCTCGATCCGAAGATGAACGCGGCGAAGTAGAGCGCGAGCATTCCCGCGCCAATGACGTCGGAGCCGGAAAGAGCAGAGCCGGTGCCGATTCTTGAAATGGTGAGCGTCGGGTAGACCACGAGCACTCTCGTGACGCCGCGGAGGACGCTGCTGTCTTCGATCGCGTTCGCGAGCGCGGGGCTGTTACTGTAATAGACGTTCAGCACGAACATGCCGACGCAGTTTGTCTTCAGATATTCGTCGCGGAACTCGCGGATGGTGCTGAGGTCCCGCGCGTCTTCTTCCGAGATGGTGTAGACGCCCGCGGGGTTTTCGACCGTGACCGCGCCGCCCTCGCGTTTCATCGTCGCGGTGACGATGAAGCATCTCGAATCGGACTTCTCAGCGTCAGCCGCCTCCGTAGCGTCGACCACGAGCGCGGGTTTGTCCGCTGCGATTTCGCGGTTGGCGACGACGATTTCGAACGCGTGCGCGACGCTGTCGAATTTATCGTTGCTGACGAGAAGCTCGAACCCGTAAGTTCCCGCCGATTCGGGCGTGAAGTTCATCGATGGCGCGTTGTATGACGAAACCGCGGCGAGCGGTCCGGAGGTCTGTCTCAGGAAGTACTCGAGGTTTTCGCTTCCCGCACCCTCGGAGCCGGCGAAGCTGACGCTGACCTTCTCCCCAGCGAAGCGATCGGAAGTCACCGAACTGCTCGCGGTCGGGACGCTGGAAGCACTCGAGTTCACGACGACGTCGACCCTTGCCGGCGCGCCGACGGAGAATCCGCCCGCGCACGCGACTTCGAAGCTGTAGATTCCTGCCGCCGCGGGGGTGAAGCTGACGTTCGCGCCCTGCGATCCGCGAAGCGCCACGGGAATGCCAGCGGTCTGCTTCCACAGGAATGTCCCGCCGGACGCAGCCTCGGCGCTGAGGCTAATCTCATCTCCCGCGTTCGCAATGACGAGGTTCGAATCGAGGCTCACCACGGGAGCGGGCATCGAAGGGTCGCTTGCGACGACGCCGATCCTGTCCGTCATCACTATCGCGCGCGCGCCCATCGAATCCGGCGTAACGCTCATCGCGAGTTCGAACGTGTAGACTCCGGCGGAAATCGGTGTGAATCCCGCTTGCGCGGACCCGGCGTTTTCGATGTCGATTTCCGGGCCTTCAACCTGTGTCCAGGCGAAGCTCGGCGCTCCGCCTTCGAAGCTCGATCCGGAGCTGTCGAGATTCACTTGGTCGCCCACGCTGACTTCAGTGGGCGCGGACGCCTTTGCGACTGGAGCGGAGTAGTTCCGCGGCAGAACGGTGATCCTCACCGAATCCGGAAGACTGGTCGCGCCTGCAACGTCGCCTGGAGCGCTCAGAAGGAACTCGTATGTCCCGGCAGCGGATGGGGTGAAGGTTGCGGTTCCGCTCGCGTCTGTCTGAAGCTGCTCGTCAACTTCGCTCACGCCGTGCCAGAAGAACTTCAGTTCGTCTTCGCTATCGGTGTCGATGCTACGCCTCGGAGAGAGGGAAACGATGCTTCCTTCGACGGCGAAACGGTCCGGCCCCGCGTTCGGCATCGGGAGCGATTCGTCCGCCCCGCTTATCGCTATCGCGAAGATTTCTGTGTCGCCTATGCCTTCCGCGTCCTTGACTTCGAGCTGGAATTGATAGAGTCCCGCGGAGAGGCTCGTGGTGACGAAACTCGCTCTGGCGTCCGCGAAATCCGAATCGTCGATCGTCACGATGGAAGGTCCGCTTATCTGTTTGAACCGCGCGCTGACGATGTCGTTATAGCCGACGACGCTGTTCATATCCGTCGAACGGGCGCTCGAAAGCGTAACGCGCACGGGAGAGTAGCGTCCGGAGAATCCCGCGGGGGCTTCCATCGCCTCGCGTACGAAACTCGCGCTGGCGTCCGGCGCGACGTTCTGCACGTTCACGGTGAGTGTCTTCTGCACCGAGCTGTAGACTCCGTCGCTGACGACGAGTCCGAATACGTATCTTCCAGAGCGCCTTGCGAGGAATTCGCCCGCGAGATCGCCGTTCGATTCGATCGTCACGGTTTGCGGCCCGCTGAGCTGAGTCCACGACGCGGAGAGCTTGCCTCCGTCCTGATCGTAACTCTTCGACGCGTCTAGCGCGATGACGCCCGGGACGACGGTGATCGTAGCGTCCGTCACCGCGACCGGAATGCTTCCCGTGCCCGCCTGCTGCATCAGGTTTCCGCTTGCGTCGCGAATGCTTCCGCCGGACAGGGGGCTGTACGCGACGTGCGCGGTCCCGCCGACGGTTGCGCCGCTGAACGTGATGCGCAGCGTGTTCCCGCTGACCGCATGGCCGGTCGCGAGGGTTACGAGGTTCACCTGGTGCGTGCCCGCGGTGATGTTGAAGTCCATCAGACTGACGCGCGCGGGATCGATATTCTCCGTGAACGAGATTGTCACTTCAGAAATCGGATCGCCAGTAGTGACGACTCCCGCCATCATAGGCGACGCCGCGTCGACGACCTCGTCGGCGCTGAGGCTGAAGCTTTCGAGCGCGTTGCCGGACGCGTCCGCGATCTGCCCGAGGCTCTTCGAGTATGAAAGGGCAGCGCTGGCGGTTCCCGGGATCTCCGCGTCCAGAATGATAACCGCGACGCTGCCAGTGTCTGCCGGTTCGTAAAGACTCTTGCCTGCGACTCCGCCAAGCGTGAACGCCTGCGGATTTATCGATCCGGTATTTACGTCTTCGCTGATTATAAGCTGGAGCGCGTCGATCCTGCCGTTCAGGTCGGTATCGAGCACCGCGGCCCGTTCGACCGTCGGCGCGTCCGCGTCCTCGGAGAAGCTTCCGCGAATTGCGCGGACCGTCATCGAAGGATTGCGATTCTCGCTGACGTCCGAAATCGTCATGTCCGCGTTCATCCCGAGCGCGATGGTGTCGTTCGACGCGACGGTGGGCGCTCCGCCCGAAGCGCTGAGAGCAATGGTGAGAGTCCTGTTTCCGTTCGACCAGGTTATCGCGCCGATGCTTCCGTCCGCGGAAAGGAACGAATGTCCAAAGCTGAGGCTCAGGAACCCGTCTATATTGTTTGCGGTGAGCGTGGGCGCGTTCGTCGGCTCCGAGAATTCGATGACGATCGTGTCGTCCCCGTCAATGCCTGTCTGTACCAGCGCGTTTTCCTTCGCGGTCGCGGAAAGGATCGCGGGCGCGGCCTCGTCGCTTTCGATGACTTCGTTCGCGCCGAGATCGGACGCCTTGTTTCCGCTCAGGTCGGTTACGGTTCCCGCCGCGGCTGCGTACGTGAGGTTTCGCGCCTCGGTTCCGCTGACTCCGCTGAACCGCACGGCGATCGTCTCGTCGTTCGGCTGCGCTCCCGTGTTTACGGCGGTCGCCTGTACGCCTCCTAGCGCGAATCCAGCGATGCTGAGATCGTAGTCCCGCACGGGTTCGCTGAATGTAACCATTGCGGTGTCGATCGATCCCGCGCCCGTTGAATCGTGGAGACTGACTTTAACGATGTTCGGCGCCACGGAGTCCGACTCGAGAGTGACGAAGTAATATTCCGACGCGGAGGAGACGTTGCCTCTGCGATCGATCGCGCGGACGTATGCGGTGTAGCCCGTGTTCGAAGCGAGCGACGGAATCTGCGCGCTTGTGACTTTGCCGTAGCCTTTGTAGGCTCCCTGCGCTTCGCCTTCCTGACGGAGAGCGACTTCGTAGCCTACGACATCCGATGAAGGACTCGCGGTCCATGTGACGATCGCGCCGTTCGAACCCGCGACCGCGCCGACTCCGGATGCAGCGACGGGAGCGACTACGTCCTTCTGGACGAAGAAGTTCTGTTCGCTCGTCCAGGACGACATTGCGCCCGAGCCGCTCGTCGCGCGAACGCGGTATCTGACGTAGCTGTCAGCTTCGATCGGGGCGGGATAATCGAAACTCGTCGCGCCCGCGGGGACGGTGAATTCCTCGATCTCGCCGTCGATACTCACCTCGACGACATAACTCTGCGCACCTTCGACCGCGGTCCACGTGAAGGTGGGCGTCGTGTCGTTCACGCTCACGCCGTTCGATAGTCCGGCGCTCGAAACGCCCGGCGCGGTCGGCGGGACGCTCTGCGTGGCGAAGCCGTAGAGATAGCTCTTCGCGTTCGTGGTCGAAACCGCGTAGATTCGTCCGTTCGCGACCGCGGGCGAGGAATAGACGCTGCCCGTGACGATCTGCTTGGCGAGGGTGTCGTTCGTTGCGAGATCGATCACGGACACGAGTCCGCCTTCCGCGAACACCGCGAGCATCGTGTTCTGCCCCCGCGTGACGACCGGAGAAGGATAAATCAGGCTCGGCTGGAGGTTGACGTTGTCCTTCATCCTCCAGATGAGGTTTCCGGTGAGCGGGTTCATCAGATGGACCGTCATCTGCGGTCCCCCCCAGCTTGAAACGCCGTACTCGTAGGACGTGGTCATAAGCTGGTACTCGGATGTCGACTCGTTGACGAACACCGCGGGCGTGGTCGCGATCCTTCGATCCGCCGAGTAGAAGTAGCCTTCCGGCTCTTCGGTGGAAAGTGCGCTCGCCTGCGCGCTCTCGGAGGAGCCTGGCGCGGACGGATTCACCGCCGGGTCGTCCTCGAGGAAGATTTTCAGAACCTGCGCGCGAAGTTCCTCGTTTATCGGTCCGTTCATCATCTCGAAGTATTCGAGCTGCCTTTCCCTGCCCTCCTTCGAATCTCCCGCCATCTGCATCAGCGGCGCGATCGCGTTGACGAGAACGTTCAACTCGGAGTTCTCCTCCGACGGGTCGTCCTTCTGATTCGAACTGAGCGCGCTGCCCTGGGTTCCTCCGGAGCCTTGCGCTTCGCTCGAGAGTTCCATCGGGTCCGCGCTCCAGAGAAGCGTTACGACGCTTGTCGCGGTGTTGAAGCTGTAGCAGTAGACGAGTTCGTCCGCGTCCCCCGGATGGCAGAACATGAGGACGTCGGTCGTTCCTTCAAGCGGAAGAATCGACGGGCCTTCCGCGAACACGCTTCCCTGCGTCGTAACGGGCGGAGCGCGAAGCGTTCCGTCCGCGAGGTTCAGGATGAAGTACTTACCGTTGTCGGACGCGGTGAAAACCGTGTCCTGATAAATCGCGGGAGTCGCGTACGCTATCTGCCCCGTGTCGAAACTCCAGAGCATTTCAGCGTCAATACCAGCGCTATGCGCGAGAGTGGCTTCGTCCATCGAATACGCGACGGTATCGTGGAAAGGCTCGCCGCGGGAAAAGACGATGAAATCGTTCTGCACCGCGGGACTTCCGAGGACTCGTCCGCCGTGGTTGATCGCAAAAATCGTCTGCGAGGACTGGGCGTTCACGCCGTACATCATTCCCGCTTCGGTTCCGACTACGATGGTCCCAAAGCTGACGGTCGGCGTTCCCGATATTCCGCCCTGAAGCTGCTTCTGCCACACGAGCGCGCCCGTCTCCGCGTTGAACGCGTGGAGCACGCCTTTCTTCGTACCGACGAAGACCATGCCGTCGCTTGCGACAACCGACGAAATCGCCTTGCCCTCGATTTCCACCGGCGCGAAAAGCGGATTCATCGACGCCTGCGACACCGAGATAGTCTCGTCAGACGCCCCGCTACGCAGCGAATCGCCGCCTTTCATCGACCAGTCTCCGGCGAGCGAATTCTGCGATACGAAGAGGGACATCACCCACATCGAAATCGTCATCGCGCCGAGAACGAACCAAACTTTCTTATCGGACATGAGTCTTCTCCGGAATTTCCTTGCGGTCGGCATTATTCGTTTGAGTGGGTTCGAACCATGAATGACGTGTCCCGGTTCGGACCATGCTCAAGCAAATTTGTACCTCTAACTATACTGTTTTCAATCCTCCACTACAAGAGAGAAACCACACGATCGCACAAATTCGCATAGTCGTGTCAAATTTCACGTCCACTGCATAGATGAATGTGATCACGGTTCAGATGGAGGTCCATTTCACTAGCCATCATTAAGTGTATCCGATATATCGTGCGAGCAGCGAGACGCTTTTATAATATTAGAATGAAGAGTACAAAACAGCAATCACTACGTAGTTTATTTAATTACTCATAAATTCTACATTCACCCACAACGTTTTTAGCAACGTATGCCGAAAAGCCACTGCGCGGCGGGCAGTACAATACGGCTGGTTTTCCGTATTATTCGGTGAGTAAAGCGATACTAACATTTATTTCATGACTTCACTATCAGGACGACCGCGCCTCGATTGATTTCAACTCATAATAAGTTGTAATTTATTTATGCACTATTAATTTTCTTTATGTCTGTAAATATGTGATATTCCGGGGACGTGGTTCAGCGAACCGATACAAAATTCAGCTCACCTTGTAAAGCCCCGCCTTCACGGAGCCGAGAAGGCCAGCGTCGAGGGATCGTTTGTCGACGTTTCCGAGTTCATCTTCCATCGCGCGGGTGACGAGACGGAAGCGCTTGATTTCGTCGAGCTTCTGGGCTATTACTTCCGGCGCCTCCGGATTCACGGCCCACTTGATCTTGTCGTACGGATTCAGGTTCAGCGGCGTAGTGTAGCCGCGGAGGGTCTTCTCCCCGGCGGGATTGAAATATACTTCGAAATACGACATTACAAGTTCCCGCAGGTTCAGATACACGGGTTCGCGATAGCGAAGTCCGGTGTAGTTGCTTTTCGCGACCGCGCCCCAGCGACGACGCTCGCGGAAAACCGCGATAACGTGATCGTCGTCGCGATCGTTCGGGATGAGGTCGACGATGAGCGGCGGAAACCCGATCCTTGAAAGCGCCATAGCTGCGAAAAGGGCGCCGTCGTAACAGTGGCCTTTGCGTTCGCGAAACGTCTGCAGCGGCGTTCGATAACCGTCGCCGTGGTTGTAAACGATTCCGTCGAGGAAGTCCTGGATTTTCCGCGGCGTCGTGAGTCTGTCCATCACGCGCATTTCCGACTTCCGTAGCCTCGACTCAAGCTCAAGAGCAGACATATTCCCTCGCAGATTCAGCCGTCACTATTGACGTCGCGAAAAGTCTACAACGACCGACAAATCTTACAATCCGGTACCGCCAAGAATTTGCCCGGATTTGCAGTTTTTTTTGGAGCTGACGTGTCCCACCTGTTTGGATTCAAAGGGGACGCCCGGAGGAGTTCTCGACGGTCTCACGGCAAACTGCGAATCCGGAAAGCGCCGTCGACACGTATGCACGAAAGTTTGTCGTGCCGAACACTATTGGGGGGATTGCTTACCACTCGCTAACCCAAGTTGACCAGGTAGAGCGCTAATTTGTCGGTATTCGGCGATTCGAGGCCGAGTAGGTCAAAAGTTTCTACTACATTTGGGGATCAGGTTTCCATTCCGGGACGCCTATTCGCGAAGGTAATTTCAGTTTCAGGTAGTTCAACAGGACCTGCTGGTGTTTGTCGGGTTTCGTAACGCACTGGAGTCGGATTTCACGGCCTGCGGACGTTTTCTGGATCACGTCGCTGAGCTTGATTCGCGAGAGTTCGTCAAGAACCGCCCGTGGACCGTTGCCGATCCCGCGGTCGACGACCCACACGCGATATCGAGCCGTGCTTCCTTTCCATCGTTTCGACGATTTCCTCAAGAGTGGTCTGGTCGTGGCGGTTGCCCGCGAAGATCGTCTCGAAGCGCTCGCGCAGCTTCTTTTCGATAGCGTCCTTGTGGGGAAGGATCTTGCCGTGGCAGCGGTACAGTCGGTCCTTGCCAACGAGGTCGTCGATCACGCCAAGCATCGAGTCGAGCGACGTCCGCTCGTACCACGTGTCCGCGATGTGGAGTTCGCTCGAAGGCTCGCAAAACCGCGCGATTGAGAGCACCGCGGCGACGATGTCCCAGGGGACTTCTTCGCGTCCGGATGGC
>JANLHZ010000101.1 GCA_024653775.1 Planctomycetota bacterium | reverse complement strand
CTTGCAATTCCGGAAAGGGGCGTAGATACCTCCTCCGTTGCAAAGTTCGCGCCTTGGGTATTTTTATTTCCGCCTATCGTGAATAACGCGGGATGAATCCACCTGACCTTTTTCACGAACCCGATATTCAACTTGAATGCGCCATCGATCCTCGTCGGTGAATTGCTATCGACCTGAATGTATCCCCCCGAAGGAAACGGTCCCCCTCCTCCGACCTCGAAAACGATATTCTTCGCATCAACGTTGAACTGCGAGTTCACCGGCGCTTTCGATAGGTCGAAAAAGAAATTTCTGATGGATTCTAACATCTCAACACTGTAGCATTATTTTCAATGCGTAAAAAAAATAATAGTAAAAGGTTAGTTGCTCGACCCAAAGCTAATATCCATATCCTGGTTATTTCCGGAAAACATTTGCCGGATTTGGTCTTTAGTTGATTCTGAAACAGGAAGATCGATGTATAAAGCTTTCAATTTCCCGAGCGAGGTGAGAGGAGAATAATCCACGTCTTCCTGTGCAAGTCCGTCGATCCGAAGCATCCATAGTTCTTCAAGTTTGGCTATGTCGGAAATCGCCTGCGAGGAAATGTTAAAGCAATTGACGTCTAAAACCTCTAGCGTGGAGATCGTTGATACGATTTCGATCCCTTCATTATCGAGCGCATACCCGTCCTCTTCTCTCGTGGAAGCAGCCAGCGTTAACGAGGTTAACCTATTGTTGTTCCTGAAATAGGCTATTCCTTGGTTAGTTACTCTCCCTGTCTCCCAATGTAAAATTAAATCCGTCAGTTGTGGAAGTTTCGATATAATTTCTAGCGTCCGATCGCCAAAAAATGCTCCTGATATTGATACGAAATTCAAATTATGTAATTCCGAAAGATACGAAAAAACCGAATCATCTATAGCTGCGTTTGAGAAGTCACCTGCGAACGCGAATGTGTTGAGATTTGTCAACTCCGCAAGGTAATGCGCATTTTTTTGCGTCAAAACACTGCTTACATCACAATCGTACTCGTTAAGATCCATGTCGAACCCAGCGAAACTAATGTAAAAAGCACTGTCTTCGCGTGCGAGCACTCGTTTATTCCGCCAAATTTGCAATTGCTCTTCTGGCGTATTCGCTTCTGTAAGTTCCGTAAATTGTTTATCGCTTTGTGCACTGTCAAACGAATCCAAATCGAAACAGGATGCTATCAACATGACGGCAAAAAGCGTTAAGAATAGATATTTCATTGGAATTCCCATACTTCATAATTAGAGTTAATTATTGAGTTAGCCACCCGGACATAGCGCAGCAATGACCGCAGCAACAACCGCGGTGCGGTTGACTTGACGCTGCTCTGGATCTATGTCTGCCGCCGCCAGTAAAGCGGTGGCGCAGCCTATTGCCTGCGAAGCACAGTTCTGTCTTCCCGGAACAGCGCCTCGGCAATTGCGAACAGCAATACTTCGGCAATCGCTATAAGTCAGGCCTAGCTCATATAAATTACTTATAGCAAACAACTTGGACGCCGTCGCATCATCGCGTTCTGCTTGTGTTTGTTCTCGTTCTGGTGCGGGCTCAGGCTCATCGCTGTCCGAAATACCTTGCGCGAGCAAACCGCCGATAACTGGAACTTCCGCGGGAATTCTTGATTGGCTGAATAATAGCGCAGACGCGGGATTACCGTTCGCACTCGGTAACGAGCCTGTTTTTAGCAAGATTCCTCGATTCAGAACGGACCACGGCACAGCCCTCGCCATTCCCGGCGCCGCAATTTTAAGCGACTCGATGCATTCGATATCGCCTGTTCGCAAATCCACGACTCCAACACTAGGCGGACCCTCAGGATCGAGAGAAAAACACCAAGGAATCGCAAGTTCGGATTGCTGATCCAGGCTTCTTCCCTGGTACATCGCGAAAGTTTCCACTACGGAGGCTTTGTCGGAGCCATTAGTCGCCACTTTAACCTGAAAAGCGCTGCTTACCGGCAGAATCAGCTCGTCATCGCCGCTCTCGCTATAAACATAACCGCAGTTCGACAAACTCGGGCGAATAATGAATGAAAGAACTTTCGTACCGACAAATCCAGGAGTTACGCCCGACAGCGGGCCGTCAACGGTTGCGTGTGCAACTAATTTGCTTAGTTCGTTAATGAAACCAACAATTTTATCGCCAGAAGATACTTCCAGAAACGGTATCGAATCACTTGCATTTACGTCTATAGACTGCGCGATATCCGTTATAGTTTGTCTCCAGTGCTGTTTAATTTCCTCTTCGGAATTGAATCCTGTTCTTCCTTCATAAAAAACATTCATTGTGCGAATCGCGTCGATCGTAGCGATGGACATACGTCTACGCGCTTCTTGTCTACTAATTCTGAATACGGAATTCGAAGTCTCCATTCCAGACAGGTCCCGCCGTGGAGAGCGCCGGTCAAGTTCGGATTTCGTCACGAACGGCGAATCGTTTTCAATAATATCGATACTATTATTCGATATTTTATTTTTCCGACCACAATCGCAATTGCTATTACTATTATTTCCGGGCTTGCCGATGTAGTCCTCGATATTCGGTGGCGGGAGTCCCAGCGACGATGCGCGGAGTCTCGCTTTCCTATACCTTACGAGCGGCGGTCCGATTTCGTGTCTGTTATCCATTTCACACCGTCAGGTCTCTGTAAGAATAGAAGTTCGCCTTGAGTTCCGGAAACAGCGGAGACCGCGTCTTGAAAAAATTGCTCGGAAATATATCATATCATATAAGCGGCGCGGAAACCTCTGAAAGATTCGAAATCGTAATCCCCGCGGACCACCCGCTAGCCTGCGGCAGGACGACGTGAACGAACCGAATCTCCTGCACGAACCCAATATTAAGATTGAGCGCTCCCCCAATCTGTACCGGCGGGTTGCTGTCGACCTGAAAATATCCCCCCGCGGGAAACGGTCCCCCTCCCCCGACCTCGAAAACGATATTCTTCGCATCCACGTAGAACTGCGAGTTCACCGGCGCCTGCGATAAGTCGAAGGAAAAGTTTCGCATTGTTGAAGACATTGAATTAGATCACATAGAGTTTATTACAGCTTCATTTTGGAGAGAGTCTTAATTCTTTCTATAATTGACATAGACTTGTCCTCTCCAAAAATTGACCTGATTGTCTTTTCGAGAGTATCTATGTCCTCATCTGTTAAATCTTCGATTTCATCTAAAAAACGAGAGATATTTTCATATAGAGTGCTTGGCTCATCTGGCAACATTAATATACCTGAATGTAATACATAATCTATACTGGATTGCAGCATTTCACTAACATCATTAGACCAAGTCCACTCATAATAATAATCTATGAAAAACAGAAATTGCCTATACTTTCTGCGGAAATATATTTTTCGAAACATTGCCTCAGTGGGAGTGCGACGGACTTTACGCCACAATATAGAATCATCATCTTGATCAGATCCTCGCTCCGCAATTAATAAAAACTCCGAATCGCCATTGGTCCCGCGTTCCCACACCCTTACTTTTGCCGTTGCATACGATAAATTATAAATTAGACCATTATCGTAAGCTGATTGCATTTCAGTGTGAAAAAAATTGTCATAACTAATGTAATATGTGTCATAGTCACCATTTATAAAAGTAACGGTCAATTCGGAATGTTGTGACCCTCCTGGCGGCGTTGTTTCCTCTGATGAAAGAAACTGGTTAGTGTTATTTAAGACTGATTTAGGTGTGACTCCAAGATGCACAACTTGATTAAATGCACTGACGGACCCGCAAGAAACGGTGGAAAATACCAGTAATACCATTATGAAAAGCATTGTGGGTATGCAGGTCTCTTTTATGCATCTCGATAGATAAATCATTTTTCCTCATCTAATGCTTTTTCGTCATGACGGAAGTCATTAATTTTATATCTATTGAGCATCATCTCCATTGCCATTCTGACGAGGTCTCCCTTGATCTTCTTCTTCTTCTTCTTCTTCTTGCTCCATTCCAAGTAATCTCTCTTCGGTATATGTAACGATTCTATTGCCTAGTTCAGTGCCAATTACATTTCCCGCTGCCTGTGTAGTTGCCTGCCCCATGCCAACCAAAATATCCATAGGATTGGTCATCGGCGCGACGCTAAATACTGTTTGCAGAAAATTATTTATTCCACTTTGGACGATGTCCCACGCACCGCGAACATCGATTATTCCCTCACTATCAATAGTGGGGGGGCCTAGATGCGTTTCAATTCTACATTTGTGCCCATTATTGGTTTCAGGATCTTCGCTCCAAGTCCATTCGTAATAGCAATCGAGTCCAAAAAATCCCCCGCAGCAATACCTGTATTTGATTTCACAGTATTTTGTCACTGTCGGAATCCTCATAATAATCTTCCATCTGATGATATTTGGATTTTCAGGCGGGTCCGGATAAAGTACAGGTTTATCGTATATTGGACTTTGGTTAAGCGTCTCATCATAAACCTGAACCCATGTACTATATATGTTGCCATATTTTAAGCAATAATCATAACCTCCATGTTCAGGTGAAGGTCCACGATAGAAGTCATCTTGAGGTCTGAAAAAAATGTCATCATCGCCTCCGATAGATGTTACCGTTATAGGAGGCGCTGTACGCGTACTTCCAGGTGGTTTCACAGATGGCGTGTACGCAGTTCCTATAAATTGTTCTCCCAATCCAGAAGGTTGATGATAATTTCTTGGCACACGACCAATGGTTGTCGGTAGACCGCTAGAGGCTCCTTTAGATTCACGACTCTGTGTTTTCTGCACTTTCTGGCCATGGAGGTCGGATTTTTTTATAAGCGGTGACGGTCCCTCGAAAACACCTGTTTCTTCGAAGTCCATTTCCTTCATTTGTTTATTATTGAATTCGCCCTGATTTCTGCGCGGAGATCTTCTTTCAGCGGGTTTGGAAATTCCAGAGGGCGCTATTTCTTCTTCTGAAGGGCATCCGCAGCTACTCGATTTCGCCGCTAATTCATTGAACGACGCGAGAAACCGCTCGCGCTGCATTTTCTGAAACGGGGTGTTGAATCCGAATTTCAAGTATCCTTGCATATTACACCGTCAGGTTTCTATATGTATAGAAGTCTACCTTGAGACCCGGGAATAGCGGGCTTACCGCGTTGAAAATATTCGTCAGGAAATTCGTGGAATTCTGCATCACTCCGCCGGTGATGCCGTCGATGGTCAGAGGCCACCAGAGCAAACCTGTTGGAAGTCCCATTATCGTCGGACCAGTCACGCGGTAGCCGAGAGTAGCGAACATGTATTCTCTGATCTCTTCATAAAGCGAGTCGATTATCAGATCTCCTTCCCAGCCCACGATCTTCCAGTTTCGAACCGCGTCGTCGGTGCGTTCGTTCCTGAAGTTATTCGGGAGGTCAGTGTACCTGAAAATCGCGCAAAGTCCAAGAATCACCGCGCTACCCGGCGCGGGAAAAATCGGGGGATTCTCGCCTGCGACCAGAAGCGGATAGATCGAGCCGGTTCTTGCGGTTCGATAAAGTCTTCCGTTATCGCCTTTCTGCGTGAAGATCGTATTGATGCGCATCGTCATATCGGAGAGGGTCCAGCCTGGCGCTTCGATGAAAAGGTCGTCGATGGTTCCCCACACTATATCTATCTGTACGCTTTGCGCCATGTATATTCCGCCCGCGCCGGAGAAGAGGAGTCCCGCGAGGTCGAAGCTGATTTCCATGCACCATCTGAAGAAGAACTCGGTTTCCGCGGGATTATTGACGTCCGGCTGGAACATATCCGACGAGCCACTTTGATCTATCGTGGACGACATCCAGAATCCGTCGATGGGAGGCGCGGAGTACACGACCACATCGTCGACGAGAACGGTTATGTATCTCACCGCGTTCAGGACGCCGTCGCCGGAATAGAATGCGGTATCTCCCGGGTTCGGTTTGGTTATCTTTCCCTGCACACAGAGCAGCAGCCTTTGGATAGTACTTGGGGGATTCGTGAGGGAAACCGACGAATTGCTCTGCTCCGCGTAGAGCGTGGCGCGGTTTATCATCTTCGGTACGTTTTTGAGGTTTGCCATTTTTTGTCCTTGTGTGTGTTATTAATTTCTGCCCTCATCCGGCCTTCGGCCACCTTCTCCCGGTGGGAGAAGGAAATTCGCTCAGAAGGGGTTGAAGAAAGTCTGGAAGACGAGGTATACGTCGAGTTCGCCGGCGGTTATGGTGTTCAGGTCTACATCGGAAGTGAACGTGATGGTAAGAGTTTTGAGTCCGTCATTCGCAGGCGATTTCGATCCATCGAATTGCGTGCCGGGAAAGTTGCGTAACACGATCCCGCCGCCGAAAAGCGCATCTGCTCCGGAGATGTAAAGAAGCGGGTCTTCAACGTTGATTCCGGCGTCGACATCAGCCTGCGTCAAGGTAACCGGGTTATCCGCGAACCCCGTATCGACCTGCATCCAGGCGGCGGATACGTAGCAATTTGCCGGAATGAAGTTCGGGAACATGAACGCTTCCGACTTCACCCCCGGCGCGAGCGACGAGAAATTCTGGTAGGAAATGTGGAACTTGACCAGCCCGCCGCTACGTAAATCGCGTATTACGTCGTCCCAACGACTAGTACCATATAGTGGAATGTTGCCGACATACGCCATGATTTTCTCCGTGACTTTGGTTTGTGTAGTCAAAAGAAAGCAGAATCAAAACGGACAAGCAAGCATATTTTTGAGAAAAAACTGTCAATCGGAAAAATTTATCGACGCCCAGGTTGCGCGCGCCTGAATTCCGGGACGGACCATGAGACATCCGACACTTCGTTAGCATGAACTTGTGTTCGCAGCCGTTCTGGCGCACATCACTTCGCCGGCGGAGCGGGCGGACTCGGCGTTTCCGGCTTCTTCACCGCAATCAGATTCAGATTCAGCTCCCTGATGGTCTTCTGCGCGCGACGATGGGCGAAGAACAGCAGAACGTTCGGAAGCAGCAGCACGAGCACGATAACCAGAATCAGCGCCGCGATCGCGTAAATCATCGGCATGTTGATCGACGTCAGGATTTCGTTCAGCTTCGCGGCGAGCGCGTCCATCTCGGACTTCGCCTTCGCGCTGGTGTTCGTGACGACGCGATCGAGTTCCTGGCGGACCTCGCCGTCGGTGAAACGTTTCAGGTATTCGTCGGTGCGCGCATCGATTATGTCCGCCTGCGCGTTCAGAAATTCCTCGGTGCGCGCCTTCGCCTCGTCGCCGAAAAGCGCCTCCTGCATCTTTCCGACGCTGCCTTCGAGTTCGGCCATTGCGCTCTCGATCTGTTCGAGCGCGCGCTTTGTGCTCTGCTCGCCCTGCTCCGCCACGGCGCCTATAAGCGTGGTGCCGGAACTCGTCACCTCCTCGCCTATCGCGTGGACGGCCCTGCGGGTCTCCTCGTCCATAATCAGCCTTCGGAACTCCTTCGCGCTTTCCGCGACGCCTTCCATCTGAAGGTTCATCATCAGCTTTGTGAGACCGCTGCCCTCGATGAGCGCTTCCTGCGCGCCTTCGCCGACCTGCGCGCCGATATAGCGCAGGCAGCACCCCTGGAACACCGGGATCGACAGAGAAATCAGCAGAAAGAGGGAAACGGTCCGGGCCATTGGTCACTCGTTTTCGATTTTTGAATTAGGATTTCTGATTCAATGGATACAAGCATAAAATTACAGCTACGTATTCTCAATTCAAAAATGGAATTCAAGTGGACGGAAACAGCAGAATCAGGCCGAGAAGACTGCGCAGAAATCCTCTCGTCAGGGATATCGCTTCCGAAGTGCGACTGGGCGTGCTCGGAATGATCCAGCCGTACTTCGTGCAGGACGGCAAAGGACGGAAGGATGCGATCGAAAGCCTTCCGGGCATCCACCGCGAAAGCGTAGACGAACTTCTGAAGACCGTCGCGAAGGACGCGGACCTCGGCGTTCGGAACGCGATGCTATTCGGGATCGCGCGCGCGAAGGATTCGAAAGCCTCCGGAGCCGTCGACGCGAACGGCGCGGTAGTCAATGCGACGAAGAAACTGAAAAAGGAGTTCGGGGAGGACCTGACGGTGTTCACCGACGTCTGCCTTTGCGCGTACACCGATCACGGCCACTGCGGGCTTGTCGAGGGCGAAGTCGTGGTAAACGACAGAAGCGTCGAAACCCTCCGCGAAATGGCGGGAAGGCACGCCGAGGCGGGCGCCGACTTCGTGTGCCCGAGCGATATGATGGACCATCGCATTCGCGCTATTCGCGATGGACTCGACAAGCAGGGCTTCGTGAACACAGGTATTCTCAGTTACGCGGCGAAGTACGCGTCCGCTTACTACGGACCGTTCCGCGAGGCCGCGGACTCCGCGCCGGGGCACGGCGACCGCAAGTCGTACCAGATGGACTTCCGGAATTTCAGGGAGGCGCTCCGCGAAGTAAAGCTCGACGAGGAGGAGGGCGCCGACATAGTGATGGTCAAGCCCGCGCTTGCGTATCTCGACGTCATTCGCGGAGCAAGGGAGGCGGTGAACGTCCCCGTCGCGGCGTATAACGTCTCCGGCGAATACGCGGCGGTGAAGCTGCTCGCGAAAGCGGGGTACGCCGACGAGGGCGCGCTCACGATCGAGAACCTCACCGCGATAACCCGCGCGGGGGCGTCGATAATCGTCACGTACCACCTGCGCGACATTCTCGAAAACAAGTGGCTCTGACCATTTTTGAATTTGGGAACGCGGACGTCCTCGTCCGCAAAGCCATCGGTCGTCTCGACCGGTGGCTAAATTCAATGATTCGTTTCCAGCAACTCCGGAATCATATCCTGCAACTTGCAGGTCAATCCTTCAAGGGTTGGATCTTCGGTAGGAAGTCCGGGGACGTCATCGCTGGTCGCAACCCATACTTTTGCTTCTGCGTCCCAAAAAGCTTCGATCACATATTTTTGAAAAACCATTGATGCCACCTGGACTTTCGTTACAAGAAAATATAGCCGACTTACTTGGCATTTTCAAATTACGATTGCATGTCGGTCTTAAAGAGAAAGAATCAAAATGACCCTAAACACCGAAATCTCCTCGATCCTTTGGTCCAAAGCAAAGTCGCTGATTCCCGGCGGCGTGAATTCGCCCGTGCGCGCGTTCAAAAGCGTCGGCGGCGATCCGCTGTTCATCGCGCGCGGAGAAGGACCGTATCTGTTCGACGCGGACGGAAATCGCTTCGTCGATTTCTGCTCGTCCTTCGGACCGTTGATCCTCGGGCACGCTCACCCAGCGGTGGTCGAAGCAGTCGCAAACGCCGCGAAGAACGGACTCAGCTTCGGCGCGCCGACGGAGGGGGAGGTGAAGCTTGCGGGAAAGATCGCGTCACTCTCGGGCAGGAATCTGATGACGCGGATGGTGAACTCGGGAACCGAGGCGACGATGAGCGCAATCCGACTTGCGCGCGGCGTGACGGGTCGGTCGAAGCTCGTCAAGTTCAGCGGATGCTATCACGGCCATCACGACGGGCTTCTCGTCAGCGCGGGGTCCGGTGTTGCGACCTTCGCGGTTCCGGATTCGGTCGGCGTTCCCGAAGCTTACGCGAAGGAAACCCTCGTTACCCACCTCGACGACGAAGCCGCGCTCGAAAAGATTTTCGACGCGCACGGGAATGACATCGCGTGCGTCATCCTCGAAGGAGTCCCAGCGAACAACGGCCTTTTAATCCAGCGAAAAGAGTACGTCGAATTTATCCGCGAGATTACGGAAAAGCACGGCGCGATGATGATCCTCGATGAGGTCATCACCGGATTCCGCCTCGGTCCGCAGGGAGCCGCGGGGTATTACGACGTCGATCCGGATATCCTGACTTACGGCAAAGTTATCGGCGGGGGAATGCCCGTCGGCTGTTACGCGGGAAGCAAAGAGGTTATGGAAAATCTTGCTCCCGTCGGAGCGGTGTACCAGGCGGGAACTCTCAGCGGAAATCCCGTGGCGATGGCCGCTGGGATCGCGAACCTCGAAGTCCTCGAACGCGAAGACGGCTGGGCTAAGCTCGAACGTCTTGGCTTGGTGCTCGACGACGAGATTTCGGAGTTCATAGCGGGAAGAGGCGCGGTCTACGAACGCATCGGCTCGATTTTCTGGATCGCGTTCCAGAAATCCGCGCCGCGTCGGAGCGAGGACATCGACAAGTCCGGCGCTGCGAAGTACGCGAAATTCCACCGCGCGCTGCTCGAATCCGGAACGTATTTCGCGCCCAGTGCGTACGAAGTTGCGTTCCTCAGCACTGCTATGGACGAGGCGCTCGTTCGCGAGCAGGCGAAGAACATTCGCGCCGCGTTCGACGCCGCGACGAAGTGAAAATGCGCGAAAAATAAAAAGGGCGAAGCGAACTGTCTCCTGGGAGTGCGGATGTCCTCGTCCGCGCATTTCACATGCCAGGCATTTCGAGTTCGTAGTGACGCCGTCAGGCGGTGAAGTTCGTAGTGGCGCCGTCAGGCGTTTATATACCCTCACGGGCACACTACAAACCTAGGAGTGACCGGCACGTCTCATCCGCGCACGATTAAATTCCAGCAGCCGAGACGACTGCGCTGCATCCTGCACTCTGCAATACTTAGATTAGAAACTATCTCAAGCAGCGACATCTATAATTCGGAGCCGTCAAACGAGACGTTTGACGGCTTTTGCGGACGAGGACGTCCGCGGTCCCAGGTGCCTACGATAGTTTCTTACTGCCCGAGGAGGACGGAATATCCGCCCGTGCTGGTTCCCGCGCCGACGTTTTCGCTGACGGCGATGTCGAGCTTGCCGTCGCCGTTGAAGTCGCCGTTAGCGATCCACATCGCGCTGAGCCCCGCGGCGTACTGGGTTCCGTTCGAAAGAACGTTGCCCGTTGTCGAGCCGGTGTTCAGCAGGACGGACACGTCGTTCGAGTTCGTGTTCGCTGTCGCGGCGTCGAGCTTGCCGTCGCCGTTGAAATCGCCGATGGTGGTGCCGAACTGGTTGGCGCCGACGCTGTATGTCTGGTGGCCGCTGGTCCCGAATCCATCCGTCGCGGCATTGAACGTCGATGCGCCCTGAGCCGGCCAGTTCTTCGAGTTGACCGCGAGCATAAGCTGTCCGGCGGTGTTCGTCGCCGTTGCGGGGGTCATCGCGAAGATGAAGTCGTTCCAGCCGTCGCCGTTCATATCGCGGATTTCGAAATCCATCGGGGACATGGAGGCTCCGTTACCGTTCTGGCCGAAGGACGCGACCCACGCATCGTTCGCGGGATAGTACTGCGAAGCTCCCGCGGTTCCGTTTGAAGGCGGGACGACGAAGTTCACCGTTCCCGGCGTGCACTGGTTCTGATAGATCGCGAGGCACTGGACCTGCGCGGAAGGCAGGTTGCCGATGACCATCTCTGGCTTGCCGTCGCCGTTCACGTCGCCGGCGTTGCAGGACGCGATCCAGCCGATGGCGCCGGTGTATCCGACAAGCGGAGCGAAGGTTGTATCGCCACCGCCGAGGTGGATCGTCACCTCTTCGCTGGTTCCGCCAGGAATCTGGTTCGTGCCGAAGTTGAATAGCGCGCCCGGGTTCTGGAGGAAGCCGAGAAGCGAGCTCGGATTGAACGCTATCTGCGAGGGCTGACTGCAGCAGCCTACGTCGAGATTGCCATCGCCGTCGAAATCCGCGATGCAGGCGTCGAAGACGGTGAAGCTGCTCGATTGATACGCGCTTGCGGAAATGCAAAGGACATCGTTGTTATCGACGAAGGTTCCGCCGCCGAGGTTCGCGACGATGCTGAAATCGAAGCTGCCCTGGTTCAGGGTCATAATGTCGGGCCAGCCGTCGTTGTTGAAATCGCCGATCTTGAGCGTGCGCGGCGCGTTGCCCGTGCTCGTCGCTCCGCTGAATCCGACCGGGATGGTCGCAAGCAGAGTGAACGTCCCGTTTCCGTTGCTGTCGAAGATGTACAGATTGGAGCTTCCGGTGTCGCAAAGCGCGAGATCGTAATCGCCGTCGAAGTCGAAGTCGGCGGAATCGATTTCGCCCGGATTGATTCCGCTTAGGGATCCGAGCATCGCGGTGCCAAACGCGCCTCCGCTGCTGACGGGAGTCGGGTACGTAACGCTGGGCGGAGAGTTCGGCGCGAACAGCGGGGCGCCGTAAGTGCTTGCGCCACCTGTACCGCCTGTGCTGCCTCCGAGCTGGACGTTGAAGAAATACTGACCGTTCGGTGTTCCAGCGCCACCCGCGTCAGAGGGAACGATCTGGTAGTAAACCTGCAAGTTCGCGGTTGCCCCGAGATCTGTAGCGGCGTCCCATTCGAAGACGTGCGCCACGCCGGACGGGCTCGAGGTGAGTCCGGTGGTGCCTTCGCTCGTGCTTCCGGTTCCCGTGAATTCGGTGCAGGCGCGCCAGGCGCTTGCCGGGCTGTCCCACCACTGCGGCGCGATGCTGATCGTGTCGCTTTCGGGGTCGGAGACGGTGTAGCGCACCACGACTGGCGACGCGGTCACTGTGGTCCCGCTTCCGGGCGACGTGATCGCGACCGTGGTCGGCTTCACGTTGCTCGAACCGAAGTTGAAGTTGTCGGACGCCGCCTGGCCTGCTCCGGCGGTGTTCGTCGGGACGACGCGGTAGAAGACCGGGTTCGACGCGGTCGCGGTGGGCTGGGAAGCGATGTCCCACTGGAACACGTGCGCGCTTCCGGAGGGCGAAGTCGAAAGATTGGTCTTGCCCTGGCTGGTCGAGCCGGTGCCGGTGAACTCGGTGCAGGGCTGCCAGACGGAGCCGTCCCAGTATTCGAACGCGACGTTCGCGGTTCCAGCGGCGCTCGTCGTCAGGGTGTAATTGATCGTGACAGGGGACGCGGAAACGTTCGCGCCGCCGGTGGGACTCTGGATGGTCACGGTCGGCGGAGCGGACGGTCCGGAGCCGCCGCCGTTGGTGGGTCCGCCCGAACTTCCGCTGAGGTTTACAACGAAGTCCGTCTGCGCGCTTGTTCCGGTGCCCGAGGTGTCGGTCGGGACGACGCGGACGAACACTTGCAGATTCGCGGTAGTGCCGAGATCCTGGGACGCGTTCCAGACGAAGGTGTGCGTCACTCCTGCGGGAGAAGTCGTGAGTCCAGTGATGCCTTCGCTCGGCGTTCCAGTCACTTCCGTGCAGGTGAGCCACGAAGCGCCGGTCCAGTATTCGACTGCGACGCTGGTCGTACTCGACTCCTGGTCGCTGAGGACGTACACGATTGTGATCGGGGACGAGGTGACAGTCGAACCCTGGGCGGGAGACGTCACTCCCGTCGTGGTCGGCGCGGTCGCCGGACCAGAGGTCGGCGGAGGAGACGCGGTGCCGTTCGAAACGGTGAACTGCGGCGTGTCCACTGGAGTGCCCGCGCCGCTTGAGTCAGCGGGAGTCACGCGGACGACGACGTTCGAAGTCGAGTTGAAAAGATCGCTGTTGCTGTCCCACACGATGGTGTAGATGTTGTTTCCGGAGGTCGTCAGAAGGTTCGAAGTCGGGCTGCTGCTGCTTGAAAGCGTGAGCGGGCTGAATGATGTGCCCGTGGTCGACCAGCTAACCGTCACCGACGCAATGTCGTTCTGCTGGTCGGTGATCTGATACAGAATCGTGACGTTTCCGCTGAGGGTCATTCCGCCAACTGAACTGAGAATGCTCACCGTGGGCGCGGTGGTCGAGGTCGATCCCTGGGAACTGACCGCGAAACTGCTCGTCGTCGCGGCTGCGCCCGTTACGGTGCCTACGCTCGGCGTGATGCGGAAAACGACGTTGTGACTTCCTGCGGGTATGTCCGAATCCATCGACCAAGTGAAAACGTGCTGACTTCCGGATGGCGACGTCCAGAGGTTTGTCGTTCCTTCGTTCGTGGACGCGGGGGTCGCGATCGCGAACGCGCCGCCGTCGACGGAATACTGCGCGGAAATGTTCGCGCTCAGACCGTTGGTCTGTGAAAGCGTGTACGGAATCGCAACGTTCCCCGCCTTCGGCCTTCCGGAAATGTTCAGCGAGATCGTCGCAGAGGGTGCGTCCGCGCTGACGGTAGTTCCGCCGCCGCCGCCATTCCCGGTCTGCTGCGCGAGAAGCGATGCGAGGTCTCCGTTCCCGCCGCTACCGCCTCCGCAAGCGGAAAATGTAAACAGCGTTACCAGAAGCGACATACAGACGACCGTCTTAGCGACAGGCCGATTATCCGAGACGATGCTTTTAAACATTGTGTAACCCTCTATGGTCTTAACGCGGCTTTTTGTAAAGCTGGAATATTTCTGGAATTAGTCTGGGCTATGCCATGTTTTGGCGGTGCAAATTTTAGTCCATTCGCACACCGGATTGCAACCAAAAACTAGATCGACAATCATGTATGTGGTCATCCGCTCAGAGGTCTACTCAAGCATTTTCGCAGGCGGGACGCGGTGGATAGTCCGGATGTGGTAACAGATAAACCGGCCTAGGTTGAAGTCAGGCCTGACATTGATCGGTCGTTAAGTCTTGTATGTTGGTATCGGTTCGTTGAACCACGTAGCGCGGAAGTCTCGTCCGAGGGCTTCGAAATCGTGCAATCCTGCAAGTGGAGATCGTCTAATTGGAGCGCGCCGCCAGGATCCGCGTTATTTTAAAGATAATACAGATTATAATAGTTGATATTGATATATTTATAAAAAATATTCATAGTGTCACGAGTCGTAACACTATCATAAATCTCAATAATTCTTGCATAATGATTTACTTCGTGCTTTCGGTCCATGATCTACGTAGTACGGATATCTCATTCGCGATTTCGCGGTCACGATGAACGTGCCGCCTGCTCCATTATTTACACTTTTTTGAATGGCGGCAATTTCGTTTTCCGTTAGTTGATTGTAATATCTGGTCCGTGGCGCAACTTTTGCATAGGCGCCAATTATGGATTCCTTTTAAAGGAAGTGATATTTTTTTGGACGTCGATGGCTTCAGTTCCGCAAGAGCAACTGGATTTGGCGAAAAAAGCGGTCAGGATCGCTGCGCTCACGAAGGAGCAGGCGTCTGAATGCCTGAGGATATTCCGTGAACTCTCAGCCATCGGGATCAGCGCGCAGTCAGTCGCGGATATCGCGGAAGAAAAAGGATACATCAACAAGACGCAGAAAGAAATCATCCTGATGCCACCGGCGTCGCAGGCTCCTGCGGTCCCAGCCGATGAAATGCCGCGGATTCCGGGCTACTCGATCTCGAAAAAACTCGGCGCGGGCGCGATGGGAGAAGTCTGGCGCGGGAAACAGATTTCGATGGACCGCCCGGTGGCGATCAAGATTCTTAACAAGCGGCTTTCGCGGGACGCGGAGTACGTCAAGCGTTTCGTGGAGGAGGCCCGCGCGAGCGCTCGGCTGAATCATCCGAACATCATCTCAGGGATCGACGTAGGCGAAGCGCAGGGAGTTTACTATTTCGCGATGGAGTTCATCGAGGGCAAGACTCTGCGGGAGGCGCTTGAAGAAGGCTCTGTTACCGAGGATCGCGCGCTCGAAATCACGCTGAAGGTCGCGCAGGCGCTCGATCACGCCGAGAAGCATAAAATGGTCCACCGGGACATCAAGCCCGACAACATAATGATCGACAAGGAAGGCAGCGTCAAGGTTCTCGACCTGGGGCTCGCCGTGTTTTCCGAGAAGGCCAAGGACGGACGCGCGCTGATCATCGGCACGCCGAACTACATGGCGCCCGAAGCCGCGCGGGGCGAGCCGGAAATCGATTGCCGCGCGGACATCTACTCCCTCGGCTGCACGTTCTACCACTGCCTGACGGGACGGACTCCCTTCAAGGGACCGCCGCAGAAAGTGATGATCGACCAGGTCGATGGCAAGCCGCTTTCGCCGCTGCTGATTTCGAACGAGGTGAGCGAGGAGAGCAGCGTCATCTGCGAAAAGATGATGGCGAAAGACAAGAACGAGAGATACCAGAAACCGTCCGATCTGATCGAAGACCTCAGGGCCTGTATCGAATACAAGGACATCAAGGCGGACCCGCCGATTTTGTTCATAGACGATCCGGAGGAGGCGGGCGAGCTTCTCGACGATTCTTCGATTCTTGAGAAAGGCAGATCGAGTTCTTCGAGCGCGTCGAAGACGTCGAGCAAAGGAAAAGCCGGGGTGTACAAGGCGGTTGTCGTCAGCGCCGCGAGCGGATCGAAATCCTCCGGAGTGATGCGCAGATCCCAGGCTCCGGAGGATGACTTCGAAGACGATGACGATTCTGGCCGGAAGTCTTCGGGCGCGAAGAAGGGCAAATATACCGGCTTCAAGTTCAAGAAGAAGCGCTTCCAGGGCGGTCGATCCCGCAGACGACGGTTCTGAATTACGGTCCGTTGTAACTGAAGCTTGTCCAGCCGCTGTAGCTGCTCCAGGTGCCGCCGACCATCGCGCGGACGCGGAACCTGTAGTAGTTGTTGTTTACCTGCGGGTAGAACGTCTTCGAGTTCACGCTCGGCGTGTAGGTGTAGTAGTACGACCACGTGGAGTTGTTCGCGCCGTACTCGATCTCGACCTCGTAGCTCGTCGCGCCCGAGACGGTGTCCCAGGTGAGCATCACGCTGTCGTTCGTTTGAGTCGACGTCGGTCCGAGGTTCGTCGGAACGTTCGACGACGTCGGCGGAGTGGTAGTCCCGCCGCCCGCGCTTGCGCCCGACGTGCTGAAGTAGAACACCGCTGGAGTCGAATACGCACTCGCGCCAGACGAGTAGTTCGCGAGGACGCTGAAGCGATAGTAGTTATTGTCGACCTGCGGCCAAAACTCCTTCTGGTTCGTCGTGACGCTTGTGTAGGTGTGGTAAGCGCTGTAGGTTACGCCGTCGGAACCGTACTCTATCTTGACATCGTAGCTCGATGCTCCAGAGCCGCCGAGGCTGCTCCACATCATCACGACGGAAGGTCCGGTCTCGGTCGTCGTCGTTCCGTCCGGCGCGAGGTTCGTCGGAACCGTCAAAGTCGGCGCAGGAGGAGCGGTCGTGCTCGTCGCGTACAGGAAGTTTGCATAAGCGGAGTACGAGGACCATCCGCCGGAATTCTGCGCGCGCACCTTGAAGCGGAAGTGCGCGGGATCGACGACCGGCCAGAAAACCTTCGAAGTCGCGGTTTCCGTGTAGGTGACGTAACTCGAATAGTTCGCGCCGTCGCTACCGTATTCGATGACGACTTCGTAGCTTGTAACGTTCTCGCTCGACTGGTCGGCCCACGCGAGCGTGACGCTTGCGCCAGACTCGGTTCCGCTCGCGGGCGATAGTCCCGAAGGCGCGGTCGGCGCATTCACGGTGGTCGGAGGAGTGGTTGCACCGCCGCCGCCGCTGATGATCGCGCCTACGTTCGTCATGAACGACGTCCACGGGAAGTACGAACCCGGATCGCTCTTGTTCCACGGCTGGATTTGCGAATGCGCTACGACTCCGGTCTTGGTGTAAGTTCCGCCGCTCTGGTTGGCGTCTCCGGAAGGATGAACCGCGCTGACGTTATACGTCACGCAGAGCCACGCGACGAGTTGCTCGAGGCTCGCGACGAGTTGCGGCGTCCAGGTGCCGGACTGACTCGCGTATCCGTCGCACTCGATGCCGATGGCGCGAGCGTTGTAGTAAGTCTGCGTGTATGCGACATCCTTGATCTTCACCATCTGCGTGATCGAACCGTCCGCCGCGACGACGTAGTGACTCGAAACCTTCGCCGCGGAGTTCTGGAACCAGTTTACCGCGCTTCCGGCGGGGCCTTCCGTCGTGTGGATCACGATGGTGTCGATGCTCGCGCTCGTGCGGTTCGCGGTGCTGAAGTTTCCGCTCGCCGCGGCTTTCCACGTCATCGTCGGCTGCGTGGGCGCGCCGCCTCCGGTGGTGGGCGGAGTGGTGGTCGGCGGCGACGTCGACTGCGTTCCGAAGTAGTAGCCGCTCCAGGCGGAGTACGGACCCCACCCGGCGCTGTTCTGCGCGCGGACGCTGAAGCGGTAGTTGCTGTCCGCGACCTGCGGGTAGAAAAGCTTCGAGTTCGTGGTCAGCGAATAAGTGTAGTAAGGCGACCACGAGTTCGCGTCGGGACCGTACTCGATAACGAGTTCGTATCCGGTGACTCCGGAACTCGACATGTCGTTCCAGCTATATGTCAGGCTCGGACCCGCCTCGACGCTGCCGTCAAGCGGCAGGATTCCGGTGGGCGCCGCGGGAAGCGACGGCGTCGGCGTAGCCGGGGTCGTATTGAAATAGAAATCGCTCCACGCGCTGAGCGCGCCCCAGCCGACGGAGTTCTGGCCGCGGACCTGGAAGCGATAGTACGCCGGGTCCACCTGCGGCCAGTACTTCTTCGAGTTCGTGGTCTCGGTGTAGACGACGTAGGGCTTCCACGTGGCGTTGTCGCTGGAATACTCGATAGTGAGTTCGTAGACAGTTGCGCCGCTGCTCGATAGATCGCTCCATCCAAGGGTGACGTCCGCGTTAGTTTCCGTGGTTCCACCCGTCGGCGTGAGCGACATCGGAGCCGGCGGAACGAGAGGCGTGGGCGCCGGTGTAGTTGAAGGCGTGGTGGTGTAGTAGAACGACGCCCACGCGGAATTCGGTCCCCAGCCGCCCGAATTCTTGCCGCGGGCGCGGTAGCGATAGTAGTTGTTATCGACGTAAGGCCAGAAGGTCTGCTGGTTCGTAGTGGCCAGGTAGACGTGATACGGAGCGAACGTCGAAGTGCTCGCGCCGTACTCGATCTCGACTTCGTAGCTTGTGACGCCGCTGGTGAAAAGGCTCGACCAGTTAAGCGTGACGGAGGGGCCGTTCTCGGTGTTTCCGCTTGGCGAAAGTCCCGTCGGCGCGGCGGGCGGGTTTGCGGGCGGAGTCGTGCCGCCTCCGCTCGAGCCTCCGCCAAGGATCGCGTTTACGTTCGTTACGAAGCTTGTCCACGGGAAGTACGATCCCGGATCGGTTTTGTTCCACGGCGTGATCTGATAATGACCGACGAGGCCGCCCTTATTATACGGGCTTGAACTGCTGGCGGCCTGTCCGGAAGGGTGTACCGCGCTGACGGTGTACGTCTGACAGAGCCACGCGGTTAGCTGCTCGAGCGCGCTCATAAGCTGCGGGGTCCAGCCGTTCTGACTTGCGTAACCTTCGCACTCGATTCCGATCGCGCGACCGTTGTAATACGTCTGCGTCCACGCCTTGTCCGCGACGTCGACCATCTGCGTGATCTGCCCCGTCTTGCTGACGACGTAGTGCGAACTGACCTTCGCGCTCGAATTCTTGAACCAGTTGATCGCGCTCGACGCCGTTCCCTCGATCGTGTGTATGACGATGGTGTCGATGTTCGACGCGGTGCGGGATGCGTTCGTGTAGTTACCGCTGTACGCCGCGCTCCAGGTCATCGCGGGCTTCGAGACGGTGGTCGTCGCGCTTGCCGCTGCGGTCGTCGTCGCGGCGCTCTGGGGCAGATTGTTCGCGGGCGCGTTCGCCGCGAGAACGCTGACGTTCGTCGGCGCGGGATATGTTGTTCCGCCGCTGTCGATGAATCTGCCGAGGTTATCTGCGGTATACGGCATCTTCCAGTGCCAACCCGGAAGAACCGTCGAAGGATACGTCACCGTTATCGGCCCTGAGAGCATCTGGTCAAGCGGATACGGAAGGTTCTTGAGACGCTTGAAGTAGAGGTCCGGAATCGTTTGATTGCTCGATACCCACCCGTTGTAGGCGTGGATCGGGTGCCACCAGTTTTCAAGGACCATGCGATCCGGATTAGGCGTGGCGAAAACCTTCAGCGATTTCTCGCACAGGTTCCACTTGTCGACGAGGACGCGCACGCCCGCCTCGATGTTGTACCATACGTCCGTGACAAGACGATCGGTATCGAACGCGGTCGCCGTCGAACCCGTTAGCTGCATCATCCCGAGTCCAGGCGGAGTTACGTTCTTGTTGCGCCACTCGGTCTTGTTGTACACGAAGTCGCCGTTCGAGTCCCACTGCTTGCAGTCGCTCTCCTGCGACGCGACGCACGCGATGATCTCCGGCGGCACGTTGTACTGCGTTCCAAGCTGCTGCATGTGCGTCCATAGCTGCGCGGGAGTCGGGTTCGTGCCCGTCGGCCAGAGGGTTCCGTTCTTGAGCGTTCCCGGACCGGCGGCGTTCGACGCCTGCGTAAGTCCGGAGCCTTGGGTGTTCGTGCTGCGCGTAACGCTGAACTGGCCGCTTCCCGCGATCCACGGCGTGAATATGCGGTAATTGCCCGCAGCATCGGCGCTGACACTGATGGTTTCGTTCGTCCCCGCGCCCTCGTACGATCCCGCGACTACCTTTCCGTCCGGGCCGACGAGCTGCAAGTCCCAGTCGGTGGCGGAGTCGTCCGGAGTGAGGGTAAGGTCCAGCATTTCGCCCGCGCCGAGATTATAGACGGTGTTAAGCTCGGGAGGGAAATGCGCGTAGGTCGGCGTTGCCTGACCCGTATCGATGACAAGCTCGACGTTCTTGTTCGGATCGTCCGAATCGACGGCGCGCTCGAAACGCGTGACGCCGTTTATGGTGTCGGAGACGATCAGATGCGCGAGGTATCCGGCGCGAAGACGATCGACAGTGAAATTGCCGCTGGCGTCCGTCACGACCGGAGCACGCTCGATCCCCCAGCCGCCGACCATCCACGGGTCGTCAAGGGTTATTTCCGCGCCCGCAATAGGAGTGTCGGTGTCCGTCACTACCCGGCCCGTCAGGCTCACGCCCTGCGTCACTTTCGCAACGACTCCGCTTGCGGGTGCGCTGACGTTAATCGTCTCGCTTACAGCGAGCGTTTGGGATACGGGTACGGTAACGATCTTGTAGCTACCGACCGGAAGGTCCGTGATTTCGAATTCCCCGTTTTCATCCGAGAAATCGTACCGCGCGATGGGTGCCGAATTCAATTCGTCGGTATTAGTGCCGAAAAGCATTACGCTGAAGTCCTTAACTACGCTTCCGGATTCATCCTGCACGAGTCCGGAAATGTTCGCCAGCGCCGTGGAGGAGGCGGGAGCGCTTGAACCTCCGCCGCCGCCGCCGCAAGAGGCGACAAAAACGCATAAGGCGACAAGACAAGAAAAGTACCGGGCAAATCGTCTGGTCATGTTTTTTTCCTCGGCTTAACTGGTGGAATTATGACTCTTCGTTATTATTTAGTCACCACGCAATTTTCGTTCCATCAATTCGAACGTTCGTTCGACATTTGTTAGACAATTATCTATGCAGGCGATAACGAACATTTCGCCTGCGAAGCATTTTTTGAGGGCTTACGATCACCACGTTAGCATGAATGGCGGCGTAACTCAGCCTGTAGTTTATTGTTGGCTGAAGTTCCGCTGAGATTTCTGGAGTCGCGGAAGCGTCATGACAACTAACTATAGTGAATTGACGATCCGCGGGAGTACGACCAAGCCCAGCGAGTGTTTGGTAACAAAATTAACAAACTCGTTTTCGCATGGCTCCGGTAAGGATGTATGCTCGAATTTTCGTTTTTGAATTACCTCGCCTTCAGGGCGAAGGGTCAAAGTGAGGGGCACGCTATGACAAGAGCGGCGCTGATTTCCGTTTCCGACAAAACAGGCGTTACAGACTTCGCGAAGGCGCTGGCGGACCTCGGGTACAAAATACTCTCGACCGGTGGGACCGCGAAGGCTCTCGCGACGGCGGGGATAGAGGTCGTCGAGGTCGCGGACTACACCAGATTCCCGGAGATGATGGAAGGTCGCGTGAAGACTCTGCACCCGAAGGTCCACGGAGGGATCCTGTACCGAAGGGACTCGCACGAACACGTACAGGCTCTCGAATCAATGGACGGCTGGTCGATCGACGTCGTCTGCGTGAACCTCTATCCCTTCGAGGAGGTATCGGCGAGGTCCGACGACTTCGCGGAACTGATCGAGAACATCGACATAGGCGGGCCTTCGATGATCCGCAGCGCGGCGAAGAACCACGCATTCGTGACCGTCGTCGTAGGTCCGGAGGATTACGAAGCGGTGATCCTGGCGCTCCGCAGCGAAGACGAAAGCGCGATTCAAGAGCAGCGAAGACAGCTCGCACTGAAGGCGTTCTACCGTACAAGTCGGTACGACGAGGCGATATTCGCGAAGCTCGTGGGACTCGATTGGGACCGCGGACGTCCTCGTCCGCATGATGCGTCCGGAACGGACGCGCTTACTCCAAAGCAGTTGAAATCCAAAGGACATCACAGCCGTGGTTATCTCCATAACTTCGACGCTGGAAACGTCTATCAATTCATCACGTTCAGACTTGGAGATTCTCTCCCGGCAGATGTAGTGTCAGCCTGGAAAAAGGAACTGGCTTTCAATGAAAGTTCGCAGTCGGATTCCGAGGCAGCCAGGGCGCTTAGAGAAAAAGTCGAAGCCTATGAGGATGCTGGGCACGGAGAATGTCATCTTTCGAATCCGAAAATTGCTAAAGTTATTCAGAATTCGCTGCTGCACGGTGACGGAACGAAATATCGACTCGTGTCCTGGTGCATAATGCCAAACCACGTTCACGTGCTGATTCGAACCTTTGAAGGACATCCACTTCCGGAAGTTGTTAAAAACTGGAAGTCGTTCACTGCCCACGAAGCGAATAAAATACTCGATCGTAAAGGATCTTTCTGGTCACCCGACTATTTCGACAGGTTTGTTCGAAACGAGGGACATTATAGTGACGTCATTCATTACATCAGACAGAATCCAGTAAAGGCGGGACTAGTATCCAGAGCGGAAGATTGGCAATGGGGAGATGTATTCTTTAATCATGCGGACGGGGACGTCCGCGATCCCGAAGTTAGTGCGGACGAGGACGTCCGCGGTCCCAAAGTCGATGCGGACGAGACGTCCGCGGTCCCAGCGGTCAATCTCCCGTACAAAAAACTCCGCTACGGCGAGAATCCGCATCAGATCGGCTATCTGCTGCGCGATACTGGTCCCGGAACCGCGGGGACGCTCGCGCACGCGGAGTTTTTGTCGGGCAAGGAGCTTTCGTACAACAACTACCTCGACTCGGACGCGGCGCTTCGGCTCGTCCGGGAGTTCGAGCGGCCCACCGCGACGATCATCAAGCACCTCACGCCCTGCGGAGTCGCGACGCGGGAAACGCTATCGGAAGCGTACGCGGTCGCGCTCTCGTGCGATCCGGTGAGCGCATACGGCGGAATCGTCGCTGTCAACCGGGAGATCGATCTACAGACCGCGGAGGCGATGAGCGAGAAAGGCAGCTTCCTCGAAGTCGTCATAGCGCCCTCGTACTCTAACGACGCGGTCCACGCCCTGACTACGCGCCGGCCATGGGGGAAGAACGTGCGGCTGCTCTGCACAGGGAACAGGGAACAGGGAACAGGGAACGGATCGAGTTCGATGCAAATACGGTCTATCGACGGCGGCCGGCTGATGCAGAGCGTGGACGCCGCGGTGTATGCCGATGGTTCGCCTGAGGTTGTCGTCGGCGCGGCGCCTTCGGAGGAGGATGCGCGTGCGATCCATTTCGCGTGGCTGTGCGTTAAGTACGTGAAGTCGAACGCGATCGTGCTCGCGAAGGACGAACGGCTGCTCGCTTCCTGCGGCGGGCAGACCAGCCGGGTGGACGCGGTGAAGATCGCGCTCGAACGCGCGAAAGACGAGGCGCAAGGCGCGGTACTCGCATCGGACGCGTTCTTCCCGTTCGCGGATTCGATCGAGCTTGCCGCCTCGGCTGGAGTGAAATTCGTCATCCAGCCCGGCGGATCTAAGCGCGACGACGAAGTTCGCGAAGCGTGCGAAAAGCACGGAATCACGATGCTCTTCACGGGGATGCGGCACTTCCTTCACTGATACAGAAATCGCGGGTCGGAAATGACGACGCGGGAACTTCCGGTGCGTTGCGAGCGTCAAACTCAAGTTGGGGGAAAAATCCAGCCTTCCGAGGTAGGCTTGTTATTTCGAGGCCTAAAGATGAAACACAAAAGTCCGATCGCCGCGGCGGTGACAATGATTCTTGTTTTGTCGTTCTGCGGAAATTTGCGCGCGCAGGACCATCGGGCGGAAGACGCCTTCGAGATCATCGAACGCATCCAGACGCAGCTTGGCGAAATCGAACGCTCGCTGAGCGAAATCGAATCGCGTCTCGCGGAGCTACGCGCGCTCCTCGGCGTGCGCGATCCGCTATCTGAAATCGGGGTCTCGGTCGCATCGAGTCTTCCCGAGTCGCTCGGATTCTACAGTCCGCTCGCGGACTATCTCCCGGAAACCGGCGGCGTGCTCGTGACCAGAGTCGATCCGGACAGCTCCGCTGCGAAGGCGGGAATGCGCGCGAATACCGTCATTCTTTCGATCGGGGGATCCGCGGTTTCAACTCCGTCGGACGCGCGAAGGATTCTGAGGAAATTCAAGGCCGGCGATGTCGTGACCTTCGAAATGTTCAGACCGACGAGCGGGCTTCCGCCGAGGTATGAGATCGACGTTACCTGTTCGTAGTGTGCTCGTGAGAGCATATTTTCCAGATAGTAGAGGATCGAAGAAACGCCTTACGGCGCCACTACGAACGCAAACTACCCCGTGAACGGTTACACTAGAACTCCGTGATAATCAGATAATCGAGGTATGCGATAACAACGACGAGAATCGCAATGATAAGGAACTCGATCTTGTTCCGCCAGATCGTGCGCAGTCCGAAAGCGCGCAGCAGTCTGTACTTGACGTACTTGGCGAAAATGACGTCGTAGTTGTAATTCCAGTTCCAGATGTGGGGACTTCCGTCCGAGAGGTTGTCGTAGTAGACGTTCAGCTTCCACTCCCTGATGAGTTTGCGAGTGTCGTTAATATCCATGATCGTGCCGACGATACCCTGAATGAACATCGTCGTGAAGATGAGGAATATCACGACGCGGTAGCTCGCGAGAGGTTCGAAATATTCGAATATGGTGTCGAGCACTGAAGTCGGTTGTCAGTAGTCGGTCCGGGCCGGAAAATCAGGCGCGCCTTCGCCTCATAACGATGAATCCCACGATGACGAACAGCGGGACGAACGCGCCGAGGACGTCGAGATCGTAGGTCGCGGTCGTAACTCCGCAGCCGCCGCCTCCGGAGGAGGAGCCGCCAACGATTCGCTGCACCGTAGGCGCGGCGATGGTCACGTTTTGCACGGTCACCTGCGAAGCCGCGAACCCGGCGAAGTCCGAGCCGTCGACGGTGATGTTGTACTTGGCGCCGACGACGAGGCGAGGCTCGTTCGTCATCGGGAACGCGTACGAGAACGTGTGTACGCCCGCGCGGGTCTCTTCGCCCGCGCCGCTCACTGTGTGCGTACCCGCGGGATCGTGGTTGCCCGCGACCCAGGTGTAGACGATCGTAAGCGAGGCGAGGTCCTCTGAAAGCGTATACGCGAACGCGGTTCCCGGCACGACCGCTCCGTTTGCGGGGTAGACGTTCGAAATCGTCGGCGCGGTAAGATCGACAGTCACTCCGACCGCGTCGATCGGGAAGGCCTGGTTCCCGAAAAGGTCCGTCCCGGCGAACACGACCTTGTAGACCGCGCCTTCGACGAGGGTGACGCTTCCGACTCCGGTGTGCGCGCCCTTCGTGAGGTCGGCTCCGGTGAACGTGATCGTGTGCGTGCTCGTGTCGTCGGCGCCGCCGGTGCGGGTCCAGGTGGCGCTGCCGGACGCGAGAGTTTCGCTGATCGTGTACGCGACCTGCCCGTTCTGTACGAACATGTTCGAGAAAGGCGTGATGCCCGAAAACACCGGACGTTCGGAGTCCGTCGCTGTGACTCCTCCGGGCGGATCGACCGCTATGAGGTTTCCCGCCTTGTCGCCCAGGCTCGAGTTCACGCTCACTTCCACGGGCACCGCCGCGGTTGGATTCGCGGTCGGCTCGACGAAGCGGATGAACCATTCCTTGTCTTCCGCGCTCGCTCCCGTGTCGTAGGGATTCGACTGAAGGGTGTACCCCGTCACCTGGGCGGTGATTCCGGAGAATCCGTCGCCAAGGTTTTCGCTGCAGATGACCTTGATCGAATCGACGATGCCGTTACCGTCGGAATCGTGGAGTTCCCTGCGCGTGATCGTGGGCGGAGTGGAATCTAGCGTCAGATTAGTAACGGTCGTCGTCTGCGCGGTCGCGTTCCCCGCGAGGTCGGTCCCGGTGAAGTCGATTTTGTACACCGCGGTCTCGATGAGGTTTCCGGAGCTTACCGCACCAAGCGCGACGCTCGAATGATTTCCCTTGGCGAGATCGTTAGACGAGAACGCGGTGTTCGTGTAAGGCGAGTTCGGGTCGGTGGAGCCGCTAACGTGGGTGACGACGATCGAAAGCGTAGCGAACGTTTCGCTGAGCGTGTAGCTTACCACGGGACCGTTGAAGTAGCCGTTCGACGCGGGCGAGACGTTCGTAATCATAGGCAGCACGCCGTCGGTGACTACCTGCGGCGTTCCGTCCACCGCGATGCGATTTCCAGCGACGTCGCCAAGCGTGCTATTCGAAATGATCTGCATCGACGGAGTTTGCGTCTGATCCTGGGCGAGTTCGGTAACGTTGATGTCGAAGTACTGATCGTTCGCGGTGGAACCCGTGTCGATGGACGAGATAGTATAGCCCAGGACGGTGATCGCGATTCCGCCGAAATCGTCGTTCAAGAGTTCGGTCGTGCCGATCTGGACTTTGTCGATGAGGCCGTTCGAGTCGGAATCGATCGACGTCCTCGACGTGATCGTCGGCACCAGGGAATCGTAAGTGATGCTCGTGCTTGTGACGTTCACCGCTGTGCCTACCGTGGCTGCGAACGCGAAGCTGTAGACCGCGCCGTCGATGAGCGGGTTCGTGAGCAGCGACGTCAGATCGACGGTGTGCGCCCCGACCGTGAGGTCCGGAGCTGAGAGAGTGACGCTATGCGGCGAGTTCGGATCGGCTGTGCCTCCGGACTGCGTAATCGTGACTCCGATGCTCGTCGCGGCGTCGTAGAGATTGTAGCTGACGATCGGCGCGCTGATATATGAGTTCGATGCTGGCTTGACCCCGAAGAACCCGGTCGTGAGGTTGTACGCAACGACTGCGTTTTTGCGCGTAACCGCGATGTTGCCCGATGAATCCTGGCCTGAGAGTTCGACGTCGTAGCTGACGTTCTTCACGAGCGCGGGCGGCGGAGCGACCGCCACCGCGGTGTGGGTTCCCTTGGTCTTGTCGGTCGTCGCGAGGTTCACGACGTGGGCCGCGCCGCTTGGGTCGGTGGCGGTTCCGGTGCCGTTGTCCGCCCAGCGGGCGCTCAGGATGGACATCGCCTCGGTGATCGTGTACGTGAGCGAGATGCTGGTATCCGTCGATCCCGCCGCGGGACTCGTGAACGTGATCACGGGCGCGGCGGTGTCCGTCGTCGGCTGCGGGCCAGGATCGAGCGCGAGCGCGCCCGGACTGAATCCCGCGGTGACGCTCGACTCCGCAAGCAGCGTGTTCGCGGTGATCTGAACCTGGGGGGTGACTCCGGTGTCCGCCGCGCCGATTTCCTGGACGTCGACGAAGATGATGTTGTCGGTCTGGGTCTGTCCGGTGGAGACGCCGTTCACGACGTATCCCGTGACGTTGACCGCTATGTCGGTGAAGTCGTCGTTGACCGCCTCGGAAAGCGTGAGCTTGATGCGATCGAGCATTCCGTTTCCGTTCGAATCCTGCGTCTCGCGCTTCGTCACGAAAGGCGCGGCGTCGATGACGATCGCGTAATGGACCATGTTCGCGCTCGGGACTTTCGAGGCGTTCGCGCTGATAGCGTGTATCCACCAGCTTCCGCTGCCGGCGATGCTCGATGTGTCCGTGACCTGCCCCGAGGTATGCTTGATCCCGCTTGCGATAAGCTGCGCCTTCGTCGGCGGGGTTCCGTTCACCGGGTCATTCTGATCGATTACGTAGTAGAAGTGGTCGGGAGTCGGACTCGCCGCGGCCTTGCCGAGATCGAAGCTGATGGTGAGCGCGCGGCTAGCGACGCCCTGCTGGTGGGTGCTCGACGTGATGCTCGGATCGCCCGGCACGACGAGATCGATCGTGACGGACGTCGACGCGCTTGAATACGTCCTCGTTACGTTCCCGATGCTGAGAGCGTTCGACGGCGTAACGAAGCTCTGGGAGAATCCTCCGCCGACGGAGCCTTGCTCGACGCGGACGTACCCCTGCGAACCTCCGCCGCCCTGCGCGGTGACGACGGTCGAAGCCTGCGCGCCTCCCGCTCCGCCCGCGACGCTGAGCGTGTCTACCGCGGTGGAGGCGTTGTTTATCGTGAGCGCGGAAATCTTGATTACGCCGCCCGAGCCGCCTCCGCCACCTGCGCCGTCGACTCCGCCCGAGGTCTGACCTGCGCCGCCGGTGCCGCCGTTCGCGAGTATTCTTCCCGCGGACAGAATGTTCAGAGCGCCTCCGACGCTGATGTAGATCGCGCCACCGCCTCCGCCTCCTCCGGAACCTCCGGTGTTTCCGTTGGTACCGCCTACCGTCGAGCCTCCGCCCCCGCCTCCGGAGCCTCCGACGAGGGTCAGAATGCTCTGCGATCCGTAGGCCGCGCTTGCTGCGCTGGTGTTCGTCCCGCCTACGATTCCCGGCTGAGCGTGTGAGCCGCCGTTTCCGCCTGCGACTGTCGAATCTCCTCCGCCCGCGCCTCCCGCGCCTCCGCCGGTTCCGGAACCAGAAGTCCCCGGAGTCGCGCTGCTTGTACCGTTGCCTCCGGAGCCTCCCGCTCCGCCGCTTGCGCGACCCGCTCCGCCTGCGCCTCCGGTGCTCGCAGCGAGTCCCTGGGCGCCCGACTGTCCGCTAAGGTCGATCGTACCGCCAACGTGCATATCGCCGTAGACTTTGATCGTAATCGGGTTGACGCTGTTATCGGGAACCGCGATAGTCGTGATCGTCCCCGCCGCGAAGTTCAGTAACGTAAAGTTGTAGACTCCCGCATGTGTCGATTCGTCCGGATCGATTGTCATCGTCGTTCCCGCGACGGTGATCCCCGCGATTCCCGTGGTGTAGGTCTGCACGGTGAGCGGTCCGTCGGCTCCGGTGCCGCGGTCGACGTTGTACTGGAACGCCACGACCTTGCGCGAGATCGTCGTCCCGAAGGTGATCTGCTCGTTCGCGCTCGCTGAAGCGCCGACGTTCGGCCCCGTGGCTTTCACGGGGGTGACAGTCGACTGGGACGCGTCGAGAA
This sequence comes from Planctomycetota bacterium, assembly GCA_024653775.1. Classification (GTDB taxonomy): domain Bacteria; phylum Planctomycetota; class UBA8742; order JACQVU01; family JANLHZ01; genus JANLHZ01. The sequence goes on along the minus strand of JANLHZ010000101.1, from coordinate 8,760 downwards.
TGAGGAACCCCGCCTCGGAGGAGGAGTTGTCGTCCCATGTGTACGTTATCGTGTTCCCGCTGATAGACCACTGGAAGTTGGTCGGCGCGGGGAGGTTCGTCATCGCGCTGACGATGTTCGAAGGCGAGCCGACGTTCGTGTTTGCGGTCGCGCTATAGACGGGTACGAGCCTTCGCTGGTACGTGAGACCGCCTTTCAGTCCGGTTTCGGTGAAGCTTGTAACCGTCGCGGTCGCTCCCTGCGCGATTATGAACGGCGTTCCTGTTGCGGGATCGTTTATAACGTTTCCGAATTGATCCTGAAGTTCGAAGTGATCCGGGCTTTGGACGCCGGCAGGAATCGTATACGTGTTCCATGTCCATGTGACGGTCGTTTCCGACGCGGGCGCGATGAATCCGAAATTCGTCGGAGCCTGACCCGCGGTGCTGACAGTCGCGGTGCTTGAAGCCGCGCTTGCGAGATACGTCGCGGTGACGAGCGTGGGCACCGGGACCGCGGCGCTCGATCCGCTGACGATGCCGTCGGAATCTTCGATCTGGATGTAGCCGTTCGCGCCGCCGCCGCCGTTATTTCCGTTCGCGGAAATTCCGCCCGTGCCGCCCAGGGCGGAAAGCGGGGTCGAAGCGTTCGAGATCGTGACGGTCCCGGCCTGAAGGAGGATTCCTCCGCCCGAGCCTGCGCCGCCTCCTCCGCCTGAGATTCCGTCGCCCGCGGTATCGCTGGACGAGCCTCCGTTACCTCCGTCCGCGAGAATTCTGCCGCTGGTCCCGATCTTTATCGCGCCGAGGCTGACGATGTGAATGGCGCCTCCTCCGCCTCCTCCAGAGCCTCCGGAGCGCTGGCCGCTGCTGTTATCGACTGCGCCGCCACCGCCGCCGGAACCCGCGGTGAGACCGCCCGTGCCTCCGTACGCGATTCCTCCCGCGCCTCCGCCGGTGCCCGCGCCTGTGGTTCCGATGGCCGAGTGTCCGCCTCCACCTCCGCCTGGAGCCGTCGTGCTCGGAGTTCCCGCGGAACCTCCACCCGAGCCTGCCCCTGGCGCCGCCGCGGCGGGACTTCCGAGAGTTCCGTTTCCGCCCCTTCCTCCGGCGCCTGCGCCCGGGCCTGACGTCCCTGCCGCGCCTGACGCGACTCCGGAAGCGCCCGATCCGCCGGCTCCGCCCGAAACGTCGATGGTTCCGTCGATCTGGACTTCGCCGGTGCACCTGATGATGAGAATGTTCGCGCCGGTGGCGGTGAGCGTGTCTCCAGAGCGCAGGATAAATCTTTCAAAATTGTACACTCCGCTCGATGCGCCATTTGTGTTGATAGTAAAAACGTTACCGGATTTGCTCAGCCCGGGGATGCCGCTCGTGTAGGTTCCGGAATCGAAGTTACCATCCGCGCCCGTCCCGCCGTTAAGAGTCGTGTTGACTGCGATGACGTCGCGCACGATAGTTCCGGGCGCGAGAACGTTCTCGGTGAACGTGGTCGAACCCGTCGCGACCGCCCCCACCGCGATGCCGCTTGGGTTCTCGCGAATGACGAAATGCGTCTCGTTCGCGGAATTGTCCGTCCAGCCCCATGTGGCTGTAGCGGTGCCGTTCGTGAACGCTGCGCCCTGACTGTTGAATGCGGTCGCAGGCGTCGGCGTCGTCTGCGCCGCGGCTAATGCGACGATAGTAAGGTTCAGCGCCGCGATAGCAGCAACTATCTTCTTGCAAACGAATCTGTTCATGGTTTGTAGCCCAAATTATCGTTCTGTGGCGTTCAGTCCAAGGGATCACGTATGTGCAAACAGCATACCATCAGCGGTTTTTCATTTACAGAGAATTTATTTAGATGGAGGTGGGGGCTGGGTTACAGCATTTTAGCGTTTTGTAAAGAACTCGTGGCGAGACCGTCCAGGCCTTGAGCCGTCGCACGCCACTTTGACCCGCGGCTATCTCGAAAGCTCGTAAATCACCACCGCGATCCCCACCGGAATGCAGTAGTACGCGAATATATCGAACCGCTTTTTCTTCACAAGCAGCAGGAGCAGTTTCAGCGCGATTAGGCTTACGACCAGGCACGCAGTGAATCCGACTACCACCGGCATCATATCGGCCGACGCGAGTTCCCCGAGCTTGCGCGCCTTCAGAATCATCGCGCCGCCGATGGTCGGAATCGCGAGCAGAAACGAGAACGCCGCCGCGTCGTCGCGATCGACCTTGAGGAGCATGCCGGTCGCGATCGTCGAGCCGGAGCGCGAGATTCCCGGCATGATCGCGATCGCCTGCGCGATTCCGATGACGAGCGCGCGCGCGAACCCCATGTTCTCCGTCCGTACCGCCGCGGGCTTCGCGAATTTAGTCGAAAGCAGCACTGCGCCCGTCACGATGAGCGCGATTCCCACTGGCAGCGGGAGTTTGAACAGCCCTTCTATTCTATCCTTGAACGCAAGCCCGACCACCGCGGCGGGGATCGTCGCGAGGATCACGTATGCGATGGTGGTAGTTTGCAACTTTGGATACAGCAGACCGAGTATGGTTTTCCGAAACACGATCAGCACCGCGAGCAGCGACGCGAAATGAAGCAGCACTATGAACGCGACGTTGTCTTCCGCCGCGGAGATGGCGTCGGAATCCTTGAAGAAAATCTCCTCGAGGATCACGAGATGCCCGGAACTCGACACCGGAAGGAATTCCGTTAGCCCCTGGATAACGGCAAGCGAAATGCTTTCGAAAATCGTCATCGGCGTTGGTTTACTCTTTAAAGGTCGTCCGCGATTGATAGAATCGTGGTTTCGTTTCCACATTTCAACACTCGTCCACGGAATCGTTATGAAAGCTCGTCTACCCGCTCTCGTTTTTTGTTTCGCTATAGTTACCTCCGGCTTCGCGCGAGCGGAGTCCGTCGCCGAAATGCTCGGCTATGGTCCCGACGACGTTCTGCTGATCGTGAACGCGGACGACGCGGGGATGTGCTACTCCGAAAGCGTCGCGACGATCCGCGCGCTGAAAGGCGATCTGGTGAAGAGCTGCACCGCGATGGTTACATGCCCCTGGTTCTACGATTTCACGCGGATGGTCCCGCGGGAACTTTCCGACCCCGACGTAGGCGTGCACCTCGTCATGACGAGCGAGTGGAGCACCTACCGCTGGCGTCCGGTGGCTCCATATAACGAAGTGCGATCTCTTGTCGACAACGAAGGGTTCATGTGGCGCGACATCGTTGGCTGGCGGGAGCACATGGATCCGCGGGAAACGGAGATCGAGTACCGCGCGCAAATCGAGAGGATGATCGAGCTTGGGATCTCGCCGACGCATCTAGACTCGCATATGGGCAACTACCATTACGATACCGACGCGTTCAACATCATCGTGAAGATCGCGAAGGAATATAACCTTCCGCTGCGGCTGTTCCTCGAAACACGCCGCGAGCGATGCCGGGAGGAAGGGATTCTATCGACGGACTTCCTGCACACGGACGTCCCCGGCGTGACGAACAGCAACTATTACGAGCCGGCGGAGGCGTTCCTCGAAGGACTCCAGCCGGGCGTACACGAACTGCTGATCCACGTGATGGTCGAGAGCGACGAGGCGCGCAGGATCACGAACTCCTGGCAGCGAAGGGTTCACGACCTCGATACCTGGACCAGCGAACGCATCAAAAACAAGATCGACCAGCTTGGCATCAAGATCATCCGCTGGAAGGACATCTACGACCTCCAGCAGACCCTCGGCGCGCCGTCGCGGAGCAACCAGGGTCAGCCGCAGATGACGATGAACGAAGACGTTTGCCGGAAGTTTCTCGCGGGCACGCTCGAGCGCTTGGACCAGCTCGATTCCCTGGGCGAAAACGATGAGCTTCTGACTTCGAGCGTTGCGGACGATGTCGCGATTCAGCTCGGCTATAAAAGCGGCGACGATCTGATTTCGTGGGCGTGGACCTGGTCAGGCGACGACTGGCTCCAGATCAAGCGCGATTACCTGAGCGACATTCGCGCCGCGGAAAGCCGACTCCGCGCGCGGCGTTCGCTACCGGCGAATCCGTCCGGTCCGGGGGACGACTACTGACATTGACCATTCCCTACCGCGATAGTCGTCAGGCGTCACGTCTGTCGGCTCGGAATGTGAATAACTGTTTTTTCATTTCCGCTTCTTTGTACTTGAGATAGTTTTCTAAATCGGAGTGCGCTGGCCTTCTGCACGCTTGGTTTCGCTATGCCTTCGGCTTTGTGGTTTTAGCTATCTTTTCCTGAGCCTTCTGTAGCACTTTTCCCGATAGCTTGTTTGAAAGTGCGCTCAGCTTCTTGAAGGTTTTCTTTTTCATATCGATTGCTCCGCCTCCGATGAATAATCCTACCCTGTATCCGCCGTAAGTGTTCACGGGGTTTCCCTCTCCCTCCGGGAGAGGGTGCCCGAAGGGCGGGTGAGGGAAATGTTCTTTTTAGTCGATTATCGATATCCGCCCTCACCCCGGCCCTCTCCCGGAGGGAGAGGGAGAAATTCTTCACCCCGTGAACAGTTACTATCCGCCAAGAGCGCGAATCACATGGACCGCCGCGCCGGAATCGATTAGAATGTCCGGGTGAAAAGCTTCGCTCCGATTCTGTTCCTGATCGTCCTCTCCGCGGCGTTTTTCGCCCTCTGGCCTGATCCGGCGGAAGACGAAACCAGGCCCGGCGAAGTTCAGATCGAAATCATCGGCGGCGAAGGCCACGGCTGGGGACAGTTCCACCGTCCGCGGGCGATCTGCGCGTCACCGGACGGATCGTTTTTCGTCATCGATCAGTCGGGCAGAATTCAGAAGTTCACGCCGGAAGGAAAGTTCGACAAGGGAGTTCATCTTCCGGATAGCGAAAAAGGTACGCCCACGGGGATGATGGTCGATCGCGAAGGCAACCTCGTGGTTTGCGACACGCACTACTATCGAGTTCTCGTTTTTGATCACAACCTCAAGCTTGTAAAAACTTTCGACGAGTCGCGTTACCGCGACGTCGCGCCGATGAAGTTCGTGACCGAGTGCGAGTGGCTTCTGGACGAAGACGGAAACCAGCGGTACTACTTCCTCCAGTACGGCGAGGAGAAGATCGACACCGTGCTGGCGCTTTCGCCTGAGGGTGAGCACATCGATCACTTCGGCGGATTCGGCAGCAGTCCGGGGAACTACCTTCGTCCGATGGGTATGACGAAGGACGCAGACGGGAATCTCGTCGTTGCGGACTCGGTGAACCATCGCATCCAGAAAATCGATCCGGCGGGAAACGTGCTCGCGGTTTTCGGCGGCCCAGGCAGACTTGGCGGCGAACTGAACTATCCATACGACGTCGACGTCGATTCGAATGGAACGCTCTACGTCGTCGAGTTCGGGAATCACAGGCTTTCGCGGTTTACGTCTTCGGGACGGTTCTTAGGCGTCTACGGAGGGTTCGGGTCGGAGCCGGGGAAGTTTCACGGTCCCTGGGGAGTCTGCGCGATGCCGGACGATTCGGTGCTGGTGACGGACACAGACAACCACCGCATCGTCAGGCTGAAGTTCCCGCGAAGGTGAATTAGGACGCGCGTCCTTAGCTCGAGATCGAATTTCTATTCCTGGATGTAAATCCGGAGAAGACCTTCGGTTTCTTCTTCCGTAATCTGCTTCAGCATCGCGACAACGATATCGGGTTTGCCGTCGCCGTTCAGATCCCCAGCCGCGATCGAATTGCCCATAAACCTGTCAGCCGAGTCGGTGAAGGTCTTCGGACTCGAAATGTACCCTGTATTTCCGTGGTTGTAGAAGACCGACATGTGTTCCGGAGAGCTGTGCGCCTCCACGAAATCGATCGAGCCGTCCTGGTTGAAGTCAGCGGAATCGAAGGCGGAACTGCTGTTCACTGCTATATCCGTCTTGAAGTGTACTCCGGCTTCGAACTCTCCGTTGCCGAGGCCGAGATAGACAAAAACTCCGCCGACCTTGCCGGAAGCCGCGATGTCGAGATTACCGTCTCCGTTGTAGTCGCCTACTTCGAGGAATTGCGGGCAGTTGGCGCGAAGGTTCGCGTCAGCGGCAAAAAACGCCTTCGAGTCGAAATATCCGGAGCCGTTGCCGATCCCGATGGAAAGCGCTCCGTTGTCGCCCTGGTTTCCGATCGCGGTATCCATGAAGCCGTCCTTGTTGAAATCTCCGGTGACGATGCTGGTAGTGAAGAATCCCTGGGTCATGCTGTTCAGCGGCGCGTAGGTGTAACCCGACGGCTTGCGTTCCTCCGCGTTCGGATCGAAATAGTGGAGGAAGCAGCTCGAGTTGTTGTCGCGAATCCTGAGCTGATCGTCGACCATGTTCGCAGTGAGAACGTCCGGAAGTCCGTCGTTGTTCACGTCCGCGACGTCGATCGAAATAGGATAAGTCTTTTCCTTCATGGTTCCGTTCGGACCGACGGCGAACTGCACCGCGCGGACCTTCGGATCCCCCGAAGGCGGCAGGAAACTGAAATTGTAGTTGTTGATCAGAACCTCGATCTTGGTCGAATGACCGCACGCCACCGCGAGATCGGGCCAGTCGTCGCCGTTCATGTCCGCGACCTTCACCGCCTTCGTCAGAGGCCACGGATCACCGGGAAGGCTCTCGATCCAGCCCCAGCTACTCTCGATGTCGAACTTGTGGTCCGCGGTGCCGTACACGTAGCGCAAGATTCCGACGTACATGTTCTCGCCGGGCTTGTCGGGGTCTGGAATTACCTGCGGGGTCTGTTCGCAGATCAGAATGTCCATGTGCCCGTCCTTGTTCAGGTCCGCGATGGCAATCTGTCCCGGAAAGCTATTGCTCCATTTGTACTCGGAGACCATCTCGAAGCTCGAAGCTGCGGGAGCCGGCGGCGCTTCGTCGGGCATCGGCTTGAAAACTCCCGCAGTGGCCGCCGGAGCTTCACCCTGCGCGGGCTGATCGTTCATGACCTCGACCTGAATTTCCCCGACCGAAACATCCCCGACCGAAACATCCACGTCGGCGGTGTTCTCGACGTCGATCTCAACAAGGTGGCCATTGCCTCGGAGTCCGCGTGGGAAAATGCGGAACTTCACTTTCTCGAACTTGCCCGGCCCCAGATCACGCTTCGCGTTCCAGATGAGCTTGTGCTGGACTCCGCCGTTGTCGCCAAATGGAGCCGAGGCGATAGCTTCGACGCCGTGGGCGTACGGATAATCGTAAACGAGAGACGCCTCGTGGAAGGCTCCTTCAATCGCGAACTCGGCGCGAACGTCGACCGCGCTCCGCAATTCATCGGTCAGATAGTACGTGAGCGCGACTTCATCCGTCTGGAATCCGACTGGCGTGTTCGTGATGATCCGCGGACCGTCCTGAACCGACGTGGCGTCCCGGCTCTCCGCTTCCTCCTTCGCAATCGTTCCGCTGGACGCGGCGAGCCGACTCGTCGGCCTCTCTCTGAGCGTCACCGGACCGTCCGGATTCGGATAAACCGTCGCAGACGGAAGCGTACAGGCGGAGAAGATCGCCGCCGCCAATACAAAGATACCAATCAAGTTTTTCGCCATAGTTATGGACTCCGGAAAGTGGTTGTCGTTTGAAACGCCCTAATGATTTGAAATCTTGTTTTCGGGTGTCTCCAAAGCAGATCGCTCGGAGACAATCGCAATATTGGATTCTATCTTCGATCTTGGGCGTGAAATTACATTTACCACAATCCCGCGGCGAGTTGAAGCATTTTTTGCCTGCACAGTCGGAATATCCCCCGCCTGATTATCAGTGAGGATAGCCGCCGCGGTCCTTGTCGGGATCGATGGGATTTCCGTCTATGTAGCTGCGGATGATCTTTTCCACCTGCACTGGCGTGAGGTTTTCGAAATGCTTGTCGTCGATCTGCATCGACGGCGCAGTTCCGCAGGACGCGAGGCATTCGACCTTCTCAAGGCTGAACCTCCCGTCCGCGGTGCGCTGACCGACCTTGATCCCGATCGTCTTTTCGATGGTGTCCGTGACTACGCTCGAACCGGCGAGGTCGCACGAAAGGGTGCTGCAGACCATTATTCGGTGCCTTCCGTGGTTCGGACGCTTGAAGTGCGTGTAGAACGTCACCACTCCGAAAACATGGGCAGGATCGACATCGAGCTTGTCCGCGACAAGCATCATTCCCTCCTCGTCGATACAGCCGAACTCGCTTTCGATAACCCGGAGCGCCGGCAGGAGGGCCGATTTCTTGGTTGGGTACTCCGAAGCGAGGTGATCGATAGCGTCAGAAGCCGATTTTGAGAGTGTTTTGGTCATGCTTGTCCGAAACCTGAGGTTTACAGCCTAATATCAGAATCCAGAAAACAGGCGGCATCCGGATTCGAACCGGAGAATATCGGTTTTGCAAACCGACGCCTTAGACCGCTTGGCTATGCCGCCGAGTGAGGGATTCTTGATACCACAGCCGAAAATCAGCCGCAACACGGGTTTAAAATTATCGCCCTGCGGGGACTCGATCTGGTTACGAACGGCATATCGACTCTCTGTTTGGCGCGGAACTTCCCGGCAGGGCGTTTTACAGACCTTCAGAGCTTCGGTTCACAGTCAAACGGAGCCTGAACAATAAATCTTTACGCGGATTTCGCAGATTCATATTTTGGTCCCAATAGTGTTCGGCACAATAAGCGCTGAGCGCATTGACCCGCCTGAGAGGAACCATCCCAATCTTCGAAAATGATCGAGACAACACATTCAGACGAGCCGTCCAACGGATTTTGCGGACGAGGTCGTTTGACGGCTTTTCCAGGCGAGGCTGGCATGGGTTCAAAGGCGTGAGGGATTGTTTCCGGG
>JANLHZ010000094.1 GCA_024653775.1 Planctomycetota bacterium | reverse complement strand
GTATTTCAAAGGCGAAGCCGACAAGGCGTTTAACGTTGCTTCGATGAAGAAATACGCCACGAATAAGCAAGAAATGGACAAAGCGCTGGAAGAGATGATCCGGCCGTATTTGGTGAACGGCGAGCCGTCCGTCCTCGATGCCTGCTGTGGCGTGGGGCACGTCATTTCTTTCCTGAGCGAGATGAACCCGCATACGACGTTTCTCGGCGTGGATCAGACGCCGTATCTGATCGAAGAGGCGAAGGCGCTCAACGAAGGAAAGAAGAACGTGTCGTTCGAGATGGGGGACTTGTTCGACCTTCCCGCGACGTATCCGAAACGGTTCGATCTTTCCATCAACTGGAAGACGCTTTCGTGGCTCCCGTCGTACGAAGACGCGCTCAAGGCGCTCTTCGCCGTGACGGAAAAACACGTATTCGTCAGTTCGCTCTTTTACGACGGCGACATTGATTTTGAGATCAAAGTGCGACAGCACAAAAAAGAACAGGAGGGGTTTCATTATTATAATATCTACTCGCTTCCGCGTTTCATCCGCTTTGCGAAAGAACACGGCGCGAAACACGTCGAGGTCGCGGACTTCCACATGCCGCTCGATTTGCCGCGCGGTGACGTCGATCACATGGGAACGTACACGATCCCGCTAGCGGACGGTTCGCGTTTGCAAATGAGTGGCGCGGTCCCGATGTTGTGGAAGCTGATTCGGATTGACCTATGAAACTCCTCGCGTTAATTCCCGCCCGGGGCGGCAGCAAAGGCATCCCAAAAAAGAATATCCGGCCGTTTGCGGGTAAGCCGCTGATCGCGCATTCGATCGAGGCGGGGAAGGGATCGAAGTACGTCGACCGCGTCGTCGTCACGACGGACGATGCGGAGATCGCGGAGATTGCGAAATCGTTCGGCGCGGAGATTCCGGTGTTGCGACCGGCCGAGATCGCGGGCGACAAGAGTCCGGTGATGGAGGCCGTGATCCACATGTTGGATTACCTACGCGACAAAGAAGGATACGAACCGACGCATCTTCTTTTATTGCAAACCACATCGCCGCTTCGCCGCTCCTCCGACATCGACGCGGCCGTCGAGTTGTTTCAAAAACGCGGCGCGGAATCCCTCGTGAGCATGTGCCGTACGGAAAACGGCCTGTTCACGAAAGACGAGCACGACGTCGTCGAAACCGTGTACGACGGGTACAAGGCCGCCACCAATCGCCAAATGTTGCCGAAATGCTACAAGCTCGACGGATGCATGCTGTATCTCATCGGCGTGAACGTCCTGCGGGAGAAGCGTTCGTTTCTTGCGGGGAAACTCGTCGGATTCGAGATCCCGCGCTGGCGCTCCGTCGACCTCGACGATCCGGAGGATTTCGTCGTCGGTGAATTGATCCATCGACACGCTAGTGACATTGAAGATAAAATTAACGCCTTTTTCGTCTAACCTATGCCTACGACTTCCGAGTTGCTTTCCAAACGCCACGCGCTTATTCCCGGCGCGGCGCATACGTATTCCAAAGGCGATGATCAATTCCCGTCCGTTGCGCCGCTGGCGATCCTGCGCGGCAAGGGCGCATATGTCTGGGGCGTCGACGACGTTCAATATCTCGATTGGTGCATGGGATTGCGATCGGTGAGTCTT
>JANLHZ010000091.1 GCA_024653775.1 Planctomycetota bacterium | reverse complement strand
AAAAAAGGCGCCGTGCGCGGAAATCACTACCACAAGCAGTCCACGCAATATACGTATGTCGTGAGCGGACGGCTCTCGATGTATCACAAGGACCTGAACGATCCGAACGCTAAGGTGGAAAAAATAATCATGCGCGAAGGAGATCTCATGACGCACGGATTCAACGAAGCGCATACGCTCGTCGCGGACGAGGACACGGTTTTCCTTGCCTTCGCGAACGGATTGCGCGGCGGCGAAGATTACGAGAAAGACACGTTCCGTCTCGAAGTCCCGCTGCAGGACGAATACGCGAAACAATCCTAAAGACCTTCGACCGCCCGCTGATACGCCTCGTAAATTTGTTTGTCCGTGTACTTGGCGACGGTTTCCTTTCCACCCCGGATCAACGTCTCACGTATCCCCGGCAAGTCCAGCCGCTTCATGTTCTCGGCAAGCGTGACCGGGTCGCCTTTTTTTGAAATCAGCGAATTGTAACCATCCTTCAAAAAATCGCCGTACACGGGAATGTCGGTTCCGAATACGGGCACGCCGAAATCAAACGCCTCAAACGGCGTGAGACCGAATCCTTCGTATCGGCTCGGCGCGAGCAATCCCGCCGCGCGACGATAAAGCCACGCCTTCTCTTCGTTCGAAACGCGATACAAAAAGTGCACGCGATCCTTGACGCCGAGTTTTTCCACAAGCTCATGCGCTTCCTTGTATTCGTCCGGGCTTGAGCTGGTGACGAACACCAAATCCTTGCGAATCCCCTGCTCTTTAAGCAACGCAAGCGCCTCGATGATCGTGTCCCATCCCTTACGTCGCTTCACCTGCCCGATAAAGAACAAGAACCCGCTGTTCGGACACCCTTCCGGTAACGCGGGTTCGGTTTCCGCCGCTTGATCCGCCTCCGGCTTTACGCCCCAAGAGACGAGCTCCGACTCTAATCCCATCACTCGTTTGACCCACTCGCGCTCGAACTCGGTAATCGTGATCAGACGCTCCGCATGCGCCATCGGGAAATGCGTGACAAAATTTTCCCAACGGCCGCATCCCGCGGGCGGCGTGTCGAAATAACTTTTTACAAGTTTTGGAATGCCCGTAAGCAAATCGATCTTTGGGTGGACGGTTTCAAGAGGATTGTCGCGATCCGAAACAATACACGGATCGTGCAAAAATCCGATGACTTTGAACACGACCTTCGCGCCTACAAGCCTCGCGGCAACATATCCCGAGAGGTTCAGCCAGCTGCGAATGTGGCAAAGCAAGACGAGTTGTGGGCGGAACTTCAGGATTTCAATGATGAGGCGCGGGGAAAATCCGTATCGTTGGCGGCAGCGTACCGTCGGCACGGTTTTGTATGTCAATCGCTTGTCCGCGTATTCCGGATTGTTCTCTAAATTATACGTGAATAAACGAGCGTCCCGGCCATCTCGAATGAGATGTTGGGCGATCAAAAACTCCGCAAACGCG
>JANLHZ010000088.1 GCA_024653775.1 Planctomycetota bacterium | reverse complement strand
GTTCGGTTAACCACGTGGCACGGACGTCTCGTCCGTGTTTTCACGGTCAGGATGACCGTGCCACGCAAAGGAAACGCCTGGAACGTTCCAAACAACGTGGTTCACCGAGCATTCACCGGCACTTGTAGTTTTGTCCTTAGGAGCCTCAAAATCCGGTCGAAAGCAATTATTCGAAAGTCAGTCGGCAAATAAAAAAAAGCGCCGACCGGAGCCGGCGCTTTTAATGAGATCAGCCTGTCTTGGCTTTTAGAAGCCGAGCGAGAGCTGGAGGTAGACGAAGTCGAGGTCGTTGACCTGGGCCTGACCGGCGGTGTTGCGTACGAAGGCGCTGTCACGCAGGTACGCACCTGTGAAATAGTGCGACCAGCCGATTTCGACGTCGAGGTGATCCGAGCAGGAGATCACGCCCTTGAGGTCGAGTTCGGAACCCGTGGTGCGGCTGACTTTGTCGCTGATTCCAGCGGCCTGATTTGCAGCCGTGAGAGCGTCCGGCGAAGAGCCTGCCATCATCGGTCCGCCTACGGTATACCATCCGTCCGCGGAGTCGGTCAGCTTGAAGAAATGCATCGCGGCATAGAGCTTGAACCCGCTGCAGGGCTTGATCGACGCTTCGATGAAGTAGTCGGTCAGGTTCCTGAGGGAGTGCTGATCCGCCCAGCCGTACAGTCCGTGGTTGGTGGGATAGAGCTGCACGGGCGTATTGTTGACGCCGTCGGTCGGATTGTGGTCTCCCGAACCTTTTTCGTATCCGAGAGCGATTCTCGGGTCGAGGTCCATGTCGATTGTGTATCCGAACTCGAACGCGAACTGATACGCGCGGAGCGGGGTCGATCCGACGCGTCCGCGGTGGAGCACGCCTTCGACGTTGTAATCGACGCCGTACATTTCTTCGCCAGTCAGCCTGATGCCGAGGAGGACCGCGGTGGATCCGCTCGGATCGGTGTCGCCGGCGACGGTTTCACGCTCGCCGAGGAAAATCCTTCTGCGGTCGTCGGAGATGAACACGAACGGATTCTGGCTGTGCTTGCCTTCGATTCCGACTCCGTCGAGGAGTGTGAAATCGAGGTTCAGACCATAAAGTCTGCGGTCCGTCGAGTTGTGGCGGGTGGTTTTGGTGTACGCGGTAGAACGAGGCGTCGAAGAGTACGCCGCGCCGACTTCGTAACCGTCGTCGTCCGTGTGCTCGATGCGGAATCCGAAGAGCTTGGCGGTGACGAACCCGTCGAGCGAGTGCGTTGCTACGACTCCATCGAAGGAACGACCGTTATTGTTCCAGTCGAACGTTCCGATGTAGCGTTCGTTGCCGAGCTTGAAAGCCTGACGTCCGACTCTGACCGACAGGTCCTGTCCCGCGATGTTTCCGTACTCGACCCAGACTTCTCTGGTATCGGTATGCTGGCCGTCTCCGTCCTGCACCGCGAGGGACGAGCCGGTGTAGTCGCCGTTCGTTCCGGGGGCGGGAGGCGGCACGTTGCCCGCTACTCCGCCTTCGGTTCCCCACTGACGGGAGTCCTGAAGGGTCCAGTGCGCGCTGATGTTCTCGCCTATGCTGAGGTCGAAGTTCATTCGAGCCCGGCTGAGGACGAAATTGGCGCGGGCCTCGCGATCGTAACTCGCGGGATTCGCGGCGCGGGCGCGGGCCTTATTGAACCCGGTTCCCTGCCACGATTCGCCGCGCGTCCGGATGTCGCCGGAGATCGTCACGGTGACGTCTTCGCCGTTGACTCTGACGGAACCCCAGGTCTGCTCTTTCTGCATTTCGCAGCCTTCGCAGTCTTCGCTTCCGCACATATCGCAGACTTCGGCTTCCTCTTCCTCCTCGTCGGCTTCTTCCGTGGCTTCGTCCTCGGACTCGTCCATTTCTTCGGCCTCTTCGGATTCTTCGGAACCTTCGTCCGTCGTTTCCTCGGTTCCTTCTTCTTCCGCGGCTTCTTCAGCGTAGACGCCCGCGGGAGCGAGCGATACTACGAGTCCAAACGCGACGAGAAGGCACCAGTAACGATATAGATTCTTGGTACCCATAAAAATTTTACTCCTTTCCTTACCTGCGAATGAACGCTGCGAAGTTACAGGTTACCCGCAGGTTCGGTTTTGTTTTTATTGATGGTTGGCGCGGGCCGTCTTGCGCAAAGCCCTTGTCTCTGGCGGGAATCGAAGTCGAACGCACTATGACCACTCGTTTTGAAGTTGCTTACTTGTTCGATTTTGGTTGTTTCGGCAAAACGGTCGGTCGGCGAGATTGCGATTCACCCCAATACCCGCCGGGCGTCGGGCGATCCGACGTCCATGAAAGACGACGGTTCCCTCCGCTCATTGGTCGATTCCCGAGCAATGCAGAGCACCTGGTTAGAGTGGTTTGGAATCAATTGGGGCTGTCAAAGGTGGGATTGCGAAAAGCGGAGCGCTTTCCAGCACGCCATATGTATCGTGTGAAAGTTTGCACCACTTGAGCAAAAGTTGTTCGTCCGACGAGTTTTTAACAATACCACTTTAGGGAATTACGAATTACGAATTGCGAATTGCGAAAAGAAGATATGAACCCCGCTCGCTTCGAGTCGAGGTCGGCGGAACGATTTTGCGTAACCTCGTCCTTCTTCAGACATGTCAGCCGATTTCGGACCGCGACGTGAAGTCGTCACTCTCGTAATTCGCAATTCGTAATTCGTAATTGTTCTAGAGCGCCAGCGGCTCGCATTCGATCCCGAAGGTTTCCGACAGCGCGTGGTTGTGAACCTTGCCGAAGGACATCTCGACCCCTCTCGCAAGTCCCGGATCTTCCTTCGCCGCTGTGCGCCAGCCCTTGTCCGCGAGCGAGCGCGCGTACGTTATCGTCGCGTGGGAGAGCGCGTAGGTCGATGTCCTGCCCACCGCTCCCGGCATGTTCGCGACGCAATAATGCTGCACGCCGTCGACCTGGAACACGGGATCGTCGTGAGTCGTCGGGTGCGTGGTCTCGCAGCAGCCGCCTTGATCGACCGCGACGTCCACGATCACGCTTCCCGCCTTCATCAGCTTCAGGTCTTCTTTCAGGATCAGCTTCGGCGCGCGGGCGCCGGGAATCAGGATCGCGCCTATAACGAGGTCGGCCTTCGCAAGTTCCGCAAGCAGCGTCTGGCGATCGCTGTAGAGCGTCGTTACGTTCTTAGGCATCACGTCGTCTAAGTAGCGCAGACGATCGAGGTTGATGTCGAGGATCGTGACGCTCGCGCCGAGGCCCGCGGCGATCTTCGCGGCGTGCGTCCCGACGATACCGCCTCCGATGATGGTGCAGTGCGCGGGCGAAACTCCTGGGACTCCCGCGAGCAGAATTCCGCGGCCCTGCACGGGCTTTTCGAGGTACTTCGCGCCCTCCTGAATGCTCATCCTGCCCGCGACCTCGCTCATCGGAGTCAGCAGCGGAAGGCGGCCCTGGCGATCCTGGATCGTCTCGTACGCGATGCAGATCGCCCTGGACTTCTGGCAGCCGAGCGTCAGGCTTTCGCTAGCGGCGAAATGGAAGTACGTGAACACGACCTGCCCTTCGCGCATCATCGGGATTTCGTTCGCCTGCGGCTCTTTTACCTTGATTATCATTTCCGCGCGCGACCAGACTTCATCCGCGGAATCGATGACCTTCGCGCCGCATAAGGTGTATTCGTCGTCCGCGATTCCGGAACCCTCGCCCGCGCCCTTCTGCACGAAGACCTCGTGCCCGCGCCGGGTGAGAATTTCCACCGCTGCCGGCGGCGCGGAAACTCGATACTCGTGACTTTTGATCTCGCTTGGAATGCCGATTTTCATGGTAGCTTTTTGTTGTCAGAATTTTTAGGGACCGCGGACGTCCCCGTCCGCACTATCTTTGAGCCAACCATTCTGAAGGCTCCAAAGGTTTTAAGAAAGTAGGTAGCGAGAAATTCGGCGTCAGATTAATCGTGATTTCACTTCCTGGCAACAAGGAAGCTCAAATTCAGACACTCGGAACCCGATCGGAACGAGGATCCCGTCAATCAGATTTACTCCTTGATAGTAAATGTTCGGTGAAGCACATTCCCTGAATTACAAAACCGGCGTCCTCGCAGTTCTTCAGCGCCGAGACGCGGAGAGCGCGGAGATTCGCAGAGAATTTTTGGAGCGCGCACAAATTCGTTCCCTGTACATCCTGACCGTGAGCCGCTTACGGATACTTACGGATAGTAGCGCGGCCGTCCCGCCCGCAATATAGCAACGAATAGCGCCGCACCTTGTTCCTGCGCAAAGGAATTAAATTCAAGATGGCGAACTTATCCTGCGGGGATGGCAGAATACGTGAATTACCGAACCAACACCCTTGATAATACTTACAGCATCACACAATGCCGAAAACAATGCTTTTTGCATGTAAATAAACGATTAAAGCAGTGCACGTCCCCAATCCTCCTTTAATGGAACATCAGGCGCACGTCCCCAATCCTCCACCCAATCCTCCAAATCCTCAGTGGGATGATCAACTTGCAATAGCTGTTCATTGCCTTTGATGTGTTACAAATACAACATCAGAAGTCACCTGGTAAGTCGTACCTTCCCACTGGAATGCCAAATCATGACCGCCACGCTGTGCTGCACCCAAATGACCGTGAATCTTATCCACCAACAGGGGTTTCGCTCGCTTCAGTTTCCAGGATTCAAAGAAGTTATCGCAGTCCACGAGAACCAGAAACAGGCGATTTGACGCATCAAAACGCCTTACACCTTGCATTTCATAGAGCCAAGTAATTAGCGAAACCGGATTCTGCTTCGCTTCTTCCAGAATAGCCAATCGGCGTGTTTTTAGGTCTTGAATCACAGCCCGTGCTGCCTCGTCTGGAATATCTGCGACTTTGCTCCAAAGATCCTCGATAAGTCGGGCAGCAGGTAGCGTCTTGTCGAAATGGATATTGTGTTGACGACAATATTGTTTCAAGAGAGCAGACTCATCTTTCTCCCCAGCGGTCTTTCTCGCATCTTTGATGTACCCTTCGGGTAAATATGTGACTTTCAGATCATAGGGTACGCCCTGGACGAAGAAGTCGATCTTCTTGATGCGTCCGACGGCTGGGAGCACGGATGAGTGGTCGCGAAATATGTCTTCGATGATGATAGAGGTCCAATGGTTATACCATGAGCATAAAACGTAAGATTTCATGCTATGGAATAGATCATCATCAACTCGTGTTTGAAGTACGTCAAAGGACCGTATTTTCTTTACGTAGTTGTCCACAATTGTTTTCTCAAGACTGTTCTGATGCAGACCTCCCCAATCAAACATCTGGAGTTTGTACAATTCTGTGATAAGCGCTGGTTCGGTGGTCGCTCGTTGCTGTCTCTCACTTGCATGTATCGCTCTTATGGTGTTGTCTATTTGTGCATCGGTTATAGCCGACTCGAAAACGGCCTTTAACCTCACTGAAGGTTTCCCGTCCGGGATTGCAAGGTGATGATCCTGAATCAATCGATTCAGGTGTTCTTTGCGAGATAATGATCGCAATTTGAGGAAACGCATTCCTTGAGAATCCATCCCTAACTCACGGACTTTATCTTGCTTGAATGCTTGTTCAGCAGAGCGGAATGTGTATGGCATCCGTTTAGCCTTTTGCTTGTGGGAATTCATTCGACCATCCTGGAATTGTATGCATCGCCTGTTCAAATGAACCGTTACATTCCCCCTCGCTTGGTTTCCTATAGATCAGCACGTAGTCCGACTTCATGGCACCTTTCCTGTTATCTTGAACAACAGAGTTCGCAGAGTAGGCCATAGGAAAACAACCATAGTACTGTAATGATACTTTTGCGCTTTTTTGAATGATCCCATTCCAACTTTGTGAATCTCGAGCATTGAAAAGAAGTGATAGAGAACCGCCAGGGACAAGAACACGATCAACCTCTTTTATTAGTACTTGCATTTGATTCGTGTATTGCACCTTTGTTTTTTCGCGCTCTCGAGCATTTGAAACCACGATCTCGCTGGAAAAATCAGAATCTTTACCTAGAACCGCGTTCCATAATTCACTCAATTCTAGGTATGGGATTCGGTCGCTGTGGGGAGGATCGGTGAGGACTAGCTTTGCACTTGATTCTGGTATCTGCTGTAACACGCTGATACAGTTGTCATTCAGCAAAGCAACTTCGTTTGCCCCGGTTATAGCCGGATCAATGGAATCGGATATTGCTAAGGAACGGGATTGGCCCATGTCGGACAGTGCGGTGATGAGCTTATTTGCGCGACGCTGAAAGCAGTTCCACACATTGATTTCAAAATGCAAGGGTGGTCTCCAGTAGCCTATGACCCAACTTCCCACTTCCACCTTGCCAGATCTCTCGCCGGTTTTCTTGCCTCGCCCCGTTATAGCAAAAACCATACTAGACATTTGTCCGATAGCAGCTGTCAACGTAAGCAACAGTGCTCGGCGAAGTCTCTCGGGGACAGGCGGAATGCTTTCGATAATCAAGTCAATATTACGTAGTGCTCGACCAGTGAAGAGATCAGAGAGCGTGAGGGTCGGTTTCGTATTTATTCTTGAATTTTGAAAAAACCTGAGGGGACGGATATGACGACTCTGATAAGACGAAAACTGTTCTGATAACTTTCGATCATGCTGCGTCGGTATTCTAACCTCACGTCCATTTTTTCCTTTGTGTGATATCCATACCTCTTTAAGCGTGTCTTGATCCCACAAATGGTGAGAGGCAGTTTTCCCATCGTCGAGCGCATAGGATTCATCGATTGCTTGGCGGACTACATCGCACATCTGGCTCATAGCGGCGTCAAACTGTCCAATACTTGGAAGGTCCGAAATCATACGAGTGAGTTCAATAGAAATCGGATTGATATCGATACCGATGAAACGGCGCCCTCGCAATGCACATTCCCTAGCAATAAGGCCAGAGCCTACAAACGGGTCAATAACGAGATCATGAGCATCTGTTAGTTGCTCTACAAGATAACCTAGGCATTCAATGGGTTTTTTCCCCCAATACTTGTGGAATGACGATAATCCCTTATATCCTGTTGGGGCCATAACATCATCAATTGAGACTGGGGGCGGAGCAAACTCCAAAACAAGCTGCGCGCCCCGATCTTCTGCTACCACCGATCGAGGTTGTTTTAAATCATTCTTCATTCATCATCTTTCTTGGTGATTGGGGGTGATTGGGGACGTGCGCTTCTTTTTTTATTGATTTTCATGCTTATAGCGTTATTCGCCTTTGCTTCAAGTGGGTTCGTTTCAGGTTGTACTCACTTCTTTCATATTTTGAATAGACATTCGAGCTGACTTCTTGAAAGCGTCGTCGCCGACAGGGGAATTCGTTGTGGATCGACATTGTTATTGATTATGAGAAGTTTCGCAGAAGAAAATCAATAAAAAAAGAAGCGCACGTCCCCAGTCACCCCCAAGTGTGGCCGAACACTTTCGAAATTTAGTTCAAAAACCGGAAATCAAAAATCTAAAATCGGATTATGTCTTTCCTCGCCATCGACATCGGAAACACGACTATCCACCTCGGCTTCTTCGAGGACGAAGGAAATCTGATCCGCCTGCCTTCCGTCTTGAGCAGCCTGCAGGCGGATTTCGCGCCCGTTGCCCTAAAAACTCGCGGTATCGACGTCAGGAACGTTGTCGTCGCGTCGGTGAATCCGCCCATGTCGGACGTGGTCGAAATGTGGGCGAGAAACGTTTACGAGGACGCGGAAATCCGCTTTCTCGAAAACGGAGACGTCCCGATTGCGAACCTCGCGGACCGTCCGCACGAGGTTGGCATCGATCGACTCCTCGGCGCGGCGGCGTTTTATCGGAAATGCAAAAAACAGTGCATAGTCGTGGATTTCGGGACCGCGGTGACGTTCGACGTCGTGTCAGCGAAAGGCGAATTCCTGGGCGGTGCGATCTCGGCGGGCATCGCGCTCACGATCAGCGCGCTGCATTCCAAAACCGCGATGCTCCCGTTTCTGGAACAGACGGCGAAACCAGCACGCGCCATCGGCAGGAACACGAAGGAGGCGATCCAGTCCGGACTCTACTTCGGGTTCAAGGGACTGATTTCGTCAATGCTCGAAGCGATCGAAGCCGAACTCCCGGAAAAAAGCGCGGTCTGCTTCACCGGCGGCAGCCTCGACTACCTCGCCGCGGAATTCCCCGAGGCCGCGCTCGAACCGAATCTGACTCTCGAAGGAATCAGGCTCACGTTCGAAGAAATTTAGCGCGTCGTTACGCCCGCACGATGTCAGTAACCTTCAGGACGAAGTGCCAGTCGCGGTGGCCGATTTTTTGTTTCGAATCCTTTCGGCGACGATACTTCACGGTAATTACCTTCGGACCGCGTTCGACCGATTGAAGGACTCCGCTGACTTTTGCGCCCTTGATGTAAGGCGTTCCAACCTCGATTTTTTCGCCGTCGTGGAGGTAGAGAACCTTGTCGAATTCGAGAGTTCCGCCCTCAGCCGCGTTCTCGTCGTCGCTCACGTCGACGTTAATCGTATCGCCCTTCGAGACGTGATACTGCCTGCCGCGATCGCTGAACACAGCGAACGTCGTCGGCTGCTCCTCTTTCTTCTCCGGAGCTGCAGGCGCATTGTCTTCAGCATTTTCAGATTTTGTTTCTTCCGCCGGGGTCTCTTCCGCGGGAGCGTCTTTGTTTTCGTGTTCCGCCATTTTGTTAGCCTTTCGCGCGCCACTAGGCGCCTGACCGATAATTTACAGGCGGGGATTTTGCCGCTCCGGGCGTCCCGGATCAAGCTTGTAACAAAAATATTGGGCCTGCACGCGAGGACATTTCAAACACGAAACCATTGCGCTGCTATCGGATTCCCGTAAAATTGATTCGCACACGGTCCGATGGAGACCTGAACTATCGACCGATGTGGACCGTATCTTGCTTAGGAAAAAATCAGTTGGGCCGAATGCCGATTTCTCGCAGAATTACATCTCTCAAAGTCGAAAACTTCCGCTGTTTCCGCGAAGGCCTTGTCGGGGAATTCAAGGACGTCAACATTCTCGTCGGAAGAAACAACAGTGGTAAGTCCACCATCTGCGAAGCTATCACGAGGTTGGCGGGTTGTCTGCCGGATGGAAACTTAGACGCATCTGGTCGGGACAAAATAAATCTGTGGGCCCAAAGAAGGAAAGAGAGCCGCGTTTCGCCCTCCCTCTGGTTTCGAAGCGATAAATCCAGGGCGTGGACGATATTGGCGAGGCTCAACGCCGATGGCGATAGCAAACATTACTGGTTCAAGACATGGTCAGATAACTCAGACAGAGTCGAGTGTAATCCTTCGAACCCCGAGATGGCCAAGTTTTTATCTAGTCTTACCGTTTTCCACCCATCGGACTTCGAAAACCAGAATATCGAGTATAGTCTACAGCAATCGTTGTTCGCGCAAAGGAAAGACAAGGCGCTAATCGAGGCGATATCAGAAATATTCGATTCCGATGTGGAAGGTCTCCAGTCATTTAGCGGTGGAACTACAATGCTACTATATCCCGAATATGGTCTACCCATAGACGTTCAAGGAGACGGCATGCGCTTCGCGCTGCGGTGTCTCATTGTGTTTTCTATGCTCAAGGACACCGTCTTCATTATCGAGGAACCCGAAAATCATCAGCACCCGCGCGCGCTCGCAAGGTTCGCGAAAGCCCTCTGCGCCGGAGCGAGAGACAGAAACATCCAAACGTTCATTACGACGCACAGCCTCGAGTGCGTACATTCGTTCGTTAACGCCGCGAAGGAGTGTTCCCTTGAACCGATGGCTTTCTTTCTCGACGTGAACGAGGGCGTTCTGGACGCTCGAAAGCTGTTCCCCGGCACCATAGAAGCTCTCGATGCCGAAAATACGGACATCAGGTATCTGGACGATCTATAATGACCAAGTTCGATTTGCTCTCCGAAGGCGACGATGACAGGACGATCCTCGATACCCTCAAGGAAAAGGGGTTGATTTCAGGCGAACTTGAAATAGTTGGCATTAATAAGAAAGACAACAAGAAAAACGATAAGCGATACTATGGCAAGGACGGCGCGGTGAAACAATTCATCGCGACGGCTCCGGCGAAGACGACGCCAGTAAAGATTCGAAAAGCGATCCTTCTTCGCGATATCGATACAGATCATAGCGCCGACGCTATCCAGACCTGGTTCAAAAAAGTTGTCGGTGGAGTCAAAGATTCGGATCATGGTCCAGTTTCCGTGGAGTCCTGCGATCGAGTTTCTGAAGAAAGCGAGCGTCTTTTGAAAGCGTCGGTTCGGATTGGCGACTTGTCCTATCCCCTTGTCATCGTGGCGGTGGGAAAGCGAGATGTTTTTACCAGTTGCGAAGAGTTTTCGAATATCGATTCCTTCGCGATGGACGATTACATCGTGGGAGGTTTACTGTGTGCTGATCTTTACACGGCTTTCGTTGAGAGATGTAAACAGAGAGCGAGAATCCTCGATGTTGCGCATGAGGTCTTCCTTCGAAAACTGAAAGCGATGTCAAAAATGCTCGATGAAAACAAAATACCTGTCAAGAAATCGAAGCGGCTTTTACAGCTTTCGTGGGGTATTTTCGAGTTTAGAGCAAGCCCGGCCAGATTCTGCCAAATGTTTCTGGAGTCGATCGTTGAGAAACACCGGGAGGAACGCCTGAAGTCTCTTTTTGACGACCTTCTGCGAGACATTGATTGCGCGGTAGAGGTTTTACGCTCATAAGAAACTGCCTATGAATTGTATTTTCGGGACGGCAAACATAAATAAAAATCTGTACACTACCCATGCAGGTCGCCGGGCGATCGCGGAACGGCTCGCCGTTTCGAGGAAAGTCCGGACTCCACAGGACAGGATGGTTTCTAACGGAAACCGGGAGCGATCCCAGGGAAAGTGCAACAGAAAGTATACCGCCGATGGCTGTCCGAACAATTATTGCGAGGTCAGATCAGGTAAGGGTGAAATGGTGCGGTAAGAGCGCACCGCGCGACCGGCGACGGAAGCGGCACGGCAAACCCCATCCGGAGCTAACGCATGCAGGGGAATCGAGGCTGTCCGCCGAATTTCCCCGGGTAGCGCGCTCGAGCTTACCGGCAACGGTAAGCCCAGATAAATGATCGCCCTCGACAGAATCCGGCTTAAAGGCGACCTGCACTTTTTTTTCCGCTCGTCATCGTGCATTCGTATAGTCTTCCGACTCCTCCTATAGGTCGGTATCAAGCCAATCTGTTCCTATGTTTCGAAAATTAATTCTGGCACTTTTCTATGCTTGAAGATAAATTTTACAATGATTTTTCTTCCATCATTGTTGTGAAGATGAAGGCCTGTATCGGATACAGGAATGCAGGTAGCGGCCTGTCGCTACTACCCGTGAAAAGTCATTCAAATCACGTTTCAAGTTCACCTGATATTCATTCCACGAACTGTCTTTGGACCGCGTGGAGGAAGTCAAAGAGCCTCGCAGAGATAACACAATGAAAGCTTCCGATCTATTCGTACAGGCACTCGAACGCGAAGGAGTGGAGTACATCTTCGGCATCCCGGGCGAGGAGAACCTCGACGTTCTCGAATCGCTGCGAGAATCTAGTATCCGCCTGATTCTTACCCGCCACGAGCAGGCCGCGGGATTCATGGCGACGACGTACGGCAGGCTCACCGGAAAAGCCGGGGTGTGCCTCTCGACGCTCGGACCAGGCGCGACGAACCTCGTCACCGCCGCGGCGTACGCCAATCTTGGCGCGATGCCGATGGTCATGATCACCGGCCAGAAGCCGATCCGATCGAACCGTCAGGCGCTGTTCCAGCTAGTCGAAATCACGGATATGATGCGCCCGCTGACCAAGTACACGAAGCAGATCGAGGGCGCGGATCTTATCCCATCCTGCGTTCGCGAGGCGTTCCGTCGCGCCCAGGAAGAGAGACCCGGCGCCGCGCATCTCGAGCTGCCCGAAGACATCGCCAGGGAAGAAACTGAAATGCCCGTCATCGACGCGAGCTACGTCAGAAGGCCAATCGCGGAACAGAAGTGCGTCAAGAGAGCGGTGGAACTCATCAGGCGCGCGAAGCATCCTCTGCTCGTGATCGGAGCTTCCGCCAATCGCAACCTGACGAGCAAGATGCTGAGGCAACTGGTTCACCAGACTGGAATTCCGTTCGTTACGACCCAGATGGGAAAAGGCGTGATCAACGAGGACGAAGAGACTTTCATGGGCAACGCCGCGCTTTCGTCCGGCGATTTCGTCCATCAGGCGATCGACTCGGCGGACGTACTGATCAACGTCGGTCACGACGTAGTCGAGAAGCCGCCGTTCGTCCAGATACCTGGAGGACGCACTGTCATCCACGTCAACTTCACGAGCGCGGAGGCGAGCGCGGTCTATTTCCCGCAGGTCGAAGTGATAGGCGACATCGCAAACTCCATCTGGCAGTTCACGGAGCAGATCGAAAAGCAGGATTCGTGGGACTTCTCGCATTTCAGAAACGTGCGCGAGCAGCTCGAGGCGAACATCATCGAGAAAATCCACGACGACAGGTTCCCGATACTGCCGCAGCGACTTGTCGCGGACGTTCGCGAGGCGGTTCCCGACGACGGCATCATCGCGCTCGACAACGGCGTGTACAAAATCTGGTTCGCGCGGAACTACAAGGCGCGTCAGCCGAATACAGTGCTGCTCGATAACGCGCTCAGCACGATGGGCGCGGGAGTCCCGTCTGCGATGGCGTCCTGCCTCGTCCATCCGGGTCGCAAGATCCTCGCGATCTGCGGCGACGGAGGCTACATGATGAACTCCCAGGAACTCGAAACCGCGGTGCGTCTGAAGCTCGATCTTTCGATCCTTATTCTGAACGACAGCGCGTACGGAATGATCAAGTGGAAACAGCAGAACATGGGTTTCCCCGATTTCGGACTCGACTTCCACAATCCGGATTTCGTGAAGCACGCGGAGAGTTTCGGGGCGAAAGGGCACCGCGTAAAGAGCGCGGGAGAACTCGTTCCGCTCCTGCGATCATGTTTCAATCTTCCGGGCGTGCATGTAATAGACGTGCCGATGGACTATTCTGAAAACAGTCGTTTGCTCCACCAGGTCGAGGTCTGAAAATCAACATTGAAATTCATTCGGCGCCAGACGGAAATGGACCGTCGAACGCCAGCAGATTAAGGGAGATGTATCGTGGCACTAGCAAAATCGTATCCGTTCTATCTCGCAAACGAACCGCATTCTCCGAACGCCGATCTGGAGGTGACAGACAAATACACGGGCGAAGTCGCGACGAGGGTCGCGATGGCCTCGGCGCAGGAAATCGATCGCGGCATCGACGCGGCGGTGAAGGCTTCGGAACCGATGCGAAAACTCGCGCCCTATGAACGGCAGGAAATACTTCAGCACTGCGTAAACCGCTTTCAGATGCGTTTCGAGGAACTGGCGATGGCTCTCTGCATCGAGGCCGGAAAGCCGATCAGGGACAGCCGCGGCGAGGTCAGCCGTCTCATAGACACTTTCCGGGTCGCCGCGGAGGAGTCGGTCCGCATTGGAGGCGAGGTGCTGAACCTGGAGATTTCGAAGCGCGCCCGCGGGTATCGCGGAATGACGAGGCGGGTGCCGATCGGGCCGTGTTCGTTCATTTCGCCGTTCAACTTCCCTCTGAACCTGACAGCCCACAAGATCGCGCCGGCGATCGCAGCCGGTTGCACGTTCGTTCTGAAGCCCGCGAGCCGCACCCCCATTGGCGCAATTATGATAGGCGAAGTTCTCGCGGAATCGGCTTTGCCGAAGGGCGCGTTCTCGATCCTCCCGTGCAGGCGAGACGGGGCCGACCTCTTCACCGTCGACGAAAGGCTGAAACTTCTCAGCTTCACGGGTTCCCCCGACGTCGGCTGGGATCTGAAAGCGAAAGCCGGGAAGAAAAAAGTCGTTCTGGAGCTTGGCGGGAACGCCGCGTGCATCGTAGACGAAGACGCGGACCTCGAAGACGCTGTGACGAGGCTGATTTTCGGCGCGTTCTATCAGTCCGGGCAGAGCTGCATAGGCGTTCAGCGAGTGCTCATCCATGAAAAAGTTTACGACAAGCTGAAATCGATGTTCGTCGAGAGAGCGAAGAAACTGATCTCCGGCGATCCGAAGAACGAGGATACATTCATCGGGCCGATGATCTCGGAAGGCGAAGCGAAGCGCCTCGCGACCTGGATCGACGAAGCCGCCAGGGCCGGTGGCAAAATCCTCTGCGGCGGCAATCGCAAGGGCGCGATGCTCGATGCCACGCTGCTTGAAAACGTGCCGAAGGATCAGAATATCTGCGTTCGCGAGGCGTTCGGGCCGGTCGCGGTGCTTAGCTCGTTTACGTCCTTCGATGACGCGCTTCGCGAAGTGAACGACAGCGTCTTCGGCTTGCAGGCGGGAATCTTCACCCGCGATCTGTACAAAGCGCAGCGCGCCTGGGACGAACTCGAAGTCGGCGGCGTCGTTATCGGAGACGTTCCCTCGTGGCGCGTCGACAACATGCCCTACGGTGGCGTCAAGGACAGCGGCCTCGGAAGGGAAGGCATCCGCTACGCAATCGAAGATATGACTGAGCTTAGGCTGATGGTGATTCGAACGCCCGTTTTGTAGTGTGCCCGTGAGGGCATATAAACGGTGAACGTTCGGTGAACCACGTGGCACGGACGTCTCGTCCGTGTTTCCACGGGCAAGATGCCCGTGCCACACCCAGAAATCCAGGCAGACGCTTCAATAAGGCGTGGTTCACCGAACGTTCACTATAAACGCCTCACGGCGTCACTACGAACCTGTCTATATAATTGCACCCTCGCAGAATTCGACCGAGAATTTTGCTCCACTCGCGATTATGAACCGTAGTTCATTTCCTCGAGTTCGGACATGATGATGATGTTCGCCTTCACGATCACGACGAGGCTCTTGCGAACCGTCGCCTGCGCGTACCGGCTGACGAAGAATCTCACGATCGGAATGTCGGAGAGCCAGGGAAGCCCGGAGCGCGCGTTCTCTTCGCGGGTCTGACGCAGTCCGCCGATGACGATCGTCCCGCCGTCGGGGATGGTGATCGTGCTCTGGAGCTTGCGCATCTTAATTTCCGGCGTCTCGATTCTGACGCTGTTGCCCGCGCCGAGCGCGGTGGTGATTGTCGGAATCGGTCGGACGAGTTCCGCGACGGTCGGACGCAGTTCGAGCGTGATGAACCTGCGATCCGCGCTGATGATCGGACGAACGTCGAGCACGATGCCGTCCTGCACGGTCGAAATCACCGGGTCGGCCATGAACGCCGCCTGGGCGACCTCGACCTCGAAGTCGGAAATGTAGCTGACCTGATTCACGATTGTCACATTGGCGCGCTGCGTGTTGAACACCGCAAGACTCGGCGCGGTGACGAGATTGACGCGCTCGTTCTTGCGAACGGCACGTAGTATCGCTTCAAGCTGCGTGTCGTCGATGTACGTAAACTGCATCGAGAAGCCGCCGCGGTTCGAAAGGACCGTCGGATCGCCCACGGCGCTGTCGAAAAGATTTTCCGAACGTGCGCGGATGTCGCCGTCGGACTTGTCGTTGAAGAACACTCCCGCGTGGGCGTTGGTGCCGATTCCGGACGGACTCGCGTTCGAGCCGAAATCGGAGTCGTCGATGACTGTCTGCGTTCCCTTGCCGGGAAGCCCGACGGTGGTGGCGAGCTGGTTTCCAAGGTTGCGCATATCGACGCCGATGTCCTCGAGGAAGTTGTCCTCGACGGTGACGAAACGCGTTTCGATATTCACGACGAGTCCCGCGCTCGAGCGAAGCTGAGTCAGAAGCCTTTCGACGTCATCGAGAACCTCCGGCCTGTTCCGGGCGATCAGAGTTCCGTTCCTGAATTCGAGCGTGGTATTTTCCGAGTCACCCCATGTGTCGGCGTGGACGTTATCCTGAATCAACTCGATAAGGTTGTCTTCGTTGAAGCCCTGCTCGTCGCCACCGCCGGCGGCGCCACCGAATCCTCCTCCGAAGCCACCGGCGCCGCCAAAGCCGCCGCCTCCGGCGCCACCGCTCGCTGGGCTGAGGGTAATGTCGACCCCCGCGAAATCGGTCAGCGGGGCGAGAAGGTCTCGTACGTCGTAAGTGCGGAGTTCGCTGGAATCCTTCACTACCTCTTCGGGAGTCGCGACGACTATCGCGCCGTTAGAGATGTAGTAGTCGAGATCGACGTACGTAAGCGTGAGGTTCAGCGCGTTCTTCAGTTGGAGTTCGTCATTCAGCCCGAGCGAGATCGTGGAACTTTCTGCCTGCCGGAGAGCTTCGGGAGTGACGAGAATGTTGAGGCCCGATCCGGTGCGGAGATAATCGATCGCGTTTTCGAAAGGAGTATCCTGGAAGGGCACCTTTATGTACTGAGATTCGAGTGCAGCCTCGATTTCCGCGACGTCCCGTTCGACCTGGCGCTGCTCGCGTTCGAGGACGCGATTGGCGCGTTCGCGAATCATTTCCCAGCGGGCATGTTCCGGGAAGTCGACGAAGTCGGACTGAGGAACCGCGCGCACGACCGCCTCGGTCATTGCGACCTGCCAGTAGTAGCGGAAGTCCTCGCGAATGTTCCGCTCGCGGGATTCGTGTCTCGCCCGGCGGGTGATCTCCTGCAGCGTCCTCGCGGCGTCGTTGTATGGATCGAGGTAAAGTACCGTATCGAGCACCTGTTCCGCCTCGAGGTAGTTGCCGCGATCGAAATGAATCTGTGCGGTTCTCGCGAGTTCGCGAATTCGCTCGCTGCGCGCGACGAGTTCCCTGCGCTCGCGCTGGATTTCGAGTTGGACCGCGATCTCGCGCTGTCTTTCGAGTTCTTCCGCGTGCTGACGAATCCGGGCTTCCTTCGCCTGGATGATCAGACTCTGCGCCTCGCGCTCGTAATGGTCGGTCGGGATAACCATGGGCAGGAAGCGGATCCTCTCGAGGGTTTCCTCGAATTTCGCGATTGCGCGATCGTAATCCTGCCTTTCGAAATAGGTCTTGCCCTCGCGAAGGCTCTGGACTATGCGCGCCTGCAACATCTGATGCTCCGCGAACGCGCGATCCCGGTCGTTTATAAACGTCATCGTCGGATCGTCGTAGCTCGTGTCCATCAGCCGGCTGATGTTGTTCAGCCACGTCCTCGCGCCCTGGTGGGACGGATCGACCTCGAGCGCCATCCGGAAATGCCTCGTCGCTTCCAGATAGTCCTTCTTCTGATAGAAATTAACGCCGATGCGGACGAGATTGTCCGCGAGTGTCGCCGCCGCGATGTCCTGCACGACCATATCCGACCGCGCCTCAGCCAGCGCGCGCTCCGACTCCGGATCGAGCAGCGGATCTTCTCCTGGGAGCGGCTCCCCTTCTCCCGCGACTTGAACGTCTAAAGCGACGTCCCCGATCGCACCCGCTCCGGAACGCTGGGCGACGAGCTCGTTCATTCGTTCCATTTGCGCCCGCTGGACTTCGTCTTCCGATGAATCCTTGGAGGTCTGATTCGTCCAGAGGTCTCCGATGTAAGCAGCGACCTTGTCGAGAACCGCGTTCTTGTTCCTCGCGACCAGAAGGTTCTCGCTGCAGTATGCTTCCGCGCCGAGTTCCGACCAGCTATCGACGTCGATCGTCTGCCTGATGTGGTCCGCGAGGCAGTTCTTCGGCACCGGTAGTTCAGAATCCCGCAAGTCCTTAAGATCGAAAATTTTGACGTCAAGCGCAGGCGGAGTTTCCGATTCCACCAATGCCGGCGCGACTGTCGCGCCGGAATTCGCGCTTACGGCTTCCCGCGGCTGCTCCATTACAGGAGCCTGCGAGCAGGAAATAATAAATGCCGCCGAGATGACGGGAACGATGTACCTATAGCTCATGTTCACTCCTGTGCCTCGTTCGAAATTCGTTTGTATCGAGGGAATGGAGAGGGGTCAATCGAGAAATACCGGGAGAGGGTAGTGCAAAATCGGGCTTGTAGATTCCTGGGGGGGAATCTTAAGAATATACAAACTCCCTGAGGCATCTACAAGAGGATTTTCGACTCTCTTTTATTTCTCGATCGCAAACCAAACCGGAGCGGCGGACCGCAGTGGAGCACGCAACATCATCTGGTCCGCAAACCCGCCGAATATCGAGACTTCGTTTCCGTCGAAGTCGATGCCGAATTCGCCAGCCGCGAAATCTTCCGCGAAGTCGGCTCTATCCCACGTGTCGGTCAGGACGTCGTAGTAGCCCCCGCCCTTTGCGAAAACGACGTAACTCATTCCGCCGAAACGCTGCTGAATGCTTTCGATTCCGCCCAGAACGAGCACCCTGCCACCTATCGCGGTCGCTCCCGCCTGAGACCTGCGGGATGGCCTTCCCTGCTGCGCGGTTTCCTTCCACGAATCAGACGATTCGTCGTACAGAAATCCGCGGTTGGACTCCTGTTTTTCTTCGTCCGTGCCTTTGACGTCGCCGCCGAAGAAAAATAACTTACCTGAGACCATGCAGGCCGCCGGGTCGATGCTGATCCTCGTGTCCGGTATCGAAGCGATAACGCTCCACATTCCAGAAAGCGGGTCGAAACGCATTCCAAATGGGAAACTGTTCTCATTGTAATGTTCTATCGGGGGACTGGCGCTCTGCCCGCTATAACCCTCGCCGCCGAGGACGTACAAATATCGTCCAGACCACACAACTTTGTGCGCGGTCCTCGACTGGCGCGGCTGGTTCAGCCCGCGGAACACGTTCGCCGAGTGTACTCCTGGAAGGTGTACACTCGCTGGAAGTCCGTCCTTAAGCGACGCCACCCCGCCGCCAACCGCGAAGAATCCTGAACCGAACTTCGCATATACTTCGTAAAGATATTTCGGAATCACGGCCGCTGGCGCCGAACCGCTCGGCTGAACTATTGGCCTTGCTTCCGCGCTTTCGCGGCTGAACCGGTATCCGTAGGAAAAGAAGCTCTGCTGTCCGAGCTGGTAGCCGCCGAAAACCTGGAACTCGCCGGCGTGCGCGGCAAAGTGCATCCCCGCCCAGGACCCCCCGCGATACCTGGTCCGGAACGACCAGCTTCTCGAATCCGGGTCGAATTCACCGTCCACGAAGGTCGGAAGTAGGCGAGGCGAAGAACTTTCGCCGAATCGCTGCAAAAAATCGAAATCGACGAAATGAAATCTGTCACTGCGTTCGAATGCGCCCTGAAACTCCATTCCTCTTCTCGAAATCGCGGTCAGAAGCTCCCAGTCGTCGGTTTCAGGCGAATACGCGAGCGCGGTTCTGCACGGGCCGTCCTCGTCCCTGCCGCCATAGACGATCATTCTGCCATTCGCGAATATGGCGCTGTGATCCAGCCTTCCCGCGAAATAGTCTGAGCCGGTCAGCTTTACGAACTCGGTTGTCTTCGGATCGTATGAATAAAGGTCTGTCAGGTAGATTTTGTCCTCGCCTATTCTGCCTCCGTAAAGGAGCATTTTCGAACCCGTCCACGCGGCGCTGTGGTTCGAAAGTTCGACTGGAGCGCCGTCAAACTCCATCGTCCGCCAGGTTTCAGTCTCTGGATTGTACGCGATCCCGTAGGGAGAACTCGGATTGACCATTCCGCCATAAACGATCATTTCGGTTCCCGTCCAGACTGCGGTGTGGTTCGCCCTCGCGCCTCCGCGGGATGGTCCTTGGAGTGGCGCCCAGGCGTCGCTTTCGATGTCGTAAACGCCGCCGTCCGCGAGCAATTCTTCAGACCCGAACGCGGCCCCTCCGAAGACGATCACCTTCGATCCGGCGCAGACGACGCTTTCGCCCGTTCGCGGCGAAGGCGCGCCATCGGCATTCAACGCGACGAATTTTCCGTCCGACGGCGAATATGAGTAGTACGCGCCGTACGCCGGGAGGTCGATGACTCTCCCCATGCTTTCGTCATCAATGGAAATCGTGCCGCCGAAGACGTAGAGATTGTCTCCGGAGTCGACGACCTTCATCCCCTTCACAAGTTCCGGCGCGAAAGGTCCGAGGGATTCCGACCAGATTCCGCCGGTCCGTGGATTCAGCGTCAGCTCGAATTTCGCGATAACGCCGTCCGGATACTCGAGAACCAGAGTTTTCGGCGCTATCGGCTCCGTCAGGTTCTCCGCGGAGACGACGACTCTCGAAACCGACCAGCCGATGCGGTCGTCGCCAATTTCGTCGGCGTGCAGGTTTTCGCCATCAAGAGAGACCTTCGCGTCGGACCTGTGCGCGATCGAAACCGCGATCATCGGAGACGCGGACGTATCGACGCGAATCTCCGGAGTGTACTCGAAGCCGACGCTTTTCCTGAGACGGACAAAGGCGGTCTTCGTCACGTCCCCCGCTTTCGCCTCGATTTTCGCGATCCGCTCTTCGCCGGGAGACATCCCCGTGACCAGAAAATGCCGGATCGCCTCTGAAAACGCGCTTTTGACCATCGGCTTCCCGTCCAGAGTCAATTCGGCGTCGCCGCGATTGCAGTAGACGCTGACGAGGAATTCATCGCCAAAAATGATCTGATCCGCAAGCGGCTCGATGACTTCGAGATCGAAGTCCGAGTCGATGGATTCCGCCGGCGGCGAAGTCGCAAGCGCCGTCGACCTGGAAGCCTCGGGCTGAGGTTCTCCCGGAGAGCGATTCGTCTCCCGCGGAGACTCCGCGGGATTTTCACCCGAAGCTGCGATCGGTTCCTCCCGTGCGGGATCTTCGTCCGAGGGTTTCGGAGGTTTGGTCTGGCACGATGCGATTGTCAGCATCACGAAAACCAGAGCAAAAATCTGTTTGAACGTCATTGAAGTTCCACCGCGCGCCTGAATCCGGCACTTTTAATTTCCAGCCTTGAAAACAGCACCGGAAATGAGGGTAGAATAAAATGAATGAATCAGCAAGTGCAGCCGAACGAAGAACCGCAAAAAACGATCGTTGTCGCGTCGAAGCTCACGAAAGTCTTTCGCGACTTCTTCTACCGCCTCCGGTTCCCCGCGGTGCAGGGACTCGACCTCGAAATCAGAAAAGGCGACGTTTTCGGACTCCTCGGCCCAAACGGCTCGGGTAAAACGACCACGATCAAAATCCTTCTCGGACTAATCTCCGCGACGTCCGGCTCGTGCAGCATCCTCGGAAGGTCGCCAAGGGACGTCGCGGTGAAGGCGCGCATCGGATTTCTGCCGGAGGAAAGCTACTTCCATCGCTTCCTGTCCGCCGAGGAAACGCTGAACTTCTACGGCTCGCTCTTCGGTCTCCGCGGCGCTTTGCTTCGCGACAAGACCCACGCGCTCCTCAAATCCGTCGGACTCGAAAACGACAAGACGAGACTCCTCAAAACTTACTCGAAGGGAATGACGCGCAGGGTCGGAATCGCGCAGTCCCTGATAGGCGATCCGGAGCTTCTCATTTTCGACGAGCCGACGTCGGGACTCGATCCCATCGGGATGGACGAGGTGAAAGAGTTGCTGCTAAAGCTCAAGGCGGAGGGCAAGACCATCCTCATCGCAAGCCATATGCTAAGCGACGTGCAGGACGTCTGCGATCGCGTCGCCATCCTTTTCAAAGGGAAGAAACTGCTCGATGGCAAAGTCCGCGAACTCCGCACAAGAAAGACCGGCGTCCGCGTCGAACTCCCGGGCGTTTCCGGAAAGGACGACGAGAACCTCGCGAAAGCGCTGAACGTCCTCCGCGAAAACGGCGTCGAGGACATCGACGTCGTCGAGCGCGAAACCTCGCTAATGGACGTTTTCCTGGACGTCATCAAAAACCAGAAGACTTCGAGCGGCGTCTGATCCGAGGTAGTCGCGCATAGGTCAAAGGCGCTTAGAAATTATCTCGAGCAAGCGACATCGATAATTCGAAGCCGTCAAACGAGACGTTTGACGGCTTTTGCGGACATAGACGACCGCGGTCCCAGGCGCCTACGATAGTTTCTTAATCCAGCACGCAGGAGCTTTCGATCACGTCGATGGCGGTGCGCCTCTTCGCGTCCGCGCTCTCATAATACTTTCGGAACACGATCCGGCTGACGTACGGATCGCGCATCCGGAGGAACTGACGATGAAGATAAACTCCACGCGAACGCTTCGGTAAAGGCTCCGCGGCTTCCGGACCCGTGCGGACGTACACGATCATCGAATCTTCTTCGAGCGCCAGTTCCGCGATCCCGATCTGCCCCCGCTTAGAGTTCGTTTCGAGCGCGATGTAAAGCACCACCTCGCTGTCGAACCTGACCATCGGAACGTCTCCCCAATCCCCATTTACTCTGCTCCACTTCCGCTCGAACTCCGATTCAGTTCGGATGACTCTGATTTCCTCGCCGCCGGGAATTCGGGCTTCGGAAACGTCGCGCAGAATGTAGTTCTCCCGTATGTCGAGACCCTCGGCAACCTGTATCTCGGCGTCGCGCTCGATTTCCTCGGTCCCGCATCCCGCGAACGCCGATAGAGTCGCGGCGAAGAGAATCAGACGTAAGGCTTGAAATCGCAGACGTTGCATCGCGGCTTACTTCTTTTTCTTTTTGGGTTCGACCTTCTTCTTCGCGGATTTCGACTTCTTGGCGACCTCGACTTTCTTCGCCTTGGGCTTCGATTCCTTCTTCGCTTTCGCTGGCGAGTCCTTCGAGGATTTCGCTGGCGCATCCTTCGCGGCTTTCGCTGGCGCATCCTTCGCGGCTTTCGCTGGCGACCTCTTTGGCGAGACGTCGTCCTTTTTCTTGTCCGCGGTTTTCGTGACCGGCTTTTGGGGCTTCTTCGCGGGTTTCGTCGAGGCTTTCTTCGCTTTCTTGTCGGTTTTCTTCTCCGGCGTCTTGTCGGCCGTCACTTCGGATTTCCCGTCCGACTTCGTCTTAGGCTTCTTCGTCGCCTTCGAGGGAGCCTTCTTTTCCGACGCGGCTTTCTCCTTGCGCCTCGCGGTGACTTTATCCCGGATCGCCTTTTCGAGGGCCTGTTTCTTTTTCGATTCCGCGGGCTTCTTCCCATCCGCGAGCTTGCCTCCATCCGCCTCGCCTTCGTCCGATTTCCTGCCCTTCTTCGGCTTGGCGTTTTTCGCCTCTTCCTCTTCGATCAACTTGACGATCTTCTTTTTCTTCGACTGCGCGAGATCGCTTCCGTATTCGAGCGCGTACAGACAGAACTCATTCACCTGATGCTTCTCGAACGTGCCGAAGATGAACTGCGTAACCGCCCGCGGAGTATCGCTGGCGTCGATCAGACCCGCCTCGATAAGCGCGATTTTCAGATCCGCGAACAGCGCGAGATTCTGGTATTCGAAACAGTACTGCAGGATCGCGTCGATACCCTGATCTCCTATGTAGTCGAGCGCCTGGAGATACTTCTTAAGCTCCGCGAGCGGCTTTCCGAAGAGCACGTCGAGTTTGATCGAGTGCTCCTTCTCATGAATGTTCGTGAGCGCGACCTTAATCTTTTTCGCCTTGTCGAAAGAGTCCTCGACCTTTGCCCGCGCGAGCACCTCGTCGATCTGAAACACCCTCGCGACGCGCAGTTCGTTGTAGTCCACGAACTCGGAATGAATCTCGTCAAGAGCCTTCCGCGCCCTTCCGCTCGACGAGTTTTCGAGCAGAATGCAGAACAGGATAAGCTCCATCGGACTCATCTTGTGGAGCGTCAGTTTGCTCTCGTATTTGCTTACGAGTTCCTTGTAGAATTTCGTCCACTTCGTAGCGGCGGCTATGCTCATATTCTTCCCTTTGGTGTTTCCGTTTCGCTGGCGGAGTCGCACGGGTCGCGGAGTGTCAGGTTAGGAGGCGCGAAACAATAAGTAATCCATCTCGCATCTCATATTCACGCCATTTTCACATCGCGCTCAATCGTCAAATCCTCATCGGAACTATAGCTACGATTCCGGTTTGACTCAATCGCGCAATACGAACCTGACGCAAATCCGAGCGCGATTTTGAATGACTTATAATTTCGCGCCTCCTTATGCTAATTTATCGTGTTTCGGAATCCGCATTCAAAATTCAAAATTTGCTCAGTTCTCGTCGGCTGTGGAATCGGCCGCGGGCCTTGAACCCCGCCGCTCTAAGCTGAGCGCTTTCCACTTCGCTATGCTTTCGAGTCTCGCCTGGCGAATCTCCGGATCGAAACGCCGCGAACCGTCGGATTCCTCCCGGTAGAGGTCGTCCGGAACGTAGCCGAAGTACTCGCCCGTGAGCACGCGCAGCGCCTGTATCGCCGTCCTTCGGACCGCCACGTCCTCGTGCTCGAGAAACGAGATCAGCATATCGAGGTCCACAAGCTCCTTCCGAGGGTAGATCGACAGAAGATGCAGCCCGGAAAGCATCAGGTAGCTGTCCCCGGTCCCGATCGCGATTGCGCACATCTCGGGCGGGATTTCGATTCCGGTGCCCTCTAGATACGCAAAAACGAGCCGTTTGACGTCCGCGCCGAAGTTGTAGAACAGCGGGTAAAGCGCACGAAGAAGCGCAAGCCTGCGGTTGTCGTCGATTTCCGCGGGGATTTTTTTGACTATCGAGCACGCCGCGCGGAGACCGCTAAGACGCATCGGCGCCGGATTTTCGTCGATGAGGACTTTCGTGACGATGACGTCGAATCCCGCCGCGCCTTTTTCCATCAGTTCGAATTCCGCGCGCATTCGATCGCTTTCGACGTCCGACGCGAGGGCTTCGAGAAGCTGCCCCTCTGTAAGCTCAGCCTTCGCGCTGCGATATTCATCGGGAGGCACTGCCGTCGGATACACGATCACTTCCGCGGACGGGCAGCCGACCGTAGTGACTAGCAGCGCGAGCGCTATCGGAAGCGATACTCTCATCATTCGCAATTATAACTCTTGTCCGCCCGGAGGCGAAAAGCAGCGCGTCACATCTAAGCCGCGAATCCGCGGAGGGAGTTCAGCTTCCGGTCGTAGCGGAGGATCCGCGCGGACGGCTCTTCCGCTTGTGCGTGAGCGTGAATCCCGCGTTCTTGAAAAAGCTCTTCACGCGCTCCGACGGCTGCGCGCCCTTCTCGATCCATTCCTTCGCCTTTTCGAGATTGAACTTCAGACGCTTATGCTCGTCGTGTGCGAGCGGATCGTACCATCCGAGGCTCTCTATGTACTTGCCGTCGCGCTTGACCCGGATATCCGTCACCACGATCCTGTAAAACGGCCTTCGATGCCTTCCCGCTCTTCTGAGTCTGATTCTGACTGACATTACTTCTCCCTTGAATTTCAGAGCGAACATTTAAGCGCCCGGCTCCGGGATTTACAAGTAATCTTCAAAAAAATTAGGCATTACCCGCGAGAGTAGCCCTCATCTGCCATAAACAGCGTCAAATGCCAGTATACAGCGATCAATGAGACGAGCCATCGACAACTAATCTTCGCCGTCGGCAAGATACTCTGCTCCACTAAAACCTAGCATCGGGTAAAAAATAAAGGGCAATAGCGCCAGACCGACGCCATAACCTGTGCTTTTACCGAAACTCTCCGCGATGCCAATGTTCAGTACGAATATGGCGGCGATGTTCACAATGGGTACAAAGCAAAGAATGAACCAGATGATTTCTTTCCCGCCTATCTGACTCATAACGTATAAATTATAAATCGGAACGATTGAAGCCCAGCCAGGTTGACCGGCTTTGGAAAAAACCTTCCACATTCCGGCGATCGCCACGACGACAATCGCAAGGTACACCAACATGAAGAGCATCGCGGACGCGCCGGCAACCGCCATCGTCCCTTCGTCGATTCCTTCGAAATTGTCGTAATTTTGTGCCAGATTGAAAAACATGGAAATATCCTCCGTTTGCTTGACTTTGAAACCTCGCTGGAAAAAAACTCAGGTCAGGTAAGAAGAGCATTGTATGCAAAAGCGTGCCGATTTAAATGGCTAATACGCGAGTTTTCTAAAAATCATGGTACTCATTCGGTAGTCCACGTCAGATATAAACCTCTCCGGCACTTTCACAATGCTCCATGAATAGTCCCATCGAGTAATGGTAACTTCTGTAGACGTATGTAAGTGCCGGGGACTAGGCTCATCGAACTGTTACGTCGGTTTTGTTTTTTGTGCCCATATTGCGTAAATTTTCAAGAAATGAATAAGTTTATATTGAAGTATGATTAGGCAACTCACACCGAGTTTCGTAGTCATAAACCACTATGAACGGCTATTAAGTCTATAAATAATGATAATTATATAATTTATAATCGCTTTGGGGTGGATCACGTTAGCCTCGAAAGCCTCGAAGTCTATTCGACGACTACCTGGGCATTATAGCCGAGCCAATCTCAGGAACTTCCAGAGACGTTTCAATCGACGAATTTCACCGAACTTATATAAATCATGATACTTAACTCTGCGTTCGTTCGGTGGTCCATATCAGATCGGAACGTCCCCGGCGTTTCCTGCATGTGTCACGGGCATCCTGACCATGAAACCGGACCAGGCGTCGGTACCATCTGGATCACCGAACCGACACCGTTTTACCGCCATCCGCTAATGATCCAGCGCGGCGAGGTAGATCGAGTTCTTCGGCGCAGCGAACACATTTCGCACCATCGGCTCGAATTCCGAGAGCGGCAGGGTTTCGCCTTCCGGATCGAAGGCGGGATTATCGTAGAGCGCGACGAATTCCGCCGCGTGGTTGTAGTGCGCGTGTCCATTCAGACGGTCGCGGAGGTTACGGTCGAGACCGATGTAATGGAAAAAGTTGTACCCCTGGAAAATCCCGTGGTTCTGAACCATCCAGTGATTCGCTTCGCTTACGAAAGGCTTCAGGATCGCCGCGGCGATGTCCGCGTGGTTGTATGTCCCGAGCGTATCGCCTATGTCGTGGAGCAGGGCGCAGACGACGTATTCCTCGTCTCGTCCAGCCTTAAGCGCGAGGGTCGCGGTCTGAAGGCAGTGCGTCAGCCGGTCCACAGGGAAGCCGCCGAAGTCGCCGTCCAGAAGCTGCAGATGGCTGAGAACGCGGTCCGGAAGGTTGAACGCCATCTTAGCCGCCTCGGGGAAAATTATCGCCCAGTCCTGGGCGGTGCTATCTTCCATTCTGGTGAAGGTCGCGCGTTCGCTCATCATTGTCTCCGGGTAATCGGGTTGAAAACGATGCCACGATGGTAGTGTTTTCAAAGATTCGTGTCATCCAAAAACTGTTTGAGGGAGTCATGGAAGGTATGTTCAGAAAAATCGAACGACGAAAGAAAGGCATAAAATGAAGGCAAACAATTTCTATCGTGGCTTCTTGTTTACGTCGCTGCTGCTTGCTTCCGGACTTGGCTGTCTCGAACGCAGCGAGGAAATCGCAGTCTCCGAAACCGGCGAGGTCACGATCGAGCTGAGTTACAAAGGCTCTCCGAAGGATTTCGAAATCGAGGACGCGCTGCCCTCCGAGTCAGGCGGCTGGCGAGTCTCGCGCGAAACCGTCCCCGCCGCGAACGCGGACGAGGAAGACAAGCTTGTGCTAAGCGCGACGCGGTCTTTCGCGCCCGGAGCGAGTCTCCCGGAAACCTTCGGCGCGCCGGACGATCCGGACGCGGACGTTTACCTCCGTTTTCCAACGACGCTGACCATCGAGCAGCGCGCGGACGGCAAATACTACCACTTCCGACGGGACTACGAACCGCGGGAATGGGCGCTTCTCGAAATGTGGCGGGAGACGCTTTTCGACAAGGAACTGAAGGACATTCTCGCAAAGCCTCAGGAACAGCTCACCTTCGACGAGCAGGTGAAGATCATCCGCGCGTTCGTGGAGCTTACCGCACGCCAGCATCTCGAACACGCTGAGCGGGCGTTCCTCGCCGCGGCGCCCGGAGCATCGCAGGACCGCTGGCTGCTCGTAAGGCAGGGCGTGCTGGACAAGTTCCGCGCGAAGGACGTTTCGGAGTGGGTCCAGGACTACGAAGGCGTCCCGGACTCGGAGCGGGACACCAGGTTCGCCGCTGACGTCGACGCGCTGATCGCCGGCGCGGACGAAACGCTCCGGAGTTCGCTTCGAACGAAAGCTGGATTCACGGACGAACAGATTTCCGAGTTCGACGTGGCGCTTGCCCGCGAGCAGCGCGCAAGCTCGATCACACAGGAGCACCGGAGGCAACTTTTTGTGGTCCGCCTCAGAATGCCCGGCAGGATCGTCGCGTCCAACGCGGATGAAATCGAACCATCCGGCGCCGCAGTCTGGAAATTCGGCGGCGAGCGCTTCTGCGATCGGACGTACACACTTATGATAACGTCGCGGGTCGAGGGCCGCTGAAATGGAGCGTCAATCGCAGAATGCAGAAGGCAGAAGTTCAGTCTGCAATCTAAAATCTGAAATCTGCATTTTCTCACCACGAGTACTGACTACTATTCGATGACAACGGAATTCGAACAATTCATCCCCGACGTATTTCGCTGGTCGTACCGCGTCCTCGGACAGTACCACGATGCGATGGACGTGGTCCAGGAAGTGTTCCTTCGGTGGCAGCGTCAGTGCGCGAAGGAAGTTCCCGCAAAACCCCGCGGCTGGCTGAGACGCGTGTCGCTGAACCAGTGCCTCGACCTGAAACGCGCGCGCACGACGCTGACGGACGAGACTTCGAACGCAGCCGCCAAAGGCGAAGCTCCGGAGGTCGAGCCGCTCGACGTCGCAGCGCTTCGAATCGACATTCAAGTCGCGCTGCTCGCTCTGACGGAGACTCAGCGCGCAGTTCTCGTCGCAAAGATTTACGACTCGATGACCTTCGCGGAAATCGCAAGCGAGATGGAGATTTCGATCCCTACCGCGAAAACCCACTACCTCCGCGCGATCCGGACCGTCCGGCCGCTGCTTCTGAAAAAATGGAGTCACAATGACAAAAATGAACTGTGAACGATTCGAAGCGCTGCTAGCAGACGCGCTGGGAAACGAACTCGATCCGAAGGACCGCGCGCTATTCGACGCGCATCTCGAATCTTGCGACAAGTGCCGCGAGGAATTCGATTCCGCGCGGAAGGTCATCGGTCTGATCGAGAGGCTGCCCGCGCCTTCGACTTCGAGCTTCGTTGCTGCGCCGCGCGCGCCGAGGTCGCCCTGGCGGTCGTTCCTCCGCGTCGCTGCGGTGATGCTCGTGTCCTTCATTCTCGGCTACCTCGCGCGGGGCGAACGCGAACCCGCGAGCGTCGCGATCCCAGGGCTTCCGGGCGTGGGTGACGCGACGGTCGAAAGCGCGATCGTGAGCGCGATGCGCGAACATCCGGAGCGACCGCTTCTAACGAACACGCTCAGCGCAATCATCGGCAATTCCACCGCGAAACCATCGCCCTCGGATTGAGCGTCCGCGCGGCGCTTGGAGTGCGACTGTGAGCGAAGCGATCTGTCGCACCTTATATTCGTACCGTCTACGAATTATTTGTACGATTATCAGCGTTGCCAATAACATTACATTAAATTCGTAGACGGCACGAAAATAATGTCATTTTTGT